>NZ_JBEXGR010000006.1:0-385869 GCF_040607415.1 Micromonospora sp. NPDC005291
GGTGGGGGGGGGCCGTCCGGCGGGGGGGGCCCTCTGGTGCGGGCGGGGGGGTGGTGGGGGGGCCGTTGGGCTCCCCGGTGGGGGGGGCGGGCGCCGAGTGTCTCGGCGCCGACCCGCTGGGGCCGCGGTCAGTTGGGGTTGTTGGCGTGCCGAGGGGCACCGACGTGGTCAGGGGTGCATGGTCGTGCCCTTGAACACCTTGTCCACCACGTTTCGTGGGGCGTGCAGCGCCAGGCCCACCAGGTCGAGCTTTTCCCGACCGACCGCCTGCACGGCTGCGCGGTTGTCCCGGTCGTTGCCGGTGGCGAACAGCTCAGACGTGAAGATCGACAGACGCAACCCGCGGGTGAGTGCGCGCGAGTGCGCGCCGACCAGTGCCGCCCGATCGCCGGCGAAGACCAGCACCGGCTGGCCGAACATCGGCAGGTAACGGGTGCCGTCCGCATCGCGGTACTCCTCGCCGAGCAGTTCCGGCTCGGCGTTCGCGATGCCGCTGACCAGGAAGGCGGTGACGTTCAGGCGCTGCCAGCTCGCCAGGTCGTTGCGGAGCAGCACGGCGATCTTGGTGGAAAATCGGATCGGTTCGGTCATGGCATCGAGCCTGCTCGCCCGCCGCCGACCGGTCTTGTACGTTCTTAGCGTGGCCACCCGCCCGACGGGCTCGCACGTCAGCGCGTGGCGACCCGCGGTAAGTGGGGTCGCCGAGGTCTTCCACGCCCACTTTGTGGATCACGCCTACCCCCGGCACATCCACGACGTGTGGACGTTGTTGATCGTCGACGACGGCGCGGTCCGCTTCGACCTTGACCGGCACCGGCACGGCGCGCTGCGCACGTCGGTCACCCTGCTGCCGCCGTACGTGCCGCACGACGGCCGCTCCGCCACACCGGACGGCTTCCGCAAGCGGGTCCTGTACCTCGACACCTCGGCGCTCGGTGCCGAGCTGGTCGGTCGGGCGGTCGACGAGCCGGACGTGGCCGATCCGCACCTGCGGGACCGGATCCACCACCTGCACCAGGTGCTCGCCGCACCCGGAGACGAGTTCGAGGCCGAGAGTCGGCTCGCGCTCATCCTGGACCGGCTTCGCCAGCAGTTGCGGCAGCGTGCCCCGGTCAGCGTCCAACCGGTCGTATGCGGCCTCGCGGTCCGACTACGTGAGCTGCTGGACGCCCGGACCATCGAGGGCATCACCCTGAGGGAGGCCGCCGAGGTGCTGCACGCCCACCCGACCCACCTGGTCCGGGCGTTCACCCACGTGCACGGAGTGCCCCCACACGCGTACCTGACCGGTCGCCGGGTCGAGCTCGCGCGCCGCCTACTCCTGGCCGGGCAGCGCCCCGCCGAGGCCGCCGCCGAGGCCGGTTTCTTCGACCAGGCGCACCTGACCCGCCACTTCCGGCGGTACCTGGGCGTCAGCCCGGCCCGATTCCCGGCCTTACGGTCTGGGCGCCGATGACGGAGAGCAGCCGCAGCTTCTCGTCGCTCTCCGACCCGGGTACGGCGGTGAAGACCAGCAACGTCTGGGACTGGTCGGGATCCACCAGGGTCTGGCAGTGCAGCTCCAGCGGCCCCACCTCGGGGTGGATGAAGTGCTTCGACGGGCAGTAGCCGCCCGGCACCGGGTGCTCCCGCCAAAACTGCGCGAACTCCGGGCTCGTGGCCAGCAGCGAATCGACGATCGTCGCGGCCCGCGAGCCCCGGCCGTCGCGGGTGTACGACGCGTGCAGGTGCGCCACGAGGAGCCGGCTCTGCGTCTGGTGGTCCTCCGCCGGGTGCAACTGCCGCGCCTGCGTGTCGGTGAACCAGCGGTGGTGTGCGCTGCGCGCCAGCCCGGTGTGCCGGGTCTCGTCGCCGAGCAGGGCGATGGCCGGTGCGGTCTGCGCCAGGGTTTCGCCGAGGTGGTTCACCACCTGGGCGGGAGTGTCGTGCAGCCGGTCGAGGATGCGCATCATTCCCGGGTTGACGTGATCGGCCCGGACCGTACGGTGCGGGACGGCGTGCCCGGCGAGCTGGAACAGGTGGTCCCGTTCGGTCAGGGAGAGCCGCAGGCCCCGGGCCAGGGCGGCGAGCATCTGCTCGGAGGGGTGCGGCCCCCGCTGCTGCTCCAGCCGGCTGTAGTAGTCGGTGGACATACCGCTCAACGCGGCGACTTCCTCGCGCCGCAACCCTTCGGTACGCCGGCGCTGACCCCGGGGCAGCCCCACGTCCTCAGGCTGGAGCGCCTCCCGTCGCGTACGCAGGAAGCTGGCCAGTTGGGCGCGGTCCACGGTGCCTCCGATCGGCGGACGCCGGCGGTGGACCGGCACGTTGAATGCAACACGCGTGCCGGGCCGCAGTGTTCCGCCTAGCGGGTCGACGCCCGGATCCTGGCCGGGCCAGGTCCGCCTCAGAGGGCGAGGACGATACGGCCGGAGGCGGTGCCGGCGTCCTGCCGGGCCCAGGCATCCGCGACCGAGTCGAACGGCACGATCTCGTGGTCGACGGTGAGCCGGCCCGCCGCCGCGTGCTCGGCCACCACAGTCAGCGCCGCCGCCCGCTGCTCGGTCGACAACCCGTTGTTGGTGTAGCCAATCATCCGCAGCGAGCCGCTGCGCAGCACGGCGGACTCGATGGGCGCGGTCGCGCCGCCGGCACTGCCCAGGTTGACCAGGCGGCCACCCGGACGCAGCACCCGCAGCGCCGCCGCGGCCGGAACACCGAAGACCGGGTCGAGGACGAGGTCGACCGGGCCGTCGGCGACGTGGCGCAGCCGGTCGGCCATGGACGCGACGTCGTCGTCGGGGAGCAGCGGGATGGCGACGGCGGCGCCGAGCTCCTCCGCGCGGGCCCGCGCGGAGGCCGAGCGGGCCACCGCGATGACCCGGCGGGCCCCGCCGAGCAGAGCCAGCTGGACTGCCGCCTGGCCGACCACACCGCCGGCGCCGAGCACGATGACCTGCTCGCCGACGCCCAGACCGCCGTCGTGGGTCAGGGCCGCGTGCGCGGCGACCGCGGAGAGGCCCAGGGCCGCGAGCAGGGTCAGGGGTACGCCGGGCGGCAGCGCCACCACGTCGACGGCAGGCACCGCGACCGTGGTCGCCATGCTGCCGTCGACGCCCGGCCTCATCCCGGCCGAGGTGCCGAACCACACGGGTGCGCCATCGGCAAGGCGGCCGACACCCTGCACGCCCGGCACGTACGGGGTGGTCGGCGTGCCGAAGTAGCTGGTGCCGCTGGCACAGAGCACGTCCAGCGGGGTGATCGGCACGGCCTCGACGGTGACCGCCGCCTCGCCGTCGACCGGTACGGGGGCCGGCCGCTCGGCAATCGTCGGTGGGGTGCCGCAGGCGTTGAGCAGGGCCGCGCGGATCACGTCGCGATGTCCGGGTAGGGCAGCGCGAAGTGGGCCAGCCGGGCGCCGTAGGACTTCTGGTACTCCAGCGGCTCGGTGTTGTCCCGTTCGAAGAGGGCGATGAAGAGGGTCAGGGTGAGGAACGGGTGCGCCCCCAACTCGAACAGCTTCACGTGGTCGTGGGTGGCCAGCGCCTCACGCTCCACCTCGTCGAAGCGCAGCCAGGTGCTCGCCTCGCCGGTGTGGCAGTTCAGCACCGTGTTGGCGCACTCGGCCTCCCACCAGGTGACCAGCTCGCGCGGGTCGCTCCGATAGCGCTCGACCAGCTCGGGGTCCCGGTCGACCATGAAGAGGAACTTGTTCAGCAGGTATTTGCTCATGCCGCCGGCGCTCCGTTCGGGTACCAGGTGAAGTACGCCTCCATGGTGTGGAACAGATCGAAGGTGTCGACGTAGTCGGCCTTCACGCCGGCCCCGGCCACACCCATCATGAGCATGAAGTCCATGAAGCCGTGGGTGGCATTGCCCGGGGAGTGCAGGCTGTCCAACGTGACCTCGCGCAGGCACCCGTCCAGGTCGCCGTTGGCGATCCACTCGACGGCGCGCTGGTCGAACTCCGGGTCCGGGCCGTGCGGACCGAACTGCCGGGGGCCGCCCAGCTCCAGGGAGAGGTGGCCGGTGCCGATGACGGCCACCCGCAGGTGCGACGGCCAGGACTCGACGATCTCGCGGATGGCCTCGCCGAGCTGGACGAAGCGCTTCGGCTGCGGCAGGGGCGGCGCGAAGATGTTCGTGTAGATCGGCACGATCGGCAGGTCGGCCTCGGGCCGCAGCGTGATGATCGGGCAGGTGATGCTGTGGTCGATTCGCAGCTCGTTGCTGAACGCGAGGTCGAACCCGGAGTCGAGCCCGGCTCGCAGGATGTGCCCGGACAGGTCCTCCTGGCCCTTGAGCAGCATCCGGGGCAGCCCGAACTCGCGCTCCTCGTTGTACCAGTTGGCGTCGTAGCTGGGCGCCTTGCCGACCAGGAACTGCGGCATGTTGTCCAGCCAGAGCTGGTGGAAGTGGTCGGAGCCGACCATCACCAGCACGTCGGGCCTGGCCCGCGTCAACGTCTCGCGGAAGGCCAGGATCTTGCGGGTCCACTCGTCGGCGAACGGTGGTCGATCCTCGCCGGTGGCCGTGCTGGCCCGGTAGTAGAAGGGGTGATGGGTGGAGGCGATGACCGCGACGACGGTAGCCATTCCGCTCCTTTCGCTGCAGCAGAGGGGGTCTCAGGGCTCGTAGACGGCGTTGCGGTCCACGGTGCGGTAGATGTCCATGCCGAGCGGCCGCCGCCGCTCCTCGGCGAGGTGCCCGAGCAGCCCCGCCGCGCGGGCCAGCAGGGCGAAACCGCGCAGCATCTCGACGGGAAGCCCGAGGTCGGCGAGCGCCGCGCCGCAGACCCCGGCGCCGTTGAGCGGCAGGGTCCGGCCGAGCACCTGCGGGTGCACCCGCCCGATCGCCTCGAACAGCCGCAGGTGCGGCCCGTGCAGGCCCTCCTCGGTGGCGATCCGGATCAGCACGGGGGTGCGCGGGTCCTGCTCCTTGTGCACGGGGTGCCCGAGCCCGGGGACCAGCCGGCGCTCCTGCTTGGCCCGGGTGACCGCGTCGAGCGCCACCGCGTCGTAGTCGGTCACCTCGCCGGCCTGCGCGAGCGTGTCGGCGAGGAACCGTCCACAGTCCTCGGTGACGCCGAGGAAGCGGGAACCACCGCCGAGCAGGCCCGCGGCGAGCGCGCCCTGCAACGACTCGGGCGCTGACAGGTACGTCAGCCGGGCCGCGATCGCCGTCGGGGTGAAACCGTGGTCGGCGAGCGCCACCAGCACCGCCTCGAAGACCCGTACCTCACCGGGGGTGGGACGGCGGCCGGCGACCAGCCAGTACGCCAGCTCGCCGAAGCCGACCTTGCCCATGAGGTCGCCGGCCAGGTCCTGCCCGAGCAGCGAGATGGTCGTCGGGTCGGACGTGCCGATCCCGGTCGGGAAGCTCAGCTCTTCAGCCACGCGCGGATCTCCTCGCCGTGTTCGTCGAGCCCGGGCGGCGGCAGCTCGTACCGGGCCGGGGTGTCGGAGAAGGTGATGGGGTTGCGGACACCGGGCACGTCGCCGACGGCGACGACCGGGTCGAGCCCCAGCTCCTGCGCGAGTGCCACACCGCCGTCGATGGTGTTGATCGGCGCGCACGGGACGCCCGCGGCGAGCAGGTCCCGGAACCACTCGTCCTTGGTCCGCTTGGCGAGTCGTTCGACCAGCAGGGGTCGCAACTCCTCGCGGTTGGCGGTGCGGTCCTGGTTGCGGCCGAAGCGTGGGTCGTCGGGCAGGCCGGGCAGGTCGAGCACCTGGCAGAGCTTGCGGAACTGCCCGTCGTTGCCGGCGATGACGATCAGCTCGCCGTCGGCGGTGGGCAGTGGCTCGTACGGGAAGAGGCTGGGGTGCGCGTTGCCCATCCGGAACGGGACGGTGCCGCCGGCGACGTAGCCGCTGGAGTGGTTGACCAGCCCGGACAGCGCCGAGCTGAGCAGGTTGACCTCGACGTGCTGACCCCGCCCGGTCTCTCCACGGTGGTGCAGCGCGGCGAGGATGCCGATGCTCGCGTGCAGCCCGGCCATCACGTCGAAGACGGAGATCCCGGCCCGGTACGGCGAACCGTCCGGGTCGCCGGTGAGGCTCATCAGGCCGGAGATCGCCTGCACCATCAGGTCGTAGCCGGGAAAGTCCTTGCCGGCGCCCGTGCCGAAACCGCTGATGCTCGCGTACACGATCTTCTCGTTGCTCGCGGTGACGCTGTCGTAGTCGAGGCCGAACCGGGCGAGGCCACCGGGCCGGAAGTTCTCGATCATCACGTCGGCGCGGCGGGCCAGCTCCTGCGCGGCGGCCAGGTCGTCGGGCTTCTTGAGGTCCAGGGCGACCGACCGCTTGTTGCGGTTGATGCCGAGGTAGTACGTCGAGACGCCGTCGCGGGTGGGCGGCATCCAGGTGCGGGTGTCGTCGCCACCGGGGCTCTCCACTTTGATCACCTGTGCGCCCAGGTCTGCCAGGAGCATCGTCGCGTACGGCCCGGCGAGGATGCGGGAGAAGTCCGCGACGAGCAGGCCGGCCAACGGCCCCGTCGAATGCTGCACCATGTTTCCGCCCGTTCTGCGGACACCTGTCCGCCCGAACAGCTTGCGTCACCTCGCAGTGCCTGTCAACGACTGGTTCAGCGTGCGGAACCATGCCCTTGACACCAATCGTGACCGGGACCACACTTGCGCCACTCGGGCTGGCCGCACAGCGGACAACGGTCCGGATCCCTCGTACCCGGAAAGGAATGGGTGGCGATGAGCGCAACCGACCGGCCGGTGGTCTTCCGTAACGGCCTGGTTCTCACCATGGACGACGCGCACACGGTGCTGCCCGGCGCCGACGTGCTGGTCGTCGGCGACCGGATCGCGGAGGTCGGTGTCGGCCTCACCGCACCCGACGACGCCCTGGAGATCGATGCCACCGACGGCATCCTCATGCCGGGCATGGTCGACACCCACCGGCACATGTGGCAGACGGCCATGCGCGGGTACGGCGCCGACTGGACCCTCACGCAGTACTTCGTCTGGTACTACCTCGAGTCCGGCAAGCTGTTCCGGCCCGAGGACGTCTACGCCGGCAACCTGCTCGGCGCGATCGAGGCGATCGACGCGGGTGTCACCACCACCGTCGACTGGTCGCACGGGCTGCAGACGCCCGAGCACGCCGACGCCGCCGTCGACGCCCTGGAGGCGGTCGACGGACGGTTCGTGCTCGCCTACGGCAACATCCAGCAGGGCCCCTGGGAGTGGGCCACCTCGCCGGAGTTCCGCGACTTCCATCGCCGCCGCATCGACGGTGGCAAGCTGGCCGGCTTCCAGATGGCGTTCGACGTCACCGGCGATCCCGCCTTCCCGGAGCGGGCCGCCTTCGAGGTGGCCCGGGAGTTGGGCGCCGCGGTGACCACGCACGCCGGCGTCTGGGGCGCCACCAACGACGACGGCATCCGGCTGATGCACGAGAACGGGTTCATGAACCCCTCGACCGTCTACGTGCACGCGGCGACGCTCACCCACGACTCGTACAACCGGATCGCCGCGACCGGCGGGTCCGTCTCCGTCTCGACCGAGAGCGAGCAGAGCGCCGGGCAGGGCTACCCGCCCACCTGGCAGCTGCGCCACCACGACATTCCCGTGTCGCTGTCGATGGACACCAGCGTGTGGTGGAGCGGTGACCTCTTCTCGGCGATGCGGAGCACGCTCGGCGCGGACCGCTCCCGGGAGCACCTGGAGGCGCACGCCAAGCAGGAGACCATCACCCACTGCCACCTGCGCGCCGAGCAGGTCGTCGAGTGGGCCACCCGAGGTGGCGCGCGTGCGCTCGGCATGGACTCCACGATCGGCGCCCTCACCCCCGGCCGGCAGGCCGACGTCGTCCTGATCAAGAACGACGCCTCGCCGGTGATGTTCCCGATCCTGAACCCGCACGGTCACGTCGTCTTCCAGGCTCAGCGTGGCGACGTGCACACCGTGCTGGTGGGCGGCCGGGTCGTCAAGCAGGACGGCCGCCTCGTCGGCGTCGACCTCGCCGCCGCGCGGGCCAGGGTGGTCTCCACCATCGACCACCTTCGCGAGGCGATGGGGGAGGAGGCGTGGCAGCGGGGCATGGACCCGGACATCCCCGAGACCGCGATCCTGGAGAACCCGTACCAGTACACCGAGTGGGACGCCGGCTCGGCGCAGTGGAAGCATTAGGACATGAGTGACACCGGAAGGGGCGCCGGACCCGACTTCATCGAGGCTCTCGCCCGTGGTCTCGACGTCCTGCGCTCCTTCCGTCCGGCCTGCCCGTCGATGACGCTCAGCGAGATCGCCGCCGCCACCGGCCTCGCCCGACCCACGGTCCGGCGCATCCTCATCACGCTCGAGGCGCTGGGCTACGTCCGCGCGGTCGGCCGTGGACACACCCTCACCCCGCGCGTCCTGGAACTGGGGATGGCGTACGTCAACGCGCTGAACATGTGGGACGTGGCCCGTCCGCACATGGAGAAGCTGGTCGCGCAGACCAACGAGTCGACCTCGATGGCCCAGCTCGACGGCAGCGACATCGTCTACGTCGCCCGCGTGGCCGTCCCGAAGATCGTCACGCTCGCCGTCACCATCGGCACCCGATTCCCGGCCCCCGCGACGTCGATGGGCAAGGTGCTGCTCGCGGCGCTGCCCCCGCAGACCCTGGCCGCCGTGCTCGCCGAGCCGACCCGCTCCGGCATCACGCCGCGCTTGCAGCCCTCGCCGGGCGACCTGGACGCCGCGCTGCGTGAGGTCCGGGCGAAGGGCTGGGCGCTCGCCGACCAGGACCTGGCCCCGGGAATCCGGTCCGTCGCCACCGGCGTACGCGACGGCGACGGCCGGGTCGTCGCCGCGATCAACGTGACCGTGCACGCGGCCGAGACCTCGTTGGAGACCCTGCGGGAAGAGCACCTTCCGAGGTTGCTGCGCGCCGCCGCCGACATCGGGCACGACTGGGCGCTGACCGCCGCCGTGCCGGTGGTCACCGCCTGATCGACACCCCGACGTCCGGTTGTAATCGGACGGCCGTTCGGATGCGCCGCCGGGTGGTCACGAAATTCGGCGGCGAATCGTCACACCTGGCGGATAGTCTGCCTCCGCGCTTCGTTGCCTCGGTACGTCGCGCCCCGCGCCTGGTCGGCGCGGCATCGCCGCCACCGCCCACCATGGCCGGCTCAATCGACTTCAGGAGAGTCTGTGACACAGCAATCCGTCGCGACGTCGGACAAACTCGACGCCGCGGTGCTCAAGGTGGCCGGCGTCGTCGTCCTTGGCGCGATCATGTCGATCCTCGACGTCACGGTGGTCAGCGTGGCGCTGCCCACCTTCCAGAGTGAGTTCGACGCGAGCTACGCGCGCGTCGCGTGGACGATGACCGGTTACACCCTCGCGCTCGCCACCGTGATCCCGCTCAGCGGGTGGGCGGCAGACCGGTTCGGCACCAAACGGCTCTACATGGTGGCGCTGGCCCTGTTCACGATCGGGTCGGGGCTCTGCGCCACGGCCGACACGATCGGTGAGCTGATCGGCTACCGCGTCCTGCAGGGTCTCGGCGGCGGCATGCTCATGCCGCTGGGCATGACCATCATGACCCGGGCGGCCGGCCCGCACCGGATCGGCCGGTTGATGGCCGTCCTCGGCATCCCGATGCTGCTCGGGCCGATCGGCGGCCCGATCCTCGGTGGTTGGCTGATCGACGTCGCGAGCTGGCACTGGATCTTCCTGATCAACCTGCCGATCGGCGTCGTCGCGCTGATCTACGCGCAGATGGCGCTCCCGAAGGACGCTCCCGAGCCGTCCCAGTCGTTCGACTTCATCGGCATGATCATGCTCTCGCCGGGCCTCGCCCTGTTCCTCTACGGCGTCTCGTCGCTGCCGGAGGCGGGCACCTTCTCCGAGGCCAAGGTATGGGCCCCGATGCTGGTCGGCGGCGCGCTGGTGGTGGCGTTCGTTCTCTACTCGTTCAAGCCCCGGCATCCACTGCTCGACCTGCGGCTGTTCCGCAACCGCAGTCTGACCATCGCCTCGGTGACCCTGTTCGTGTTCATCATCGCGTTCATGGGCGCCGGCCTGCTGTTCCCGAGCTACTTCCTGCAGGTGCGCGGTGAGACGACGCTGGCCGCCGGTCTGCTGATGGCCCCGCAGGGCATCGGCGCGATGATGACCATGCCGATCGCCGGCACGCTGGCCGACCGGGTGCCGATCGGCCGCACCGTCCCGTTCGCGCTGGCCCTCATCGTCATCGGGTTCTTCGGCTTCACCCAGGTCGACCCGCAGACCTCGTACTGGCTGCTCGGTGGGTCGCTGTTCGTGATGGGCCTGGGCATGGGCGGCACGATGATGCCGATCATGACGTCGGCGCTGCGGACGTTGCAGGCCCAGGAGGTGGCGCGCGGCTCGACGTTGGTCAACATCCTCCAACAGATCGGCGGGTCGGTCGGCGCCGCCGTGATGTCGGTGATCCTCACCAACGAGCTGAACGGCTCCCGGCCGATCCCCGGCATGGTCGACCCCAGCGGTAAGCCGGTCACCGAGGCCGGGCTGGCCATCGCCGCCCAGCAGCGGCCAGAGCTGCTCCAGCAGATGCCGGTGGACCCGTCGATCATCGAGCGCGGGCTCGACTTCGCCGCCAAGTCGTTCGCGACCACGTTCTGGGTCGCGTTCGCGCTGGTCCTGCTCACGTTCATCCCGGCCGCGCTGCTGCCGCGTCGGCGTCAGCCGGCGCAGCTCGACGACCCGCAGGGCGAGCAGGTCAAGACGCCCGTCGTCATCCACTGACCGACACCGCCGCGCTCAGCACCCGGTGCGGTGCTGAGCGCGGCGGGTACGGCGTCAGCGCAACGGGCCGTCGCCGGGCCCGTCGGGGTCCTCGACCACGTGCATCGCGGCTTCCTCCGCGCTGGCGGCACCCGCGTCGATTCCGGCGTCCCACGCCACCGACTCGGCTTCCTCGTCCTCGCGGACGCCCTCGTCGTAGGCGACGAGACGGCCCGCGCGGGCCTCCCGCTCGTACCCCCGGCGGGTCAGCTCGTCCTCGTCGTCGCCGCCCTCGGCGTACGGGTCGACGTCCGGTACCTCCTGGGCGAGGTACTGCTCCACAGACTCGCCCGCCCGCTGCTCGGCGGGCGTGGTGCCGAACCGGTTCGCCGCCGTCCAGTGGTCCTCGGCGATGATGCCGGTGTCGAGGGGGTCGCCGACCCGGTCGTCGTCCAGGGTGTCGGAGGCGTCCAGAACTCCGTCGTCCTCTGCCACGTTCCACTCGTCAACGGAATCCATCCGCTCGGTCTGGCTCACGGTGGTCTCCTCTTCGTCACGGTGTAGCGATGGACCCAGCCTATGGCTGTTCAACGCCGCCGCATCTTGAGGCCTGCCCGGTGTGACGGACGGACCTCGGGGCGCGTCGTGCGGCGAGGATCAGCGCCGCAGCAGCTCCACCACGGCCTGGGTGAACTCCACCGGCTGCTCGATGTGCCCGAAGTGCCCGCTCTGCTCCAGCAGCACCAGGCGGGAATCCTTGAGCCCCGCGTGCAACTGCTCGGCCCGGCGAGGGCCGCAGATGAAGTCGTACGCCCCCACGATCACCACGACGGGTGCGCTGATCTCACCCAGGTCGTCCCGCACGTCGAAGGGCGTGGGGTCCTGCGCGCCCGCTGGCGCCGACCAGATCCGCACAGCGGCCTGGAACGGGGCGAACTCGTCCTGGCGGCCCCAGAAGTCCGCGAAGTAGACCGGCACGGCCGCCCGCAGTGCCGCGCTCAACGTCTCGTCGTCGGTGGCAGCGCCGATCTGCCCGAAGGCCGCCGGGACCACCGCCGCCTCCGGCCGGTCCGGGTGCCGCTGCGGGTAGGCGGCGAGACCGGCCATCGCCTCGGCCCAGAACTCGGCGCCGGTGACGGGCGAGGTGTCGTACAGGGCGAGACCGGCGACCCGGTCCGGGTGCGTCAGCGCGTACCGCTGGACGACGAAACCGCCGTGCGAGTGCCCGAGGAAGTACACCCGGGGCTCCCCGAGATGCGCGACGACGGCGTCGAGGAACCGGACGTACGTGTCGAGACGGTAGTCGTCGGGGCTGCCGAGCCGCCCCGAGGCGCCCGTGCCGACCGGCTCGACGTACACCATCGTGAAGTGCTCTTCGAGGCTGGGCGTCCGCAGGTAGGCCCACTCGATGCCGGGGCCGCCGGAGTGCGCCACGCACACCGGGCCGGTGCCGGCGACGTGGTAGACCTGCCGAACGTCGTCGACGGTGAACGTGTGGGCACCCGGTGCGAGGGCGCTGACGTCGTGGTTTGTGGGACCCATGAACTATCTCCCGATCCGAGACCCGCGCGGCGTGTGCCGACACGGCAACTGGTGCATGACGCGGACCAGATGCGGGGGTCGAGGAAAAAGTTCGCTGGGACGGGAAAGTTCTTCTCAGATCAGCGCCGGCTGGCGGATCTCCCGCGCCGCGACGGGGTGGAAGAGGGTGAGCTGGCGCACCCGGCCCTCGCGCAGTACCTGCAACCACAGCGCCGCGGGCGGGCAGTGCTCCGGGTCGTCGGGCGGGCTGATCAGGTCGGTCTACGGCGGACGGGTGTGCCGTCGCCCCGGGTGGGCGCCCGCCCTACGCCACTGGTTGGCCGGCGGCGCGGGTGGCCCGGGTGCCGATCTGCCGCAGGTACGCGATCAGCTCAGGCGGCTCGTGCACCTCGACCTCACAACCGAGGGTCAGGAGGCGCCACGCCAGCCATTCCAGGGTGTCCGCGTCGCTACGCAACCGGCACGAGTTCGCGTCGATCGGCTCCAGGTCGACCCCGGCACCGCTGAGCGGTTCGGCCACCCGCTCGACGGGTGCGTGCAGTGTCACCACCGCCCGGTAGACGGGCGTCAGCTCAAGCAGCTTCTCCGTCATGAACGACGCGGCGTCAGGTGCCGGCAGTTGACGGGCGGCGACACGCGTCCGGGTGGGCCGCTGGTCGCTGATCCGGTCGACCCGGAAGATCCTCCAGTCGTCGCGGTCGTTGTCGTAACCCACCAGGTACCAGCGCCGGCCCGCCGACACCAGCTTGTACGGCTCGACGAGCCGTTCGCTGTGCACGCCGTCGCGGCGGCGGTAGGTGAATCGCAGTTGCTCCCGGTTGGTCACGGCGACGGCCAGGGCGGTCAGGTGCGCGGGATCAACCGTCGGGCGGTCCCAGGTGAGCAGGGGTTCGGTGGCAGCGCCCAGAACGCGCACCCGCTGGCGCAGTCGTGACGGCAGGACCTG
The DNA here is from genome assembly GCF_040607415.1 of Micromonospora sp. NPDC005291. NCBI lineage: Bacteria > Bacillati > Actinomycetota > Actinomycetes > Micromonosporales > Micromonosporaceae > Micromonospora > Micromonospora sp. NPDC005291. Next base: position 13,188 of record NZ_JBEXGR010000006.1, read on the forward strand.
TTCCAGTTTCGCCAGCGCCCGTACCGACGCTTCCTCGATGCCGGCCACCGAGTGACCGGCGGCGGTACGCAGACCGACCGCGATCGCCACCGCTTCCTCGTCGTCGAGTAACAGCGGCGGCATCGCCTTGCCCGCGACCAGGCGGTATCCGCCGACCGAGCCCATCGTCGCCTGCACCGGGTAGCCGAGGTCACGCAGTCGTTCCACGTCGCGACGGATGGTGCGCAGGCTGACGCCGAGCCGGGTGGCGAGTTCGCTGCCGGGCCACTCACGCGGGGTCTGCAACAGCGACAGCAGGCCCAGCAGCCGGGCGGGGGTGTCGGACATGGCTCCAGAATGCCAGCGATGTGTGCCAGAACCTGACCTAGATGGGTCGTAGCGTGGCCCGCATGACGCCATTCCGCATCGACATCCCCCAGTCGGACCTCGACGACCTGCGCGACCGCCTCGCCCGGACCCGGTGGCCCCGCTCGTTGCCCGGCGCCGGTTGGGACCGTGGGGTGCCGGTGGACTACCTCCGCGAGCTGGCCGCGTACTGGGCGAACAGTTACGACTGGCGGGCGCACGAGGCCCGGCTGAACGAGTTCCCCCAACTCGTCACCGAGATCGACGGGCTGGACGTGCACCTGCTGCACGTCCGCTCGCCCGAGCCGGACGCGCTGCCGTTGCTGCTCACGCACGGCTGGCCGAACTCCATGGTCGAGTTCACCGAGCTCATCGGCCCGCTGACCGACCCGCGTGCCCACGGCGCGGACCCGGCGCAGGCGTTCCACGTGGTGGTGCCGTCGGTGCCCGGCTACGGTTTCTCGCAGGCGCCCCCGGCCGGGTTCACTGTCGACCGGCTCGCCCGGATGTGGACCGAGCTGATGGCCGGCCTCGGCTACCACCGGTACGGCACCCAGGGCGGCGACCTCGGGGCGTACGTCGCGCCGGCGGTGGCGACGGTCGCACCGGAGGAGGTGGTGGGCGTGCACATCGACGGAGGTTTCGGCTTCCCGACCGCAGCCGACGTGCCGGGCATGAGTGAGCCGGAACGCGCCGAGTGGGAGCAGATGCAGCAGTGGATGAGCGGCGGCGTGGACCATCACGCGTTGCTGCGGGCCGCGCCGCAGACCTTCTCGTACGCCTGGAACGACTCGCCGGTCGGGCTGCTGGCCTGGATGATGCACAAGTTCAAGGAGTTCACCATGACGGTGCCGACGCCGGAGCAGGCCATCGACCGCGACCACCTGCTCACGAACGTGAGCCTCTACTGGTTCACCGGCACGTCGGGGTCGTCGTCGTGGCCCATGTACGAGCGCCTCACACTGGCCGATGACGGCGGGTTCGCCTGGCCCAGGGGCCAGCAGCGGGTGCCGTCCGGCGTGTACGGCGGCGGGTCCGCACTGATGCGCCGCCTCGCGGAGCGAGACAACAAGATCGTCCACTGGCCGCAGGGCAACCCGGGCAGCCACTTCGTGGCGATGGACGAGCCGCTGGCACACGCGGCGGACATCCGCGCCTTCTTCGCGGGCCTGCGATGACCGACCTGACCTGGGCTCAGGTATCCGCCCGGCGTCTTGCTCGGCACGGGCTCTCGGCACCGGCGTCATCCGAGGCGGAAGCGGCACCGGACGCCGAAGGCGTCGCCGACGTGGTGTCCGCGATGTGCGGCGCGCACGCCCAGGTCGCCTCCGCCGCCGAGTTGTCCGTCGGGCTCCGGGTCCCGGGTGCCACCCGTGCTCTGGTGCGCCAGGCGGTCTGGAGGGATCGCACCCTGGTCAAGACACGCGGGCCGCGCGGGACCGTCCATCTGCTCGCCGCCGCCGACCTGCCGATGTGGATCGGCGCGCTGTCCGCGTTGCCGGCCCCGGCGTGGGAGCAGAGCCGCGACCTGTTGACCCCCGAGCAGACCGAGCAGGTCCTCGCCGCCATCGCTGACGCGGTGGCCGAGGCCGAGTTGACGACCGTCGAGCTGACCGAGGAGGTCGTCGCCCGCACCGGCCCGTGGGCGGGCGAGCGGGTCATGGAGGCGTTCCAGGACAGGTGGCCCCGCTGGATCGCGGCGATGACTGCGGCCACCCGGGGCGGGGTGATCTGTTTCGGCCCGAACCGGGGCCGCGCCATCACCTACACCAGCCCGGCGCGTTGGCTACCCGGGTTCACGCCGATGGACGGCCGTGCCGCGCTGGCCGATCTCGTCCGCCGCTACCTCTACGCGTACGGGCCGGCCACCCCGGCGCAGTTCGCCCAGTGGCTGTCGGTGCCCCTGCGGTGGGCGACGTGGCTGTTCGGCTCACTGGAGCTGACCGAGGTGACGGTGGAGGGCGTTCCGGCGTGGGTGGCGGCCGGCGACACCGACTTTCCGGACGACCGGCCGTCGGGGTTGCGGTTACTGCCCTACTTCGACGCGTACGCAGTCGGCTGCCACCCGCGTGAACGGCTCTATCCCGGCGCCGCCGCCGAACGGGCGCTGGCTCGTGGGCAGGCCGGCAACTATCCGGTGCTGCTGGTCGAAGGGGTGGTCGCCGGAGTGTGGCACCAACGCCGCTCCGGCCGCGCCATCCACGTCACTGTCGAGCCGCTGCGGGCGCTCGACGCCGGTCGGCAGCAGGAGTTGGAGGAGGAGGTCGAGCGGGTCGGTCAGATCCTCGAAGGTAGAACCTCCCTGACCGTCGGCACGGTGAGCGTCGGTCCGCACGCCTGAGACCGCTACTGCCGATCCCCTCAGGCAGGATGAGTGTGTGGACATCGAACCGGTCGACTGCGCGCCCCGGCAGATCTTCCCCTGGGCGATCCTGCGGCAGCGCTGGGAGGACCTCACCTTCCTGCACTGGGCCGTCGCTCCGGAACTCGTCGCACCGCTGCTGCCTGCCGGCACTCGTCCGGACACTGTCGACGGTGTCAGCTACGTCGGGCTGATCGGCTTCCGGATGGTCGGGCTGGGCTTTGGCCGCGGCCCCGGGGTGCCGTACTTCGGCACCTTCTGGGAGACCAACGTCCGGCTCTACTCGGTCGACGACACCGGCCGGCGAGCTGTGGTGTTCCGGTCGCTCGACGCGTCCCGCCTGGTGCCGGTGCTGGTCGCCCGCGCGACGCTGCGGCTGCCGTACCTGTGGTCGTCGATGCGGTTGGACCGTGACGGCGACCGACTCACCTACCGGTGCCGGCGTCGCTGGCCCGGGCCCGCGGGTGCGGCGAGCCGGATGGTGGTGCGGGTGGGGGAGCAGATCGCCGAACCGACCCCGCTCGAGCACTTCGTCACCGCCCGCTGGGGGCTGCACACCCGGGCGTACGGCCGCACGCTGCACCTGCCGAACTGGCATCCGCGCTGGCCGCTGCACCGGGCCGAGCTTCTGCACCTCGACGACGAGTTGGTCACCGCCGCCGGGCTGCCGGTACCGGTCGGGCCGCCGGCCAGCGTGCTCTACTCGCCCGGTGTCGGGGTCAGGTTCGGCCCGCCGGTGGCGGTCCGGCGGCCCGGCTGAGTGAGGCCGGGCCGCCGGCCTGTCAGTATCGGCCGCCCTCGGGTGCGGGCAGGGCGTCGAGGTCGGTCAGGTCCTCGGCGCTGAGTCGGACGTCGCCGGCCGCGCAGTTGTCCACCAGGTACTTCGGGGTCTTGGTGCCGGGGATTGGAATGACCTGGTCACCCTGGGAGACCGCCCACGCGAGCGCGACCTGCGCGGGGCTGACCCCGGCCCGGTCGGCGATCTCCCGGACCCGGGCGACGATGGCGAGGTTGGCGCGTAGCGCGTCCTGCTGGAAACGCGGCAGGCCGCGGCGGAAGTCGTCGGCGGGCAGGTCGTCGAACGAGGTGAACCGGCCGGCGAGGAAACCGCGACCGAGCGGGGAGAACGGCAGGAAGCCGATGCCCTGCGCCACGCAGTACGGCAGCACCTCGGCCAGCGGGTCGCGGGTCCACAGCGACAACTCGGACTGCACCGCCGCCACCGGGTGGACCGCCTGGGCCCGCTCGATCTGGGCCACCGTCACCTCGGACAGACCAATCTGTCGTGCCTTGCCCGCCGCCACGACCTCCGCCATCGCACCCCAGGTCTCCTCGATGGGCACCTCTGGGTCGACGCGATGCAGCTGGTAGAGGTCGACGTGGTCGGTGGCGAGGCGGCGCAGGCTGTCGTCGATCGCCGTGCGGATGTGCTCCGGGCGGCCGTTGTTGCCGATCTTCGGGGAGTTGCCGGGACCGCCGGTGGGGGAGGTGACCACCAGGCCGGCCTTCGTCGCCAGAACGGCCCGTTCCCGGTGACCGCCGGCCAGGGCCCTGCCGACCAGTTCCTCGTTCGTGTACGGCCCGTACACGTCCGATGTGTCGATCAACGTCGCGCCCAGGTCCAGTGCCTGCCGGATGACGGAGATCGAGGTGTCGTCGTCACGGGGGCCGGTGATGTCGTATCCATGAGTCATGCCCATGCAGCCAAGGCCGATGACGCCGACCTCGGGACCTGCTTTGCCCAGCGTGGTTGTTCGCATGCGTCCTACGCTACGACCGGAATGCGCTTCGCGTCCCGGCGCGGGTGACACGGACGCAGCGTCCCGGCCCAGTAGCGTCGGCTGCGTCGACTACTCTCGCCGTCTCGCGACTGGCAGGGGGCTACGACATGATTCGCGTTCGTGAGTTCGGTTGGCCGGACTACGAGCGCGTCGCGGCACTGTGGACGGCGACGGGTCGCGACGTGCTGCCCCGCGCCGAGCTGACGGCGAAACTGACGCGTGACCCGCAGTTGTTCCTGGTCGCCGAGGTTGACCAGGCTGTCGCAGGGGTGGTGCTGGGCACCTATGACGGCCGACGCGGGATGATCCTGCGCCTGGCCGTCGATCCGGCGTACCGCCGACGGGGTCTTGCCACCCTGCTCGTCGCCGACCTGGAGGGACGGTTCGCGGCGTTGGGTTGTCCGCGGGTCAACCTGCTGGTCCTGCCGAAGGACACGGCGGCACTCAGGTTCTGGCAGGCGCTGGGGTATGTGCCGCAGCCCGACGTTCTCTGTTCCAAGCCGATGGGCGTCACCCGGGTCGGTAGGGCGTCGGGGGCGGTCTGACCGCCCCAACTTTCACTTAGGCCTTGACCTAAGTGACGTGTGCCGGCATAGTTAGGCACATGCCTAAGCATGTGGGTGGGGAGGACGGCGCACTCGACCGTGTGCTCCACGCGTTGTCCGACCCCACGCGCCGCCAGGTCATCGAGCGCCTCACCGAGGGGCCGGCCACGACCAGCGACCTGGCTCGTCCGTTCGACATGGCACTGCCGTCCTTCACCCAGCATCTGCACGTCCTCGAACACGCCGGCCTGGTGACGTCCGAGAAGAAGGGCCGGGTGCGCACCTACCGGCTCGCGCCCCAGCCGCTCGAACACCTCGACACCTGGCTCGCCGCGCAGCGCACGCGGTGGACCCGACGTCTCGACCAACTCGATTCGCTTCTCTACGACCTGAAGGAGCAACAGCGATGATCGCCTACACCGTGAACCCCGACCTCGACCTCGTCCTGGAGCGCACCGTCGACGTGGCGCCCGAGCTGGTCTGGCGGGCCTGGACCACGCCTGAGTTAATCGTGCAGTGGTTCAGCCCGAAGCCCTGGTCGACCGTCGCCTGCGAGATCGACCTGCGTCCCGGCGGCAGGTTCGACACGACCATGCGCTCGCCCGAGGGCGAGGAATTCCCGAGCAGCGGCTGCATCCTGGTGGCCGACGAGGGCTCGACGCTGGTCTTCACCTCCGGCCTTGGACCCGGCTTCCGTCCGCAGATCGCCGAGGACGGCTTTCTGTTCACCGCGGTGGTCCGGATCGAGCCGGACGGCGCGGGCACGAAGTACACCGCCATCGCCATCCACCCCGACGCGTCGGCGAAGAAGTCGCACGAGGAGATGGGCTTCCACCATGGCTGGGGCGCGGCGCTGGACCAGCTGGTCGACCTCATGAAGGCGCGCTGAACGCCGCCCGCCCCCCCACCAGGGCCGGTGCAGCTCCCGGCCAGCGGGAAATCAGCCGCCCGACCTTGAGTCGAATAGGCGATGATCGATAGGCTCGACCGTAGGCGCCGCCCCGCCTCAGTCCATCGCCATCGATCGACCGAAGCGGGTTCAGCATGCGCAAACTGAGATTTGTCACGGCTATGGCCGTCGCCGGCCTGCTCGCCGCTGTGGTGGCGATGGTCGCCACACCGGCCAGCGCGGCGACCGCCGTGTTCTCCGTGACGAACAGCTGGGGCAGTGGCTATCAGGGCCAGGTAACCGTCACCAACAACACCTCCACACAGATCACCAGCTGGCGGGTCGAGTTCGACCTGCCGTCCTCCTCGAGCGTCAGCCAGTCGTGGAACGTGCAGCAGGCGACCTCCGGCAGCCACTACACCTTCACCAACGTGTCCTGGAACGGGACACTCGCCGCCGGCGCCTCGACCTCGTTCGGCTTCCTCGTCAACGGCTCCGGCACCCCGGCGAACTGCACGGTGAACGGCGCGTCCTGCGCAGGCGGCCCGCCTCCGACGCCCACCCCCACCACGCCGAGGCCCACCCCCACCCCCACCACCCCGACCCCCACTCCGACGGTGCCGCCGACCTCCGGCACCCCGGTCGAGCGGTACGGGCAGCTACGGGTCTGCGGCACCGCCATGTGCGACAAGAACGGCGCGCGGGTCCAGTTGCGCGGTATCAGCAGCATGTGGCTCAACTGGGAAACCGCCCCGTACGCCGAGAACCTCTCCGCGCTGACCTGGATGCGGGACAACTGGAACCTCCAGGTGATCCGCGCGGCCATGGGCGTGGAGCCGGCGGGCGCTTACCTCAGTGACCCCGTCAAGGCACGTACGCAGGTGGAGACCATCATCAACAACGCGGTCACCGCCGGGGTGTACGTGATCGTCGACTGGCACGCACACGAGGCGCAGAACAACCAGTCCCAGGCGGTGGCGTTCTTCGGTGACCTGGCTCGCCGTTACGGCAACCTGCCCAACGTCATCTGGGAGCCCTACAACGAGCCGTTGCAGGTGAGCTGGACCAGCGTCATCAAGCCGTACCACCAGGCGGTGGTGTCCGCGATCCGCGCCGCCGACCCGGACAACATCGTCGTGCTCGGCACCCCGACCTGGTCGCAGGACGTGGATGCCGCGGCGGCCAGCCCGGTCGCCGGCACCAACCTGATGTACACACTGCACTTCTACTCGTGCACCCACGGGGCGTCGCTGCGCGCCAAGGGCGACGCCGCGATCCGCGCGGGCCTGGCGCTGTTCGTCACGGAGTGGGGTGCCAGCCACGCCGATGGCGGCCTCGACGGCCGGGCGTGCCTGCCGGAGGCGCAGTCCTGGATCGACTGGATGAAGGCGAACGGCATCTCCTGGACGGCGTGGAAGCTCGACGTCGGCACCGACACCACCAACCTGCTCAGCCCCGGCGCGCCGGTGACCGGCGGGTGGACCAACTACCTGCACGGCCACGCGCCGTTCGTGGTGGCGAACATGAGGTGACCCGAGCCCTTCTCGGGTTGTGATCAACTCCAGGTCGGCGATGTCGGGGTGCCTAGGTCGGCGGGATGCCCCGACATCGCCGATCTCGTGTCGATCACGCACGGGCAGCCCTCGCAGGGGCAACGCGTCGGTAGGCGTTATGCCTGTGAGTCATATAAATGCCCCTGAGGTATATCGCTTTGGACCGCGGCGGGGGCGGGGGCGGGGCGATCAGCGTGACGCTGGCGCCGGTGGTCGAGATGCAACATGCGCGAAGATCCGCCGAGCCCCGCCGTGCGCCTCACGCACGGTGGCCCGGAGGCGCAGGAGCGTCCCGGTTGCAACCCGCTGTTCCAGGCCCTCGTCGCGCAGGGTGTCGCGGTCTTCGCGCCCAACGTACGGGGATCGTCCGGGTTCGGCCGATCCTTCGTCGCCGCCGACACCCTCGCCGGCCGGTACGGCGCGATCGCCGACGTGGCGGCCTGCGCCGACTTCCTGGTCGACAGCCGCGTCGCCCGGCCCGGCCAGCGCCACTGACCCACATCGACCGGCTCGACGTGCCGGTGCTGCTCATCCACGGCGCCAACGCCACCAACGTGCCGGCCGGCGAGTCGACGCAGGTGGCGCAGGCGCTGCGGCCCGGGACGTGCCCCACGGACACCTGGTGCTCGTGGGCGAGGGGCACGACTTCCTGGCGCGCGCCAACCAGGAGGCGGCTCGTACGGCCACCACCGCCTGGCTCACCCGGCACCTCGCCGTGACCGCGAGCCCTTTCGGCTGAGGCGATATCCTGCGCCGGTGGAGGTCACGGCACAGGGGGAGCGGTTGGCCGCCGAGCTGGGTCGCTGGCTGGCCGACCTGACCTTCGTCGACCTGGACACCGACGAGGTCACCGCGCGGGTGATCGACTCGGTGGTGCGGTGGGCCGAGGCCCAGGGCTGGCGGGTCTACCGGCGCGCGCCCAGCGTGCTGCCGTTGCCACCGCCGCTGGCGCAGCGGCACTCGGTCCTCGACGTGGCGTGTGCCCGCCCCGACGGCCCGCCGGTGGTGGTGGAGGTCGACCACACCGACCGGGCCCGGACGGTGCAGAAACTACGCGCGGAGGCGGACGCCGGTCGGATTCCGATCTGGGTGCGGTGGGGCGTCGGGCGTTTAACCGCGCCGCCACTGCCAGTGCGGATGGTGACCGTCGAGGTGACCCGGCGTGCAGGGCCGGCGGGGCGCGGACGGTTGCACAGTCGTACCGGCGAACGCCCCGCGCCGGCGCACTCGACCGGAGGCGGCACGGCGGACGCGCAGGCACTGCCCATCCCGCTGTCCGACCCGGTTGCGGACGCGTAAGGGCATCTGAAGCGAATCGTAAGCGGGAGTTGGCAGAGTCCTGGATGTCACCGGAGAACACGACCGACACCCAGGAGATCCCGATGCGCAAGCTCATCAACTCGACCTATATCACCCTCGACGGCGTCATCGAGAACCCCATGTGGACCGGGCCGTACTTCGAGGAGGAGGCCGCCGCCCTCGCCGGCTCACAGACGGACGACGCCGACGCGATGCTGATGGGTCGGGCCACCTACGACGGCATGTCGGTCGCCTGGCCGAGCATGGACGAGAGCGACCCGAGCACCGGCGCGGCGTACTTCAACAACGTCAAGAAGTACGTCGCCTCGACCACCCTGACCAACCCCACCTGGAACAACACGGAGGTGCTCCAGGGCGACCTGGTCGAGGCGGTCACCAAGCTCAAGGCCCAGGAGGGCAAGGACATCATCCAGTACGGCTACGGCTCGGTCACCGCGCAGCTGGTCCGGGCGGGCCTGGTGGACGAGGTCCGGTTCTGGATCCACCCCGTGCTGGAGGGCGGCGCCAGCCTGACCACGCCGCTGACGGACGTCAAGGCCTCGTTCGAGCTGATCGACACCCGGGTGCACAAGAACGGCGTGATCATCGCCTCGTACCGGCCGAAGACGGCCGGCTGACCACCGATCAGAGCTGGGCCCGGGCCTCGCCCGGGCTCAGCTTCGCGCCCTCGGCGACCAGCGCGTCGAAGTGCTCCCGCCCCAGGGCGGCCAGCACGCGTCCGGCCACCCGGTCAATGTCGTCGCGTTCCGCCGGGGCGGCCGGGGCCTGTGCGGCGACCCGGGCGGCGGCCGCCGTGCCCAGCAGCCGGGCGGCGACCTCCGGGGAGCGCACCGCCGCCGCCATCCCCTCCAGGGGGTTGATCGCGTCCCGTGGGGTCGCCATCGCCTCCGCGGCGTCGAACGCCTCGATGTGCAGGGCCAACGCGGCATCCGGGTCGCCGCCCTGCTCGACCGCGTAGCCCAGCTCGACCAGGATCATCGGCAGGTAGAGCGCGGGCTGTGTCTCGCCGCGGCCCTGTTCGGCGAGGTGGGTGAGGTGGGCGACGGCCACGTCGAGCTTGCCGTCGCGGCGGGCGGCCATACCGAGGCTCATCTCCGCGAAGACCAGCGCACTGGGGGCGCCCTGCTCCACCGCCAGGCCGTAGGCGCGCTCGGCCAGCTCCCGGCCCTGCGCGTAGTCGCGGGTCTGCACGGCGAGCCAGGCCAGCCACGACAGTTTGCTGCAGACCTGCGGCCACAGCGCCAGCTCCTCGGCCCAGCGCAGCCCCTCCTGGTGCAGGGCGGCGGCGCGCTCGTGTTCACCGCGCATGTCGGCCAGCCCACCCACCCACTCGGTCGCCCGAAGCCGGCCCCACCGGTCGCCGATGTCGGCGAACAGCGCGGCGCTGCGCGTCGCGGTGCGCTCCAGGGTGGCCTGGTCACCGTTGGCGTGTGCGATGTGGGCCAGGGAGGTGAGCACCGCGGCTTCGGTCCACGGGTCGACGACGGCGGTGGGCAGCAGCTCCGACGCCAGGGCCAGGTCGCCGTGCTCGATCACCGCGTTGGCCGCGAACCAGGCGGCGTGGCCGTCCGGGGCGGCGGCCACCGCGGCGCGTACGTCGTCGGGTGCGACCGCCTCGCCCTGCGACAGGGCGAAGCCGATCCGCCAGGGGGCCGCGCGGGTCTCCTGCTCCGGATCACCGGGCACGGCCAGGGCTCGCCGTGCCTCGGTGAGCCGGCCGCGCAGGTGCCAGTACCAGCTCAGGGCGACCGCCAAGCGCAACCCGCCACCGTGCGACAGGGCCGATCGCAGGTTTGCCGTCTCGGCGTCCAGTTGTGCCAGCCACCGATGCTGGTCTGCCCCGCGCAGCCCGGGGTCGGCGCGTTCGGCCAGCTCGGTGTAGTAGGCGGCGTGCCGTGTGCGTACGTCGTCGGCGTCGGTCAGGCGGTCCAGGCAGAACGCGGCGACCGATTCGAGCAGCCGGTAGCGCGGCCCGGCGCCGGAGTCGTCGAGCACCACCAGCGACCGGTCCACCAGCCGAGCGAGGGTGTCCAGGTCGGTGCGGCAGACGTGCTCGGCGGCCTCCGGGGTGCAGCCGTCCCGGAACACCGCCAGTCGGGCGAGCACTGCCCGGTCGGTCTCGTCCAGCAGGTCCCAACTCCAGCCGATCACCGCGGTCAGCGTGCGCTGCCGGGCTGGCACGTCCCGTTGTGAGGTGGTGAGCAGCCGGAACCGGTCGTCGAGGCGGTCCACCACTCCCCGCAGGCCCAGGGCGCGAACCCGGGTCGCGGCCAGTTCCAACGCCAGCGGCAGGCCGTCGAGGCGGCGGCAGAGCTGGGCCACCGCGGGTGCGGTCCGCGCGTCGAGGCGGAAACCGCGCTGCTGCGCGGCGGCGCGGGCGGCGAACAACCGGGCCGCCGCCGAGCGCCGGACCGCGTCCAGGTCACCGTCGTCCGGCACGGGCAGTGGGGGTACCTGCCAGAGCAGTTCACCGGTCAGCCCGAGCGGCTCCCTGCTGGTGGCCAGCACGCTCACCCCGGGCGCATCCCGCAGCAGCCGGGCGACCAGCTCGGCGACCGGCTCGATCACGTGTTCGCAGTTGTCCAGCACGAGCAGCAGATGCCGGTGCCGCAGGGCCGTGACCACCCGGTCGGCGGGGGACAGACTCGTGCCGGCAGCCTCGTAGGTGCCCAGTGCGCCGAGCACCTGCTCGGCGACGCGTGCGTCGCCGGTCGGCAGCGGGGCCAACTCGACCAGCTGAACGCCGTCCGGAAAGGACTGCGTACGGGCCGTCTCGGTGGCCAGCCGGGTCTTGCCGACGCCACCCGGCCCGACCAGCGTGACCAGCCGCTGCCGGGGCAGCAGCGCCCGCAGCTCGGCCAGCGCCTCAGCTCGCCCGACCAGCTCGTCGAGCTGTGCCGGCAGGCCGTTGCGGATGATCGCGCCCTTGGGCGACGCGCTGAGGCCGGCGTCCTGTTCGAGGATCCTGCGCTGCAGGGCGACCAGCTCCGGGCCGGGGTCGAGGCCCAGCTCATCGGCGAGCCGGTCACGCAGGTCGGCGTAGCTGTCCAGCGCCTCGGACTGGCGGCCTGCCGCGTACAGCGCGCGGAGCTGCACTGCCCGCAGCCCTTCGCGCAGCGGATGCCGGGCGACCAGTTCGGCCAGGTCGGCGGCGACCAGATCGTGCTCACCCCGGGCCAGCCGTGCCTCGGCCAGCCGTTCGTGCACGGCAAGGCGCTGCTCGCCGAGGCGGGTCGCCTCCGCCCGGACGAACTCGGCGTCAGCCACGTCGGCGTACGTCTCGCCGCGCCACAACGCGAGGGCCTCGGTCAGTCGCTCGACGTCGGTGCAGCGGGCCAGTTCGGCGAACCGGTCGGCGTCGACCGCGTCGGCCCGCAGCAGGTAGCCGGGTGGCCGCGACTCGACCAGCTCGCGGGCGCCGGACTCGGCGTCGTTGAGTGCCTTGCGCAACTGGGACACCCGCACCTGCAGGGCGCCGGCGGGGTTGGCGGGGGAGTCCTCACCCCACAGATCGTCGATGAGGCGGTCAGCCGAGACCACCTGGTTGCGGTTGGTCAGCAGGTCGGCCAGCAACGCCCGTACCTTCGTGCCGGGCACCACCACCGGCTCGCCGGCGTCCGTGGTGACGGCGAGCGGCCCGAGCACCCCGAACTGCACGGCGGTCATCCTAGCGGCGCGGCGGTGACCTGAAGTCGACCGTGAGCGCGCCGAGGCACCGGCTGGCTGGCTCCGATCGACGAGGTCCTGGACGGCCGACCGTCCATTCCCGCCCGCCGGCCGTGAAGTTCGCCGTCCCCGGTCATAGCGTGCGGCCGATTTACCAGGTAGAAACATGCCAACCCCTTCGACCGGCCCCAACCACCGGTCGGAGGGATCAGAGAGCGCTCTCACGCCCCAGCTGTGCCGGGAGCACGATCCGGCCCGGAGAGGACTAACCGCATGACAACCCAGCCCCGACAGGTGCGCCGGCGATCCGGCCGCACCCTCATTCTCGCTCTGGTGCTGACCACCGCCGTCACGATGACCAGCACCGCCGCCAGCGCCGGTCGGCCGACGCATGGGGCCCCGGACTTCGGACCCAACGTCACGATCTTCGACCCGGGCATGCCGATCAGCGAGATCCAGCAGACCCTCGACGCGGCGCACGCCCGGCAGGTCGACAACGAGATGGGCACCGAGCGGCACGCCTACCTGTTCAAGCCGGGCACGTACGGCACGGCCGAGCAGCCGTTGCAGGCCAAGGTCGGCTACTACACCGAGGTGTCCGGTCTGGGCGCCTCGCCCACCGACGTCAGCGTCAACGGCAAGCTCGAGGTCTACAACCGCTGCCTGGCCGACGGCGGGACCGGCAACTGCATCGCGCTGGTCAACTTCTGGCGCACCCTGTCCAACCTCTCGCTCACCATCAACGCGGCAGGCCAGGACGGCTGTCGGTCGACGGCGAACTTCTGGGCGGTGTCCCAGGCGGTGTCGATGCGCCGGCTGAACATCAACGGCGGCGGCCTGTCGCTGATGGACTACTGCACCGCCGGCCCCCAGTTCGCCAGCGGCGGCTTCATCGCCGACTCCCGGCTGCCGGCCACCACCAACGGATCCCAGCAGCAGTGGCTGACCCGCAACAGCGAGGTCGCGGGCTGGTCCAACGCCGTGTGGAACCAGGTGTTCGCGGGGGTCGAGGGCGCGCCGGACGACGCCACCTTCCCCGACCCGCCGTACACCACCCTGGAGACCACCCCGCTGAGCCGGGAGAAGCCGTACCTGTACGTCGACGGCAAGGGCCGCTACAACGTGCGGGTGCCCGCGGCGCAACGTGACAGCCGGGGCGTCTCCTGGGCCGACGGCATGACGCCGGGGCGGACCATCGGGATCGGCGACTTCTTCATCGCGAAGCCGTCCGACTCGGTGCGCGTCATCAACAGCCAACTCGCGCGAGGCAAGCACCTGCTGCTCACCCCCGGCACGTACGACATCGCGCGCAGCATCGAGATCCGCCGCCCCAACACGGTGGTGCTCGGCATCGGGCACGCCACTCTCACCGCGGTGAACGGCGCCATCCCGCTGGACGTCGCCGGTGTCCCCGGCGTGGTCGTCGCCGGCGTCACGATCGACGCCGGCACCGTCGAGTCGCCGGTCCTGCTGCGGGTGGGGCGGCAGCACGGGCACAACGCCAGCAGCGCGGCCAACCCGACCACTCTGTCCGACGTGTACTTCCGGGTCGGCGGCCCGCACATCGGCCGGACGAACACCGCGCTGGAGGTCAACAGCGACAACGTGCTCATCGACCACACCTGGGTGTGGCGCGGCGACCACGGCGTCGAGGGCTTCACCGAGGGCGTCAACGGTGACACCGACCGCTGGCGCACCAACACCGGTCGCTACGGCGCCGTCATCAACGGCGACCACGTGACCGCCACCGGCCTGTTCGTCGAGCACTTCCAGCGCTACAACACGGTCTGGAACGGCGAGCACGGCACCACGATCCTCTACCAGAACGAGTTGCCGTACGACCCGCCGACGCAGGCCGACTGGATGAACGGCAAGGTCGAGGGCTGGGCCGGCTACAAGGTGGGCGACCGGGTGCGCCACCACACCCTGTACGGCGGCGGTGTCTACGTCTTCAACCAGAACAACCCGTCCATCCACACGGAGAACGGCTTCGAGGTCCCGAACAGGCCGGGCGTGAAGCTGCACCACATCATGACCGTCAACCTCAGCGCCGGCACGATCGACCACGTGGTCAACGGCGTCGGCGACGCGGCTGACATGACCAAGGTCGGGGTGCCGGTCTACCTCACGCAGTACCCGACTCCGTAGCGATCTCGGGCGTACCGACGGGGCCGGAGCCACAAGGCTCCGGCCCCGTCCGGTTTCGTCAAGGTCGACGCCCACACCCATCTTTTCGGCAGCTTGACAATTTATTCCATTGATTAGTCGAACTCTTGCGAGTCGGCATTCGCTGCTGCCACGATGACCGTCAATGCCTTCCGTCCCGAAGGAGTGGTCGTCATGGCGGTCTCCCGCCGCAGGTTCGTCACATCGGTGCTGGCGGGGTCCGCCCTCGCCGCCACCTCCACCACCGAGCTGCTCACCACCGTGGCCAGCCCCGCACACGCCGCCAGTCCCCCTGGGGACGTGGTCGGCAAGGTGACGGTCGGCTACCAGGGCTGGTTCAGCGCCCCCGGCGACGGGGCTCCGATCGGCGGGTGGTGGCACTGGGGCCGCGACCGGTTCCAGCCGCCCTCACCGGCCAACACCACAATCGTGTCCTGGCCGGACATGCGCGAGTACACGCGCACCTATCCCACCGCGTACCCCAACCTGGGCAACGGCTCGCCGGCCACCCTCTTCTCCTCCTACGACCAGCAGACGGTGGACACCCACTTCCGGTGGATGCAGGAGTACGGCTGCGACACCGCCGCGCTGCAACGGTTCAACCCGATGGGCGACGAGGGCCCGACCCGCGACGCGATGGCACAGAAGGTGCGCTCCGCCGCCGAGCGTTACAACCGCAAGTTCTACATCATGTACGACGTCACCGACTGGCTGACCTTCCAGTCGGAGATCAAGACCGACTGGAACACGAAGATGGCGGCGCACACCGCGTCCTCCGCGTACGCCCGGCAGAACGGCAAACCGGTCGTCTGCATCTGGGGTTTCGGCTTCAGCGAGCCGAGCCGGCCCTTCACCCCCGGGCCCTGCCTGGAGGTCATCAACTGGTTCAAGGCCCAGGGCTGTTACGTCATCGGTGGCGTGCCCACCTGGTGGCGGCAGGGCATCGAGGACTCCCGCCCCGGCTTCCTCGACGTCTACCACGCGTTCAACGCGATCTCGCCGTGGATGGTCTACCGGGCCAGGACCGTGGAGGAGCTGGACTCCTACTACAACAACGTCAACGTCGGTGACATGGCCGACTGCGCGGCACGCGGCATCGACTACCTGCCCTGCATAATGCCTGGCGACCTCGCCGGAGGGCACCGCAAGCACGGCGACTTCTACTGGCGGCACATCTACAACATGGTCCGGCTCGGCTCCCAGGGCCTGTACGTGTCCATGTACGACGAGTACAACGAGGGCAACCAGATCGCCAAGACGTCCGAGACCCAGGCCACCACCCCGGCCGGCGCGAACATCCGTGCGTTGGACGAGGACGGTGTCGCCTGCTCCTCCGACTACTACCTGCGGATCACCGCCGACGGCGGCCGGATGCTCAAGGGGCAGCTCGCCCTCACCGCCGTACGCCCGACGCCACCGACGGTTGGCACCCCGCCCCCGACCGGCGGCAACCTGGCCGCCGGTCGACCCACCTCGGCGAGCAGCCAGGGCGGCGGGTTCCCGTCGGGCAACGCGGTGGACTCGAACGTCGGCAGCTACTGGGAGAGCGCCAACGGCGCGTTCCCCCAGTGGTGGCAGGTCGACCTCGGCGCCAGCCACCAGATCAACCGACTCGTGCTGCGGGTCCCCGCCGGCTGGGGCGCGCGTACCCAGACGATCACCGTGCAGGGCAGCGTCGACGGCGGCAGCTTCAACACCATCAGCCCGGCCGCCGGATTCGCCTTCGACCCGGCCACCGGCAACACCATCACCCGCACGCTGCCGACCACCACGGCCCGCTACGTCCGCCTCAGCATCGGCGGCAACACCGGCTGGCCGGCCGCGCAACTCGCCCAGGTCGAGGTGTACGCCGGGACCACCGCACCGGACAACCCGCCGACCGCCCCGAGCGGCCTCACGGTGACCGGCAGGACGTCGACCAGCGTGTCCCTGTCCTGGACGGCCTCCACCGACGACACCGGAGTGACCGGTTACCAGGTACGCCAGGGCGGCACAGTGGTCGCCACCGTCACGGGCACCACGGCGACCGTGAGCGGGCTCAGCCCGTCCACCGCGTACACCTTCACGGTCACCGCCCGCGACGCCGCCGGCAACACCTCCAGCGCGTCCAACGCGGTCACCGCCACCACGGACGCCCCGGCCACCGCGGACCTCGCCCGGGGTCGGCCCACCAGCGAGAGCAGCCACGTCCAGAGCTACGCATCGGGCAACGCGGTCGACGGTGACCCGAACAGCTACTGGGAGAGCGCCAACAGCGCGTTCCCGCAGTGGGTCCAGGTCGACCTTGGTGCCTCGCGCACGGTCGGACGGGTGGTGCTGAAGCTGCCTCCGTCATCGGCCTGGGGGAGTCGGACGCAGACCCTATCCGTGCAGGGCAGCGTCGACGGGGGCAGCTTCAGCACGCTGGTCGGATCGGCACAGCGGACCTTCGACCCGGCGACCGGCAACCAGGTGACGCTCACGTTCACCGCCGCGCAGGCCCGCTACGTGCGGATCACCGTCACCGGCAACACCGGCTGGCCGGCTGGGCAGTTGTCGACCCTGGAGGTCTACGCCAGCTGACCGAGCGTGGGGCGGCCGCCGGACGCCGACCGGCGGCCACCCATAGCGACGGAGGCGCAACCCGCGCCTCGCCAAGGTCCACGTCATCCTGGCCCTGATCTCCCGGCGTGCGGGTGGTTGACACCGCCTCGCTGGACCCCTGGGATAGAAGGCGAACCTCGTAGCGCAAGGAGGAGTGCCATGCCTCATATCCCTGACCGCGTCATCCTTAGGGCATGGCGTCAGAGCGGCGAGTCTGGCCGCATCCACTACGTTGCCGCCAAGGCCGGCGGCGGGGAGCGGCGCCTCTACGTGGACGAAAGCAGCGCCCTGTACACCGTCCTTGAGGGTCACCTTCTCGCCCAGAGCTACACCGGACCTGCGAGCGGTAAGCCTGAGGAGTGAGCAAAGACGCCGGACTTCCCCCGGACATGTTGACCCAACCGCTGATCTTAGGCTCGTCGATGTCGATGTCGATGTCGATGTCGATGGGTCCGCTCGCCTCGCCCATGAATACGGCCCTGCCCGTCTCGTGCCCGATACGGCGGTCAACACCGGACAACGCCCCCGTACGTCGATGGCGTCAACTCCGACGTTCCGTGTTGCTCAGCCAGCCAGTACGGCCTCCCGACGTGTAGATCAATCCGATTTCTAAACTAAGAGTGCGCGACCGCCCCGCCAGGACCAGGATTCCGGCGGGTGGTAAAACGGGGCGTGGAGATCGCGCAGCTCAGCCAGGCGTTGGACGACATCTTCGACGGCGCGATCGTGTACCACGGGTACACCGACTACATTCGCGACTACGAAGTCATCGTCTACGTCACCACAGACCCGCGTACCGGCATCCCGCCCGTCCACCTCCGCTACCTCTTCAAGTACTGCGTCGCCGCCGAGGTGCAAACGGCGGTGAGTCCCGATACCTGGCGTTGCTCACTCGACGAGCGACTGACCGACAGGGAGACCGGTCCTGAGCTGGACGGCTTCGTGTGGGCAGTGCGCTGGCAGCCGCTCTATCCAGGTGCGAAGGTAGTGGCCGACTCCGAACGTGCGCGGTCGTGGGCCGACAAGATCGGCATTCCCTTTCACGAGGTCCGGTTCGCGACGAACGCTCACGCCATCACTCTCGTCTTCAGCGACCTTGACGTGACGGAGGTGGGGGAGGGTTACGCGCCCTTCACCGTCACCCAGGATGACTGACGAAGGATCTTGCAACCCGGGTGGGTGACGAACTTGGTGACGATCGGGACGGACGCCAAGCCGTAGCCGAGGATCGCTGCGACCTCGGCCGGGGAGTGCCACTTCGAAATGATCGGGACCAGGCTCCAAGGTGGTAGCGACGGCTGGTGGGGTGACGGTTGCGCCGGTCACGATGCGGGGCGGTTCCTGAATTTGCCCTGCCGGGGTGAACCTCGGGAGGGGCTGTAGGTCAAGATCGTGGTCATGAGCGCCTCTGACGTTGTAGCGGTCGACCTCACCTCGGACGAGCGATTCCTGTTGCGCCGCGGGCTTGGTGAGTGGGGCGGACCCGCGAGTCCAACGGATGATCTCGCCCGGGCTATGGGTTTCGACAACAAGGAGGACCTGTGGCAAGGCGAGGGACGCAGACTGCGGGAGGTGCTGGATTCCGGAGGGCCGCTGACGAGTTCGCAGTGGCGAAAGGCGCTGCTGTCCCTTGAGATCGTCTTCGCAAGCGACGTACTCGGTTCTGGCTGCGACTGGTCGATCACCACTGGCATCTCCGATGAGGAGACGATCAAGCTCCTGCGGGTGGTGCAGCGGAAGCTGGCTCGCGCAATATGGATCGCTTAGACGCGGGTCAGTCACCTTGCAGGTCGGCTGGCTACGAGGGGCTGATCGCCGTTGAGCTGGCGCGGGTGCTGGTGGCGGCGCAACGGGGTGACGCCGCCGAGGCGCTACGAAGGCACTCGACAGTGGTGCGGCGGGAGGGGTGGCGGCGACTACCGGCCGAGTATCGGGGTGCGTACCTGGTCGACGTCGCTCGGGCGTACCTCCAGGTAGGTGATCTGCGTGGGGCGGCCCGCGCGCTGGTTGACGCGGACAGTGTCGCGCCGGCTGAGGTTCGGTGTCGGCCGTTGGCGCGTACCGTGATCGCCGACGTTGCGCGCGCTCAGCCGGCGCCGGCCGGCGTGGCGCGGCTGGCCACGTTGGTCGGCCTCACCCGCTGACCGGCGGCTGATGGGAGAGCCGGCGGTGTACGTCGTCGGCTGGGCGGATGGTGCGGATCGGGCGGGGCACCGGCCCACGCCGCCTCCACTCGCGTGGATAGCCGAGGGAGACCTCCTCGAAACGCACCCCGTCGTGGAATGTGGTGCGGGGGATGTGCAGGTGTCCGTACACCACGGTGGCCGCACCGAAACGCAGGTGCCAGTCGCTGGTGCGCACGGTGCCGCACCACTGGGCGAACAGCGGGTACCGCAGGACGTCGGTGGGTGCCCGCACCAGCGGGTAGTGGTTGACCAGCACGGTCGGCAGCGCCGGATCGCGCTCGGCCAGCCGGCGTTCGGTCTCGGCCACCCGGGCCGCGCACCACGCCTCCCGGCTCGGGTGGGGGTCGGGGTGCAGCAGCGCCTCGTCCGTGCACACCACCCCGGCCGCGTACGCCAGGTCGAGCGACTCCTGCCGGGTGCGCGCCTCCGGGACCCGGAACGTGTAGTCGTAGAGCACGAAGAGCGGGGCGATCAGGGCGGGCCCGCCGTCGCCGTCCCACACCGGGTACGGATCCTCCGGGGTGACGACCCCCAACCGCCGGCACAGCCGGACCAGCTCGCGGTAGCGCTCCTCGCCGCGCAACGTGACCGGGTCGCCGGGTGGCGTCCACAGCTCGTGGTTGCCCGGCGCCCAGACGACGCGTGCGAACCGACTGCTCAGCAGCCCGAGCGCCCACTCGATGTCGGCGAACCGGTCGGCGACATCCCCGGCGACGAGCAGCCAGTCGCCGTCGTTGTCCGGGTGTAGCTCCTGGACGAACGCGCGGTTCTGTGGGTGCCCGACGTGCAGGTCGCTGACAGCCCGCAGTCGGGGCGGAAGGCTCACCACCCGAGGTTAGGCCGTCCCGGCCCGATTAGGACACCCCTGTCCCGCCAGCGGGCACGGTCAGCAGAACCAGCCGTCCTGCACCCAGCCGCGCCGGTTGATGTGCCCGTAGGCGAAGCCGTAGACGTAGCCGCCGCTGCGGGGACCCTCGACCAGGAACGTCTGACCCTGGTAGAGGGTGCCCATCCAGGCGCCGTTGGGCTGGGTGCGGACGAACAGATCACTTGCGCACACCGTCTCCCGTTGGCCGATCGTGCCGTTGGCGGCCCGGGCGGGGGCTGGCAGGGCGACTGTCGCGGCGACGATCCCGGCGAGCAGGCCGGCGATTGCCCGGGTGCGCCGTCGGGTCACCATGAGTCGTACCCGCCGATGCACTCGGCGCGCAGGTAGCCCCAGTCGTTGGGGCCGAAGTCGAACGAGGCCGCCCACCCGTTGTAGACCGGGTGCGCGCCCGGGGTGTGGCCGATCTTGTTGCCGTAGGTCAGAGTGCGTTTGAGGCCGGTAGGCCCGCGAGCGGAGTCGTAGTTCGCGTAGAAGCTGGCGCTCTGGCAGACCACGATGGCGTGCCGTGGCACCACCGGGTCGGCGTGGGCCGGCGTGGCGCCCAGCGCGACCGTGGCTGCTCCGATGGCCAACGCGGCGACCCTCGCGTGCATTCGTCGAGGCATGCCCACCTCCCGTACGCCGAAACTTTCTACCGGCGAGCGTACCGATGGGGTTGATAGATGTCGATGGGTGAGCTGGCCCCGGAGGTGCTTCCGGTGGTCCGCATATCCGTCGACCGGGCGGGAAAGCGCGCTGACGTCCGACAGCCCGAGACCGGAGCAGGAGACGACATGCCTTTCATCACCGTGGGAACGGAAAACTCCGCGCCCGTCGACCTGTACTACGAGGATCACGGTTCCGGTAAGCCGGTGGTGCTGATCCACGGTTTCCCGTTCAACGGCGCGACCTGGGAGAAGGAGACCACCGCGCTGCTCAACGCCGGATACCGGACGATCACCTACGACCGGCGCGGTAACGGCAACTCCGCCCAGCCGGCCTTCGGGTACGACTACAACACGTTCGCGGCCGACCTGGACGTGCTGATGACCGAGCTGGACCTGAACGAGGTGACCCTGATCGGTCACTCGATGGGCACCGGCGAGGTGGTCCGCTACCTGGCCAACTACGGCTCGCGACGGGTCAGCCGAGCCGTGCTGCTCAGCCCGCTGCAACCGATGCTGGCGAAGGCCAAGGACAACCCGGAGGGCGTCGACACGAGCCTGTTCAAGGGCTTCCAGGACGCCATCATCAAGGACCGCTTCGCCTACCTGACGTCGTTCTGCGACGCGTTCTTCAACCCGGATCAGAACATGGGCAAGCGGGTCAGCGAGGAGGCGTACCGGGCGCACTGGCAGATCGGCGCGATGGCCTCCGGTAAGGCCACCCACGACAGTGTGAACGCCTGGCAGGAAGACTTCCGCCCGGACCTGCCGAAGATCGACATCCCGGTGTTGATCGTGCAGGGTGACCAGGACCGGGTGCTGCCGTACCCGGTGACCGGTCAGCGGCTCGGGCCGATGATGCCAACCGGTCAGCTCATCACGCTCAAGGGCGCGCCCCACGGTATCCCGTGGACGCACGCCGACGAGGTCAACAAGGCGATCATGGACTTCATGAAGCAGCCGGCCAAGGCTCGCGCCTGACCCGGACCGGTAGCCGATCGGACACCAGCGTTGCGAGGACGCTGCGACACCCGGCCCTTCCTGGGCCGGGTGTCGTCGGCGGTCAGGGCCGGCGGGCCACGACCGCACCGTTGGCGCCGGGAGCGTCGAACGGCACCGTGCGGACGTCGACGAAGCCGGCGTCGGTGAGCCAGGCTGCGTACTCGGCGCCCGAGTAGTTCCGGCCGCCCTCGGTCTCCACCAGCATGTTCATGCCCATCAGCGCCGCCTCGGGCGGCCCGGTGCGCTCGTCGTTGAGCAGCAGCTCGCAGACGACGATCGCCCCACCGGGCGGCAACGCCGCGTGGCAGCGGGCCAGCAGCGCCCGGTTCGTCGGCTCGTCCCAGTCGTGCAGGATCATGCTCAGCAGGATGACGTCATGCCCGTCCGGCAACGCCGGGTCGGCGAGGAAGTCGCCGCCCACCGCGTCGATCCGCCCGGTCAGGCCGGCCTCCGCGATCCGCTCCTGTGCCCGGACGCAGACGTGCGGGAGGTCCAGGACGGTCGCCCGCAGATCGGGCAGGCGACGGCAGAGCTCGATCGGGAACGCGCCGGCCCCGCCGCCTACGTCGAGCAACCGGCGATGCGCGGAGAAGTCGTATGCGTCGGCCAAGGCGCTGGCGGTGAAGCTGGACGTGGAGTACATGGCGTCCCAGAACTGGGCCAGCATGTCCGGGTCGGCGGTGTCGAACATCGACTGCTGGGCCTGCGGGTCCCAGGTCAGCGGCCGGTCGGTGCGTAGAGCCTCGCCGATGCGGTGCCAGGGCAGGTAGGTGCGCAGGTCGGAGTAGCGGACCTGGGCCCCGAAGTAGTACGGGCTCCCCTCGACCAGGAACTGTTCGGCCAACTCGGAGTTGCGGTATCCGTCGCCGGCCTTCTCCAGCAGGCCGAGCGAGGCACTCGCGGCCAGCAGCAGGTCAGCGGGCCGGTCGGCCAGCCCGAACTCGACGGCGGCCTCCTCGACGGTCATCGTCCGCCCGCCGGCCAGCCGGGTGAACAGGCCGAGCTCGACGCCGACCGCGAGGGTCTTGAACCCCCACACGCCGGCCACCAGGCGCATGAGGGGAGTCGGGGTGATCATGGCGTCATGAGATCACACATACCGTCCATCCACTATGGCGCGTCGATGGACGGTCAGGCCCGGATCAGTGTCACCAGCCCGGCCGCGACCAGCACGCCGGCCCAGAGCCGATCGACGTTGAACCACGCCCGACGTAGCACCCCGACCCCGAGCACCTGGTAGACCAGCATCGCGATGGCCAGGGCCGTGCCGAGCATGGCCACGGTGTGCACCCCGGCCGCGGCGAGACCCGGCAGCGCACCCACCGGTGCGGCGGCCAGGTGCCCGGAGTGGCCCCCGGGCACCGGCTCGGCGACCAGCAGCGGCAGCAGCATCAGCCCCGCGCCGTGCGCCGACGACATGAGGAACGACCAGCCCGCGAGTTGCGCCGCGGACAGCCGCATCCCCGCCCAGCGGAAGTGCCGCTCGGAGAGCAGCCGCCACAGCCCGAAGGCGACCAGCAGCACCCCGCCGACCACCGCCAGGGCGCTGCTCGCCGTCACCGACCGGGTCGCGGTCACCAGTGCGGCGACGATCCCCACCGAGGCGAGATGCCCCGCCGCGATCGGCAGCAGCGAACGCAGCAGGACCGCCCGACTGCGCTCCTGCAGGCCGCGGGCCACCGCGAACAGCCAGCCCATCGCCGGGTTCAGGCCGTGGAACGCGCCGAGCGCGGCGAGCGTCGCCCAGGTCGTGACGGTCACGGAAAGCAGTACGAGTCGGAGGACGCGTCCCCGCCCTGCAGCCGGGTCTGGTGCACCCGCAGCCCCCGGAACTCGTCCCCGTGCGGGAAGAACCTCGAGTCCGGGGTGAGCCCGCCCGCGTCGACATCGACGTCGAGCTTGGCCAGCCAGGCGCCCACCCCGTCGGGGTAGAACTGGTCGTCCCAGGCGCCGTAGAGGGAGTTGCTGACGTAGACCCGCCGGCCGTCCCGGCTGACCTCCACCATCTGCGGTCCGCCGGCCAACGCCTCGTCGGGCGCGGACGGGTGTGCCGTGCGGCGGACGATCCCGCCGAGGTGCACCGAGCCCGTCTGCACGGGGTGCAGCGGGTCACTGACGTCGTACTGGCGTAGCTCCCCGGTGCCCCAGCAGGAGACGTAGAGGAACCGGTCGTCGACCGACAGGTCGATGTCGGTCACCAGCGGCGGCACCGCTCCGAACGGCTTGAGCAGGTCGGGCAGGTCCGCCGGGTCCGCCGGTTCGGCCGGGATGTCGATCACCTTGGTGACCGCCCAGGCATCACCGTCGCGGTGCCACAGCCAGACCGAGGCGGACAGGTCCTCGACGCTGATCACCACCCCGACGAACCCGTACGACTTCGTCGGGTCGTGCGCCGGGCGTAGCTCCAGCGGCATCTGGTACTGGTCGCCCAGGTCGACCCGCTGCACGTGTCGACGTTTCGCCAGGTCCCAGAAGTGGATGGCGTGGCCGTACCGCCGGCCCAGCAGCAACTCACCGATGATGCCGTCCTCGATCATCGACGGAGTGCCCCACTCGCTGGTCACCAGCACGTCCTGAGTGAGGTGCCACCACACGTCGTACGCCAGGAACTGTGGGCCCCGGTCGGCCTCCCACGCCCCGCGTACCTCGAAGGTGGTGTGGTCGAGGATGGCGATTCCTCCCGGGCCCTCCGCGCCGTCGGCGCCACCGAGGGCGGAGAGGTAGATGCCGTCCGGGCCACAGTGCACGGTGTGCGGACGGGAGTAACCGGCTCGCTTCGCCAGCTCCTCCGGCCCTATCACCTTGATGACCTGTGGCTGGCGCGGGTCGGGTTGGGTGTCGATGACGTGGATCCGCGACGAACGCAGACCCGGCACGATCAGGTACCGCCGCTCGACGTGCGGGTGTGGAGCGGTCGGGCAGAGTGCGCTGCTGCACGCGTTCCAACCGAAGTGGTGCAGCTCGTCGCCGAGGTGCGGCAGGTCGGTCCAACCGACGACTGTGCCGTAGTCGGGGGAGTCGGGGTCGGTGTCCAGCACCACGATGGCGTCCGGGCGGCTGGCCGTACGGTCGAAGGCCGCCACGTAGGCGAGCTTCTCCGCCGGCGCGGTCGCCGCCTCTCGGGGGGAGGGGTAGAAGGTGGGATCGGGAGTCCAGCGGGTCATCGGGTCTCCGCTCGTCAGGTGGTGGGAACGCCGAGTCGGTGGAGTAGGTGCCGGCGCAGCGCGCCGAAGGCCGGGTCGTCCGGCGTACGGGTGGGGGCCAGGTCGACGGGCAGGTCCGCGGCGATGCCGCCCAGCAGGGTCACCACCTCGCCTCGCGCGATGGTCAGGTCGACCCCGGCCGGCACGACCGTCGGCCCGAACGCCCGGCGCACCGCGTGGGCGGTCAACACCGGCGTCGCGCCGGTCAGGTGGCCCGCAGTCCGCGACGCCATGCCAACATCCTCCTCTCCAGCACGCGCAGCGCAAGGTCGGATATCAGCCGGATGGAACGTGGCGGTGAGGCGCTCGAAAACCAGTGGCGCAGCGCCGCCGCGTGCCCTTACGGTGCCGCCGAACCACGTCGTCTAGTCAAAGGTGTCCCGTTGTACACCCTGTGAGACCTCCCGAGCGCTGATTTGTCGCGCGTCGCGCCATGCGCGCCGCGCTCCTTTTGCTGCGGACTTCTCACTGAAACCGGTGTACTTCTGTGCTCAAAATCTGGGCGGTCGTGCCCACCTGCCTGCCACTCCTTCGCCGCCGTTGCCACGCGTGCGCATCCGAGCGCTTCCGGGCAAGCGGTAAATTTCGCGTCAACGCAAACCACAAGCTCATCGACGCCTGGCTCCTCGCGCTCTGTATCGCTTGCGGGGAAACCGCAAAGATCACGGTCCTGGAGCGGATGACTGTGCGCTCCATACGACCTGAGCTGCTGGACCGGTTGCATGACAACGACCCCGGCCTGACAGCTGAGCTGCTCCAGGATCCGGTCGTGCAGCACCGTAATCACATCGCCCTTGACTGGCGCAATGCCTGGCGCCTCGACACCGGCGGAACCGATCACCTGCACCGCGAGATGATCGACGTCTCGGTCCGCTTCGCGGCGCGGATCCCTGTCCGGCCGGTGCGACTGATCGCTGAAGGTTGCGGTCTTTCGCGGGCCGAGGTCGACAGACTGATCGCGGAGGGGAAACTCGTTTCGGCAGTCCGGCTCAGCGGCAAGCTTTCCAGCGACTTCACCTTCACGCTCAAGCGCTGAGCCTCCTCGGGACCACGGGTCTGTCCGGCATGATCCGCCGGGCAGGCCCTAGCCGCGGCGGCCGGCCGGACGACGGCTGAGCCGCCGCGCCGCGAGGCTCACCAGGGTGCTGCCGATCGCCATCCCGATCAGCACCAGCACCGCCCCGACAGCCCACAGCCCGCTGTCGTCACTGGACGCCGCCTGCCACGTCCAGGCCGCCGTGAAGGCCACCGCCATCACCGCCCCCACCAACCACGGGCTGAGTCGCGTACCGGCGAGGGCGGCCAGCAGCACGAGCGTCAGCACGCAACCGATCACCTGCCAGGGCTCGTAAGGGCCGCTGGTGTTGCCGGTCTCGGCATCGACCGTGTACTCGGTGTCCCAGCCCAGCCAGAGCAACCACACCCCGACCGTGGCAGCCGCCAGGAACAGAACACCGAGCAGTGCGCGCGTACCCCTCATCGCCGTCATCCGGTGATCATGCCCGGCGTGGCACCAGAAGCGGAATGAGCACCGGTACCCAGATGCGTACCTGACCACCCTCAGCGTCGCCAAGGTGATCGTTTTCGTGTCGGGACGTCGAACTGGGCACCGGTCCCGCCGCCACCCGGCGGCCCGGTCCGGCGACCTGGCCCGCAGGACCAGGTCCGGTTCGTAGAATCCCTGCCATGCCGCAGATCGTCGAGTTGTTGGCCTCGCCCGTGCACCGCTTCCTGGGCCGGCCCGCCGATGGTCCGGCGCCCGCCCCGCCCGGTGAGCTGGTCGAGATGGTCCAGATCCGGGCCGGCCTCGGCATCGTCGGCGACCGGTACTTCGGCCAGGAGGCGCACCGCGACGCCAGCGTCACGGTCATCGCCCGGGAGTCATTGCCGGTCGGCGTCGGCCTGGCGGAGGTCCGGCGCAACATCCTCACCACGGGGATCGCCGTGGACGAACTGATCGGCCGGGTGCTGGTCCTGGACTCCGGAGACGGGCCGGTCAGCCTGCGGGTCAACCGGGCGGCCCGGCCCTGCGCCTGGATGGACGTCACCGTCGGCCCGGGGGCGTGGAAGGCGCTGCGCACCACGGGTGGCATCCGCTGCACGCCCCTCAACGACGGCACCCTGCGCATCGGCCCGGTCGACGCCGTTGTGAGCTGAGGAGACGCCGAACGCGACCTCGCCGAGTTGCTGTCGCGGCTCGACCAGCGCAACACGACACCCGGCTGCCCGAGCAACCGGCCGGGTCGGCTCAGCTCAACGACCTGGTGGTGGCGGCACGGCTGGCGGATCCGCAGACAACCGGTGGGCCGGTCAGACCGGGCTGATGTGTGCCGCGATGACCCGCCAGCCGTGCAGGTCGTCGTGGACCCAGGTCCGGGTGTAGCGCAGGCGCGCGGCGACCGGTGCCCCCTCGAACACGCCAGCCACCCGGCCAAGGAAGAACGTCACTCCGGTCGACCCGACGACGAGCAGGTCAAGCTCCTCCTCGACCAACTCCTCCACCACCGACCGGCGGTCCCGGTACGCGGCCAGGTCATCCTGCTTGGTGTACGTACGGCCGTCCGGGCCGATGGCGATCAGCTGGTCGACGAGCAACTGGTCGAGGGCGGCGACGTCGCCGGCCCGCTGGGCGGCCTGCAGGGTGCGCTCGGCATCGAGCAGCTCTGCCTCGCGTGCGCTGTCCGGCATCGTGCCGTCCTCCCGATCGGGGCCAACCCGGTGTCACCGTCGGCCCGGGCTGTCCGCATTGTGGCAGCCAAGGTGGCCCGAGCGGGTGTGGATCGCCGCCCGGTTCACAGACTCAGGCGGATCCGTACGACGGTCCCATCGGGGCCGGTGAGCACGGCGAC
This sequence comes from Micromonospora sp. NPDC005291, assembly GCF_040607415.1. Classification (NCBI taxonomy): domain Bacteria; kingdom Bacillati; phylum Actinomycetota; class Actinomycetes; order Micromonosporales; family Micromonosporaceae; genus Micromonospora; species Micromonospora sp. NPDC005291. Next base: position 41,171 of record NZ_JBEXGR010000006.1, read on the forward strand.
CTCGTCGCAGACCTGCTCCACGATTGCCAGCCCTCGACCCCGCAGCGCGTCAGCGGCCGGCATGCCCCGGCCGAACACCCGCGTCGGCCCATGGTCGACGACGTCGCAGAACAGCTGGCCCGGTTCGGCCCAGAGTCGGACCCGGCCGCCGTCGGTGGTGTGCTGCAAGGTGTTGGTGGCCAGCTCGCTGACCGCCAGCGTCAGCAGCTCCACGCGCTCGGGTGGCAAGCCCCGGGCCAGCGCCCCGGCGCTGACGAACGCGCGTAGCACTCGCACATCGGTCGCCACCTCGTACGCCATGGTGTCCGCGAGGCGGGCGGAGACGCGCTGCTCGGTCACGGTCTCCCGTCGCTCGGCTGGCATCAGCCCGCCGGTCGCGGGTCGCCGGTCATCGTCACCACGACCCGTCCGGGTGCCGCGGACGTGCGAGCCTCCAAGTGCGCCATCGGGCAGCAACAACCCTTCTCCTAGCGCCAGCTGGTTTCGCGACATCATGTCACCCGCCGGCCCCTTGGCTGTCTCGTCCGTTCGGGGGTCGATCAGCCCGGCCCTACGGACGGATGTCCAGGGCACCGATCAGGTCGTCGCGCAGTGTGAACCGGTACCGCAGTTCGACCGGGCTACCGGGAAAGTCGCCGGACACCCGGGTGAGGACCAGGTATGAGTCGCCCGCCTGCGGCGTGACACGTACCGGCTCGGACGTGTACGCGTAGGCATCCATCGTCTTCTGCCGCCAGGCGCGGATGGAGGCCCGTCCGTCGTACAGCCGGTCCTCGTCGGCAACGCTCGCGGTGTCCGAGAAGCAGGCGACGAAGGCATCCAGGTCCTGGTCGTTGATGGCCCGGAAGTACCGATCGATCACGTAGGGCAGGTCGACCGCCATCTGTTCCTCCTGCGGCACGGACCGCCGCCGGGCAGCGGCCGGGTTCCCGGTCCGACCTCACCGTACGAGAAGGGGACAGCGTGGCGCGGAGCAACCAACAGAACCATCGCGCTCCGGCTGCCGGGTTTGCTGCCGGTGGGCACGGGTAGCCACGCGTTTCCGGAACGAAGGGCGGGGGCATGGCCGAGCTGACGTTCGTCGACAAGGTTGCGGCGCGGGCGGGCGTCCCGCCGGAGCAGGCGCGCCCACTGACCGAGGCCGTTCTGCGGACTCTCACCGAGCGGCTCAGCGGCGGTGAGGCGGGCGCGTTGGCCCCCCACCTGGCCGACGAGCTGAGCCCGCTGCTGGTCAAGGCCGCCGAGCCGCCGGAAGCGTTCGGCTACGACGAGTTCCTGCGTCGGGTGGCCGACCGCGCCGGGATCGACCGGCCCACCGCCGAGCGGGGCATCCGGGCCGTCCTCCAGACGATGCACCGGGTGGTCGGGCATCGGGAGTTCGAGGACGCGCTGGCCCAACTCCCGGCGGATCTGCGGGCGTTGGCCCAGCCGCTGCCGCACGGCCCCTGACCGACAATTTCACCGGCGGACGCCCAGGCATCGATGACCGTTCGGTCCCTGGCGCGCCGTCGCGGCACCACGTCTACTGTGCGTTACCGATCGAACGCGCAGTGGTGGTGCCTGGTCGCGCCTACTCGCCGGGCCTCCGCCGCTCCGAGCCGAGGAGCGCCCCCTTGATGCCCATGGTGTCCCCGCGCACCCTGCTGACCGCTGCGGCGGCGACCGTCGTCGCGCTGACCACCCTTGCCCCCGCTCCCGCCGCCGCGTCCCCGCACACCTACCGGGTCATCGACCTCGGCACCCTGAGCGGGGGCGACGGCGCCGCGACGGCGATGAACGACCGCGGCGACATCGTCGGGTGGAGCACCGTCGCCAGCGGCGCCCGGCACGCCGTGCTCTGGCGCCACGGCGTCATCACCGACCTCGGCGTGCTGCCGGGCGACACGGATTCCACCGCCGTGGACGTCAACGAGTTCGGCGACGTGGCCATCACTTCCTTCGGCACGGATTACCTGACTCGTGCGGTGCTCTGGCGCGACGGCCACCTTCTCGACCTGGGCACCCTGGGCGGGGAGAACAGCGTGGCGATCGGCGTCAACGACCGGCGGCAGGTGCTCGGCACCAGCGAACCGGGTGGCGACATGCCGCACCGCTTCCTGTGGCGCAACGGCGTCTTCACCGACCTGGGTCGGGAGTACTTCTACGAGTTCACCAGCGACTTCAACAACTCAGGCGACGTCGTGGGCGGGTTCAACGTGCCACCGCAGGACTACCCGTGCACCTGCGTCGGCGGCCGGTTGCGCGACGGGGTGTTCACCCAGATCGGCGGCGAGGCCCTCGGGGTCAACAACCGGGGTCAGGTGGTGGGCTCGGCTGACGGACGGGCGTTCCGCTGGCAGAACGGGACGCTGACCGACCTGGGCACCCTCGGTGGAAGCTGGAGCCGAGCCACCGCCATCAACGACCGGGGCGTGGTGGTGGGCCTCAGCACCACCACCTCTCAGTGGCACCCGTTTCTCTGGCGCAACGGGGTGATGACCGACCTGACCACCCGGGGTGTGCTGGTGACGGACACGATCGAGGACATCAACATCCGGGGTCAGCTGGTCGGCGCCCGGGCGAATCGACCGGTGCTCTTCCGCTGAGCGACCGGGCGTGGCCTGACCAGCGGCCAGACCACGCCCCTCACCCACCGTCAGCCGGTTACCCCACTACTGACCACCCACTTCTGGTGGGCGCCGCCCGCGTACGTGCCGAGCTGGATCTGTGTGCCGTCCGCGGTGCTACCGCCTGCGGCCTCCAGGACCTTGCCGGACTGCGGATTGCGGATCGACCCATCGGCTTGCGGCTGCCATACCTGTGCGCCGGTGCCGTTGCAGGTCCAGAGCTGAACCTTCGTGCCGTTGGCGGTGCCGCCGTTGTCCACATCCAGGCACTTGCCCAGCACCCGGTACGTCTCGCCGACCCGGGTCCACAGTTGCGCTCCGGTGCCGTTGCAGTTCCAGAGCTGGATCTTCGTGCCGTCCGCGGTGCCGGCGTTGTCGACGTCCAGGCACTTGCCGCCCACCCCGGTGATGGTCCCTCCAGCCGGCGGTGGGGGACTGCCCGGGATCGAGTTGAGCGTGTACCACGCCTCGGTGCTCCACAGTGACTGGCCGCTGGTGGAGGTGAACGGGCGAGGCGAGCGCAGGTGGACGACCCGCCCGGCCTTGCGACCGGCCACCGCGAGGGTGACCTTCTTCCCGTCCGCCGAGAGGGTGGCCGAGGTGACGGTCAGCGTCTCCTCGTCGATCTTCGGGCCGCCGTAGCTTGCCGTCGCCTGGTACCGCCACTGCTTGATCTTGTAGTGCGCGGCCAGGTCGGCGGCGGTGTCGGTCGAGACGGGCTGGGTGTACTCCACCTCGAAGCCGGCCGTGGTGGCCCGCATGGCGAGCATCTCGAACGCGGTGGTGCTGTTCGGGGTGAGCTTCTGCAGGCCGTACGACAGCTTGCCGGTCTGGCCCCAGTTGCCGCCCGCGCCGAGCCCACCGACGTAGATGGCGCCGTCCGGGCCGAGGTTGACCTCGGAGACGCCCGCCTCCAGGCCCTGGGTGAGCCGGAACAGCGCGCCCTGGTACTCGCCGTTGACCTTCTCCACCGAGGCCCGTTGAAGGCCGCCGTACGTCACGTCGCCGATGACGAACTGGCCGGCGTATCGACCGCTGGTCAGGTACAGCGGCGTACTGGGCGAGTTGGCGATCTCGTTCTGTGGCATCCAGAGCACCGGCGGGGTGACCGGGTTGGTGTCGAACGGGCCGGCCGGGTTCGTGAAGTGGTTGAAGAACCGGCCCTGCTTGATGTGCACCAGCTTCGACGAGGGCAGCCAGCCGCCCTGGTTGTCGGTGACGAAGATGCCACCCTCCGGGCCCCATCCGATGCCGTGCGGGGTGCGCAAACCGCCGGCGACGTAGCTGACCGCGCCGGTGTCCTTGTTGACCTTGAGGGTGGTGCCCCGATTGGCGGCGGGCTGCGGGTTGGTGGTCGCGCCGCCGGAGTTGATCGACACCGACAGGTTCAGGTAGAAGAAGCCTCCCTGGTAGAGCAGGCCGAACGCGAACTCGTGGAAGTTCCCGCCGTACGGCCAGGTGGCGACCGTCTGGAGCTGGTCGGCCACCTCGTCGCCGGTCGTGTCCACCAGCCGGGTCAGCCGCTGCTTCTCCGAGACGTAGACGACCCCGTCGACGACCTTGAGCCCCATCGGCTCCTTGAGGCCGCCGGCGATCTTCTTGGTGGTCACGGTGCCCGGCCCGGTCGTGCCGCCGGTGTTGCTCATGATCCAGACCTCGCCGTCCTGCGAGGTGCCGGACTGGTCGCTGCCACCCCAGGTGGAGATGACCAGCCGGCCGTCGGTCAGCCAGTCCATGCCGGTGACCTTGGGCTGGAAGCCGGAGGGCCGCAGGTTGGTCAGCGTGTAGCCGGGGTGCACAGCGGTCAGCGGCAGGCCGTCACCGGGGGAGTCGGTGATCCCCAGGCACTCCTTGCGGCCCGGTGCGGTCACCCGGACCACGCCGGCGTCGGTGCTCAGCGCCGAGTTCGGCACGACCACGAAGGACGACGACCCGGGGGTCTTCCATTCCAGGGTGATCTGCTGCCCGCCGTCGCGCTCGAAGTGGTCGATGCGCAGGGGGTGCAGCCCGGCGGCGAGGGTGACGGTGCCCTCCTTCGGCGGGGTTGCGCCGTGCAGGCCGTCGTGGTTGATCACCACGGTGTTGCCGATCGACAGCTTGGATCCGTCGTCGCTGCTGAGCCGGAACGTGTAGCTGCCGGCCTGGGTGGTGGTGATGTTGCCGAGCACCTGCGAGACGAAGTTGTTGTCGAAGCCGAAGTCGGCGGTCGACGTCCAGTTGATCGTGGACATCAGCCTGTCCACGTTCGGGGTCTGTGCGGGCTTGAGGGTGCAGATCTCGGAGAGCGGCACCTGCACGTCGAAGACGCGCAGCGTGACACCCGGTTCCTGGGCGGGGGCTGCGGTAGCCGGGACGGCCCAGAGGCCGGCGGCGAGGACGAGTGTCAGCGCACCCAGGACAGGACTGCGGAGTCGGCGTAGCAGGCGTGTGCCCATCGTTCCTCCAGGAGAGAGCGGAGTGTCCGACGGCCTGTGGATCAGTGGTGGGGGTGGCCGCCGGCCCGGCTCCGAAACGTCCTCGACGCCGACGAGTGACGATGCGGAAACACCGGGTTGATGGGTCGAGACATTAAGGCGTTTCGATGGGACTGTCCATGGCTTCGCGTCGATACATCAAAAGTTCTCAATGTTCGTGCGAAAGTTCATGGCGGTACGCGAAGAATGCCGGGTACGGCGGCCTAGCGCCGCCCGCGCCGGGCCGGACCGCCGGCCCGATTGGCGGCCTTGCGGGCCGGAGCGCCGGCCTTGCGTGTCGAACTGGCGGGCCGGCGGCTCGGGGTCGAGGCCGAGCGCGCGGCGGGTCGACGGCGGGCCGCCACCAGCACGATGGCGGCGACCACGGCGACGATCAGGGCCGGCACCAGCCAGGCCGGGAACCCACCGTCCTGCTGCTTCTCGGTGGCGCCGGCCGGATCGTTCGCCGGGGCAGGGGTAACGGCCGCCGGACTGCCGGCCGCACCCGGGTTCGCCGATGGCGTGCCCTCCATCAGGGCGAGCAGTGCCGGCTCCGGCCCGGCCGTGGGCGCCGTCCAGCCGGCCGGCGCCGCCGTGCTCGCACCCTGGTAGTCGAAGGTGACGGTGCCGCGTACCGCCTCACCGTCGGAGGCGACGGAGAGGTAGTTGGCCGTGTAGCGGCCCTTCGCCGGCCAGTGCGCGACGGTCACCATGGCCGGGAAGCCCGTGTGGTAGAGCCGCGGCTCGAACACGCCGTTGACCATGAAATATTCCTGGACCGGCTTGTCCAGGCGCTTCGGCTCGCCGTTCGACCAGCCGCTGTCCACTCGCGACCCATTCGGCCCGGTGATGGTGAAGTGGGCGTTGGAGGCCGGCTTCTCGGTGAAGTACAACGCCACCTGCGTCAGTGGCTCGCGCACAACGGTGCCGGTCAGCGGCGTGGAGGTCGCCAACTGGCCGTGCGCGGAAGCCGGAGCGGCGGGCAGCAGCAGCGACACCACCAGCGTCGCGGCCAGCGCCGCCATCGTGCGGCTCAGGACGTGACGCGCAGTGACCAGTCTCGATCGCATTCGTTCATCATGGTCATTTCCCCGTTGCCGAACAAGACGTAGAGTTCTCACCCCGACGATCAACTCGACACCCCGTCCCCCTCGCGTCGTTCGGAGTCCGCCCGTGTTCGTCCGTACCCCCGCCTTCCGCACCTCCGCCGCCCTCGCCGCCAGCGTCCTCACCGCGCTGCTCCTCACGGGTTGCGGGCAGGGCGACGACCCCTCCGTGGCCACCCCCTCAACGCCACCGACGTCCGCCGCGCCGCCAAGCGCCGCCACGACCAGCCCCAGCGCCAGCGCCATTGCCAGCACCCCGGCCGCGGACCGGCAGATCACCGTGACGATCGCGAAGCGGCGGGTCGACCCACCGACCGGGCGGGTGACCGTGGGTAAGGGCGAGCTGGTCCGGATCACTGTCACCTCCGATGTGGCGGACGAGCTGCACGTGCACGGCTACGACCTGGGCGCCCGACTGCCGGCCGGCACGCCCGGCTCGGTGGAGTTCCGGGCCGACAAGACCGGGCTGTTCGAGGTGGAGACGCACGAGACCGAGCTGGTGCTGTTCCAGCTCGTCGTCCGCTGAGCGACATGACGGCCGCTCCCACGCTGCTGGCACACGGCGTCGGTGGCCGCCAGGACCTGCCGATCACGCTGCCGCAGCTCGTCATCGCCGCCGCACTGACCCTTGTCGTCACGTTCCTCGCGCTGGGCCTGCTCTGGCGCGAACCCCGACTCGACCGGGACGCCACCGGTGGCCGCCCGGTGCCGCAATGGCTCACCCGGCTCGTCGACGCGCCCACATCCCGGCGGGCACTGCGCGGGCTCGGCCTGCTCGCCGCCGCCTGGTTCTGCCTGGGTCTGCTGGGCGGGCCGGACACCGCGGACAACCCGACGGCGGGCGCGCTGTACGTGCTGCTCTGGGTCGGGCTGGCGCCGCTGTCGCTACTGCTCGGCCCCGTCTGGCGGACAGTCAACCCGCTGCGTACCGTGCACCTGCTCGCCGCACTGGCAGCGCGGCGCGACCCGAACCGTGGAATCCGAGCGCTGCCGGCCGGCATGGGCTTGTGGCCGGCCGCCGTCACCCTGTTCGGCTTCGTCTGGCTGGAACTGGTCGCACCCGACCGGGCCACCCTGCCGGTCATCACCGCCTGGCTCGCCGCGTACGCGGTGGTCATGCTGGCGGGGGCGGCGGTGTTCGGCGCCGGCTGGTTCGACCGCGCCGACCCGTTCGAGGTGTACAGCGCGCTGATCGGTCAGCTCGCCCCGATCGGCCGGGCCACGGATGGCGTGCTGGTGTGGCGCAACCCGCTCGACGGGATCGCCGGGCTGCGACCTCGCCCCGGGCTGGTCGCCGTGGTGACCGTGCTGCTCGGCTCGACCATGTACGACAGCCTCTCCAACGCGCCGGCCTGGCTGCGCTTCAGTCAGGAGAACGGCCTGCACCCGGCGGTCACCGGCAGCGTCGGGCTGATCCTCGTCGTCGCCGCCGTCGCGGTGGCGTACCTCGCCGCCACCCGAGCCGCGGCCCGCATCGGCCGCGCCGACCCGACCGACGCCCGAGGGGTGCCGGGCGAGATCGCCCACTCGATCGTGCCGATCGCGGTGGGCTACGTGGTGGCGCACTACTACTCGCTGCTGATCCTGGAAGGTCAGCGCACCGTGGCGCTGCTCTCCGACCCTCTGGGCACCGGTGCCAACTGGCTCGGCACCGCCGGCTGGGAGCCGTACACCGGGCTGGTCACGCCCTCCGGGGTGGCCACCCTCCAGATCACCGTCATCATCCTCGGGCACCTGCTCGGCACGCTGCTCGCCCACGACCGCGCCCTGTACCTGTTCCCCCGGGCCAGGGCGGTGGCCGGCCAACTCCCGCTGCTGGGGCTGATGGTCGCGTACACCGTCGCTGGTCTGCTGTTGCTCTACGCGGGGTAGTTCAGCCCGGTCCCGGCCCTTGAGTCAAGATGGCTCGTGGACTCCGAACTTCAGCGCTACCTCGATGACCTGGTCGACGCCGCCCGGGACGTGCTCGGGGCCGATCTGGTCGGCGCGTACGCGGCCGGGTCGGTGGGGCTCGGCGCGTACCAGGCCGGCCGCAGCGACGTGGACGTGGCGCTGGTCAGCGCCGGGCCGCTCACCGAGGCCGCCAAACGGGCGTTGGTGGCACGCCTGCGGCACGAGGCGTTGCCCTGCCCGGCGCGCGGGCTGGAGTTGGTCGTCTACCGACGGGCGGTGGCCGCCTCCGGCACCCCGGAGCCTGGTTTCGAGGTCGAGCTGAACACCGGGTCCGGCATGCCGTTCCGCTGCACCCTCGACCCCGCCGACCGGCCGGCCGCCGACGGCCGGTTCTGGTACGGGCTGGATCGCAGCATCCTGCACCAGAGTGGGCTGCCGCTGCTCGGGCCGCCAGCGGGGGAGGCCTTCGCCGACCTCACCCCGGCTGACCTGCGCCGCCTGCTGATCGAGGCGCTGTCCTGGTGGCTGGCCCTGCCGACACCGCCGGACGACCAGCCCGCACCCGGTACGGAGGACGCGGTGCTCGGCGCCTGCCGATCGCTGGTGCGTCACCGCGACGGCGTCTGGCTCGCGAAGGTGGCGGCCGGTCAGCGGCTGATCGACGCCGGTGACCGGGCCGAGGTGATCCGTCGCGCGGTCGCCGCGCGACACGGTGGTCCGCCGCCCACCGGGGTCCAGGCCCGGGCCTTCCAACAACGGGTACGCGACGAGATCGCCGCCTCCGCGCCAGCCGGCCGCGTCACCGTCAGCGGACCGGGCGGGACTGGATCGAGGCGAAGAGCAGATTGAGGCCCTCGGCCATCGTCGGGTGGGTGATGACCGCGTCCCGTAGGGCGGTCCACGGCATTCCGGCGAGCATGGCCAGTTGCACCGAGGTGATCACCTCACCGACTTCGGCGCCGAGCAGCGCCGCGCCGAGGATCCGGTCGGTGCCGGTGTCGATGACCGCCTTCCACATGCCCTCGGTCTGGCGCAGGGTGCGCGCCCGGGGGATCGCGGCGACCGGCAGGTGGGCGACCTGGACGTCATACCCGGCGCGGCGCGCCTCGGTCTCGGTGAGCCCCACGCGGGCCAGCTCCGGGGTGGTGAACACGGTGTACGGGATCAGCCGGTCGGCGGTGCTGCGCTGCCCACCCGCGAGATTCGCCCGGATGATCCGGTAGTCGTCCAGCGAGACGTGGGTGAACTGTGGGCTGCCGGCGACGTCCCCGGCCGCCCAGGTCCGCTCGGCGCTGGTACGCAGCTGCTCGTCGACCACCACGAAGCCCCGGTCGTCGAGCCGGACGCCGGCCGCGTCCAGGCCCAGCCCGTCGGTGACCGGTTCCCGGCCGACCGCCACCAGCACGTCATCCCCGGTCACCAGGCTGCCGTCGTCCAGCGTCACCTGGATCGTGTCGTCGGCGTCACGGTCGACGCGGGCGACCGTGACGCCGACGCGCACGTCGATGCCGTCGTCCAGGAAGACGCGCGTCACCGCGTCGCTCACGTCGGGATCCTCGCGGGTGAGCAGCCGGGGGCCGCCCTCGATCAGCGTCACCGTGCTGCCGAACGACGCGAACATCTGCGCGAACTCCACCCCGACGGCGCCGCCGCCGAGCACCACCAGCCGGGCCGGCAGCCGGTCCAGGCGCAGCAGCGTGTCGCTGGTCAGCACCCCGGCCTGGTCCATTCCGGGCACCGACGGCAGATGCGGGCGGGTACCCGTGTTGATCACCACGTCGGCGCCGCGCAGCAGCCGCTCACCGCCGTCGGCGAGCGACACCCGCACGGTCCGAGGGCCGACGAACCGGGCCTGGCCGATCACCAGGTGCAGACCGGAGTCGAGGAACTGCTGCCGGTTGGCGGCCACCATCCCCTCGACGACGTCCTGCTTGTGCGCGCGCAACAGGTCCACGTCGACCCGGCCGCCCTCGACCACCAGGCCGAGCGCGGAGGCGCCACGCAGGTGACGTGCCGCCCGCGCGCTGGTCACCAGCGCCTTCGTCGGGATGCACGCGACGTTGATGCAGCTGCCGCCGATCATGCCGCGTTCGACCATGGCTACCCGCTGCCCGGACCGGGCCACGTCCATGCTCAACGTCTTTCCGGCCTTGCCGCCGCCCACGACGAGCAGGTCGAACTCCTCCGGTCGGTCGGTCACCGGGCGCTCCTCTCGGTCGCCAGCCCGGGCCGGCAGGCCGCCGCTGATGGGCGGCGGCCAGCCCAGCCTGCCAGCTCCGACGGGACCGCCGCCCCGGATCCGGGCAGAAGCGCCTCGCTACCGCCGTGGAGCTCAGTCCTGGACGGCCGTTCTCGCTGACTGGCTGCCGTCCACCGCCCCTACCTCGATCAATTGATCACCACATATCGCCGCTGAGGTCAGTGCCGGGACGCGCCGTTTTCGCTGACCGGCTGCCCGAAGGCCAGGAACGGCACGGGCGTTGGGGCGTCAGGTCGGGTGAAGATCCGCTCGGCGACCGGCTCGGCATCGTCGGTGGGCCCGTCCGGGACGGCTGTCCGATCGGCGGACACGTTCGCCGGTACGTCCGCGATGGCCGGTCCGCCACGGTGCTCATCACCGAGCTGGTCGCTGCCGGCGTGGTCGATCACGGAATCGTCACTGCCGGCGTGATCGGCCACGGGCTGATCAGTGGAGGGTCGCTCAGCGACGCTCCGGTCGCCGGGTCGCTCGGCTCCGGGCCGGTCGAGGGTGTGCCGGTCGATAGTCTGCCGGTCGAAGGTGTGCCGGTCGGCGCTGGAACGGGAACCCACCATCGGGTATTCGGCGGTCTCCGGACCGCCGGCGGCCGCGGCCATGACCGCGGCGGAGGCGAGGTCGGCCACCCGCTTCGCTTCCCGTTGCACCCGGGCACGAACCTCCTTGGCGTGCCGCTCGGCGGAATCCCCGGCCCGTCGGGCCTCGTCCAGCCGGGCGCTCTCGGCGGTCAGATCCCGGCGGACCTCGCTCAGCCGCTGCTGCATCCGCGACAGCTCGTTCTCCAGCGTCTCGCCCTCCTGGCGGACCTCGGCGAGCTGCTCGCGGGCGGTGTCCAGCTCGGCGTGCAGCTGGGTGGCCTCCTCCTGGCGCTCCTCGATCTCCTGCTGCAGGGCGGTGAGCTGCTCCTGGTGGCTGGCGGCCTGCTCGTCGGCGCGGTTGCGCAGCTCGGTCACGTGCTGTTGCGCCTCGGCCAGCAGGGCGGCGATCTGCTGCTCGGTCGCGTTGCTCTGCTCGGCAAGCTCCTGCTCAGCGGCGGCCTGCTGCTCGGCGATCTCCTGCTCGGCGGCGGTCCGCCGCTCGTTGACCTCCCGCTCCACGGCGGCCTGCCACTGGGCCATCTCCTGCTGGTTCTTGGAGCGGGCGGACTGGAGCTCCTGCTGGATCTGGGTACGGGCCGACTTCATCAGCGCGTCGGCGGCGACCCGGGTCTGGTTGAGCTGCTGGGCGCTCTGTTCGGTGATCCGCTTCGCCTCGTGCTGGGCGCGCTCGTGCGTGGCCTCACCGTCGGCGCGCAGCTGCTCCGCGTGCTCGCGGATCGCGGTCAACTCGGCCTCGGCCAGGGCGCGCCGCTCCTCGTACGCCTGCTCCTGCTCGGCTCGCCGGGCCGCCACCTCCTCCGCCAGGTCCTGGCGTGCCTGCGCGGCCCGTTCTCGGGTGTCGGCGAGGATTCGCTCCGACTCGCTGCGCAGTTCGTTCGCCCGGTCGGTGGCCGACTCGGTGATCATCCCGGCCTGCTTCTCGGCGAGCGCCATGATCTCGCCGACCATCGGGCCCAGATCGTGGAATGAGGCGCGGTCCACCTGCACCGGTTGCTCCTGTAGGTCGGCCAGTTCGGCACGCAGCCGCTGCACCTCGGCGGTCAGCTCACGGACCCGTACGGCGGACTGCCCATGCTCCCGGCTCAGCATCGCGATCTGCCCGTCGAGCTGCTCCAGGTGCCGGTCCACCTGACGTTTGTCGTAGCCGCGCAGGGCGAGCTCGAAGCTCGGCCGCGAGGCCGCGTCGTCGCGTACTGCGTGCGGCTCAGCGCCGATGGACATGCACCATCCTCCGTATGATCGGGGTGCCAGGGTCGGCGGCCGCCTGCCCCGCGCGAGCCGTCAGTGTGGCGCAACGCTACCGCCGAGCCGACCCCATGCGAAGTCCCGCCCCTCCACCTTTCACACCACCGCGCAACGTCGCCCCCTTCCCGCGTCGATCATGGACTTGTGGTGCCGGGAAGCTGGCGATCCGCCACCTTTGTCACCCGCCACCACTCCATGATCGACGCGGGGTTGCCGACTAGCGGCGGCGAGCCAGGAGGACCGCGTCGTGGAGGGTTATGTCCTGGTCGTTCGGGTCGGTGGCCGGGCGGGGGCGGGCCTCGGCGGCCAGCACCTCCCAGCGCGACGGGTCCAGGGCGGCGGCGACGTCCTCGGCGGTGTACATCATGTCCGGCATGTGCATCCGGCGCGCCGACGTCCACAGATCCGACGGGTGGTGCCCGACGATCAGCAGGACACCGCCCGGTGCCACCGCTGCGGCCAACCGGGCGAACAACTCCTGCCGCTGCACCGGGGGCAGGTGCATGAACTGCGCGGACACCAGGTCGTACGCCTCCTCGGCGGGCGGCTTGTCGCGCAGGTCGGCGTGCGTGAACTCGATCCGGTCGCCGACGCCAGCGGCGTCGGCGTGCTCCGAGGCCCGGCCCAGCGCGGTGGCGGAGATGTCCACCGCCGTCACCCGCCAACCGCGCTCGGCCAGCCACACCGCGTCGGCGCCCTCGCCGCTACCCACGTCCAGCGCGCGCCCAGGGGCCAGGTCCGCGACCTCGGCGACCAACTGCGGGTTCGGCCGCCCACTCCACACCGCCGGCCGGGACTGATAACGCTCCTCCCACGCCGGCTCCTCGAACGTCGTGGCCACCAACTGCCGGTACGCGGCCACCGCGTCGCGGGTCTCCTCGGCGATGAGATCGGCGTTGATCGCCGCCCCGGCGTTCAGGCCGGCAGCGGCGGACGTGATGACCTGGCCACGCAGGTCGGCGACATTGCCGGCCACCCAGACACCCGGGACGGTTGTCGCCCCGGTGGCGTCGGCCGGGATCTGGGCACCGATCACGTGCTCACCCATCATCACCTCCTCCGGGGCCAGACCCAGCCCCACCAGCAGGTCGGCGCGGGGAGTCAACCGCGTCGCCACCACGACCGCGTCCAGCGCCACCACCCGGCCGTCGGCCAGGCGTACGCCGGTCAGCGCGTCCCCGGTCACCTCCACCGCGGCGACCGGACCCGGCACCACGGCGATGCCCCGGGCGGCGAGCCGCTCGGCGACCTCCTCGTCCGGTGCGGGGGCGTCGTGCAGCAGGAGCAAGACGTCGGAGCTCCACTGTCGCCACATCTCGGCCTGGTGCACGGCCAGCGGCCCGGTGGCCAGCACGCCGATCCGACGGTCCCGGACCTCCCAGCCGTGGCAGTACGGGCAGTGCAGCACGTCGCGGCCCCACCGTTGTGCCAGCCCGGGCACGTCGGGCAGCTCGTCGGTCAGCCCGGTGGCCACCAGCAGCCGACGGGCCCGCACCGAACCTCCGTCGTCGAGGCTGAGCCGGAAACCGTCGTCGTCGCGGGTCGCGGCCTCCACCCGCCCGGTGCGGAACTGCCCGCCGTACCCGGCAACCTCTGCCCGCCCGGCCGCCACCAGCTCGCCCGGCGGCGTCCCCTCCCGGCCCAGGTAGTTGTGCACCTGGTCGGCGGGCGCGTTGCGCGGCTCACCGGAGTCGATCACCAGCACGGACCGTCGGGCCCGGGTCAGCGCCAGGGCTCCGCTGAGCCCCGCGGCGCCGCCGCCCACCACCACCACGTCGTATGTCTCGTCCACCGGTATCTCCCTGTATTTGTCGGCTGAGCCCACCATCCGCCGTCGCCGGACCGGCGGCAACTATCCTTGCCGTTATGGCAAACGAGGACACTGCCGCGCTGGCGGCCGTCGGCCCCCGGCTGCGCGCCCTGCGCCACCAGCGAGGAACCACGCTCACCCAGCTCGCCGACCTGACCGGCATCTCGGTGAGCACCCTGTCCCGGCTGGAATCCGGCACCCGCAAGCCCACGCTGGAGCTGCTGCTCCCGCTGGCCCGGGCCTACCAGGTGCAACTGGACGAGCTGGTGGACGCGCCGGCCACCGGCGACCCACGGGTACGCCCCAAACCGATCGTCATGCACGGCATCACGTTTCTGCCGCTGACCCGCCGACCGGGCGGCATGCAGGCCTTCAAACTGATCTTCCCGCCGGACGCGCCCATCGGCGATCGGACCCAGCAGACCCACGAGGGTTACGAGTGGCTCTACGTGCTCTCCGGCCGGCTGCGCCTGTTGCTCGGCGAGAACGACCTGACGCTGACCTCGGGCGAGGTGGCCGAGTTCGACACCCGGATCCCGCACCGCGTCCTCAACCCTGGCCCCGGCACCGCCGAGGCCCTTGTCCTCTTCGGGCCGCAGGGGGAGCGGCTGCACGTCCGGGCCCGCCCCGCCGCCTCCGACAAGGGGTAGTCGGGGATCTTCGACGCGCATGACACCGAGCTCAACTTCAGTCCACGCGTGAGAACATGCGTCCATGAGCAGCGACGTCCTCCCCGAGGTCAGCGCCTTGGCCATCAACGTCACGATCCCGGAAGAGCTCCGCTGGACCGACGAACGACGCGGTGAGGAGTTCATGCTGACCACACTCAACGTCCGGCTTCTCCCGGACGGGCGCCTCGCGGCAAAGGCGTACGGCCGACCAACCGCTGGCGGTCGCGGCACCTACGTTTCGTTCCCACTGCCCGACAGGCCCGAGCTGGCCGCCCTCGTCGACCAGGCCGCCAGCCGCGCCAGCGCGCTGTGGTCCGCCCACCAAGGTCTTGGCTGACGGTACGACTACTGCCGCACGTCGAGTGTGGCGAACGCGTAGCCGACGCGATCAGACTGCCACACGCTCAGCCCGATCATCGGACTGCTTCGAACTGTGGACTCCGCAGCTCCGTGTTTATGATCGACGACCCTGACAGGGAACATGGAGAACGTGGCCGTTCGGTTCGGCCGGGAGCAAAGGTGAGGTGCGCGACGGTGATCCGCGAGGCGTACGCCTGCTGGGTGCGTGAGCCCGGCGTGGCGGAGATCCGGCCGGTGTCGCTGCCCGCCCCGGGCCCGGACGAAGTGCTGGTCCGAGCCTGTTACTCGGGGGTCAGCCGGGGCACCGAGACGCTGGTCTTCGCCGGCCGGGTGCCCCCCGACCAGTACGCCGCGATGCGCGCGCCGTTTCAGGAGGGTGACTTCCCCGGCCCGGTGAAGTACGGCTACCTCAGCGTCGGCGTCGTCGAGCAGGGCCCGCCGGAGCTGCTCGGGCGGACGGTGTTCTGCCTGCACCCGCACCAGAGCGCGTACGTCGTGCCGGCCACCGCCGTGGTGCCCGTGCCCGACGGGGTGCCGCCCGCCCGCGCGGTGCTGGCCGGCACGGTGGAGACCGCGGTGAACGCGCTCTGGGACGCGGCGCCGCTGGTCGGCGACCGGGTCAGCGTGGTCGGCGCGGGCATGGTGGGCTGCTGCGTCGCGGCGCTGCTCGCCCGGTTCCCGGGCGTGGACGTGGAGCTGATCGACACTGACACCCGCCGGGCCGGGGTGGCCGGGGCGCTCGGTGTCCGGTTCGCCCAACCGGCCGACGCGACCGGTGACCGGGACCTGGTCGTGCATGCCAGCGCCACCGGCGCCGGCCTGCAACGCTCGGTGGACCTGCTCGCGCCGGAGGGCACGGTCATCGAGCTGAGCTGGTACGGCGACCGCCCGGTGCAGGTGTCGCTGGGCGGCGCGTTCCACTCGCGACGACTGACCGTACGCAGCAGCCAGGTCGGGATGGTCGCACCCGCCCGACGGGGGCGGCGCAGTTACACCGACCGGCTGGCGCTCGCCCTGGACCTGCTCGACGACCCGGCCTTCGACGCGCTGATCACCGGCGCGTCCCGGTTCGCCGAGCTGCCCGACGTGCTCGCCCGACTGAGCACGGGTGACCTGCCCGCGCTCTGCCACCTCATCACCTATGACGACGGGGAGTGACCGTGTTCAGCGTGACCGTTCGGGATCACATGATGATCGCCCACAGTTTCCGGGGCGAGGTGTTCGGCCCGGCCCAGCGTCTGCACGGCGCGACGTTCGTGGTGGACGCGACGTTCCGTCGTGCCGACCTGGACGCCGACGGCATTGTGGTCGACATCGGCCTGGCCACGGAGCAGCTGCGGGCCGTGGTCGGTGAGCTGTCCTACCGCAACCTCGACGACGAGCCCGCGTTCGCCGGGGTGAACACCACCACCGAGGTGCTGGCCCGTACGGTCGCCGACCGGCTGGCTGAGCGGGTACACGCCGGTGAGCTGGGAGCCGGGGCGCGCGAGCTGGCTGGCATCACCGTCACCCTGCACGAGTCGCACGTCGCGTGGGCCAGCTACGAACGGTCGCTGTGACCGACGCGGGCGGGTCGGCGCCGCTCGACCGGCCCGGCGTCGCCCCGGTCCTCGGGCAGCACCGCCGTGCGGTGCACGTCGTCCTGCCCGGCGACATCGACGACCCGGTCGCGCCCAGCGGCGGCAACACCTATGACCGGCGGATCTGCGCGGGGCTCGGCGAGTGCGGCTGGGTGGTGCACGAGCACGCGGTGCCCGGGGCGTGGCCGCACCCCGGCCGGGCCGACCGGGCGGAGTTGGCCGCGCTGCTGGCCGCCGCGCCGGACGACGCCGTGGTGCTGCTCGACGGTCTGATCGCCTCGACCGTGCCGGACCTGCTCGCCCCGCACGCCAGCCGGCTGCGCCTGGTCGTCCTGGTGCACATGCCGCTGGACGACGAGGCCGAGGCCCGGGCGCTGGCCACCGCGCGGGCCGTGGTCACCAGCAGTGTGTGGACCGGTCGCCAACTGGTGGCCCGCCACCCGGCGCTCGCCGACCGGATCCGGGCCGCGCCTCCCGGGGTACGCCCGGCACCGCTGGCACCCGGCTCCGCCGACGGCAACCGGCTGCTCTGCGTCGCGGCGGTCAGCCGGCACAAGGGGCACGATGTGCTGGTCGACGCGCTGTCCGCCCTGGCCGGAGTGCCCTGGACGCTGGTCTGCGCGGGCACGCTGACCCGGGAGCCGGATCTCGTCCAGCGGTTGCGCGACCGGCTCGCCGGCGCGGGCCTCGCCGACCGGGTGCGGCTCGCCGGCCCGTTGACCGGGGAGGCGTTGGACGCCGCGTACGCCGCCGCCGACCTGCTCGTGCTGCCGTCGCGGGGCGAAACGTACGGCATGGTCGTCACCGAGGCGCTGGCCCGCGGCCTGCCGGTGCTGGGCACCGAGGTGGGCGGCCTACCGGAGGCGCTGGGGCGTACCCCTGATGGTGACCTGCCGGGGCTGCTGGTCCCGCCCGACGACCCGGCGGCCTTGGCCGGCGCGCTGAGCTGGTGGTTGGGCGACGCCGAGCTGCGGGCCCGGCTGCGGCGTGCGGCCCTCGCCCGGCGCGACACCCTGACCGACTGGCCGGTGACGACCGCGCTGCTGGCCGCCGTGCTCGAGGAGGTGGCGGAATGACCGTCGAGGAGACCCTGCCGTTCGCCGACTGGTTGCGGCTGCGCGAGCCGGCCGACGCGGCGGCCCGTGACGAGGACCTGCTGAACGCTGTCCGCCCCCGGCTGACCGGGGAGTATCCGACGGTGATCCACGACCTGGGCAGCGGCACCGGCTCGATGAGCCGCTGGCTTGCCCCCCGGCTGTCCGGCCCGCAGCACTGGGTGCTCTACGACCGCGACGCCGACCTGCTGGCCAGAGCCGCCGAGGGCATGGCCGGGGTGACCGCCGCCGACGGTGCCCCGGTCACGGTGAGTACCCGGTGCGGCGACCTCACCCGTCTGAGCGCCGCCGACCTGGCCGGCGGCTCCCTGGTCACCGCGTCCGCGCTGCTGGACATGCTCACCGCCGAGGAGGTCGACCGGGTGGTGGCTGCCTGTGTCGGTCGGCCCACCCTGTTCGCGATCTCGGTGACCGGGCGGGTCCGGTTCACCCCGGCGGATCCACTGGACGGGGAGGTCGAGGCCGCTTTCAACGACCACCAGCGGCGGACCGTCGACGGCCGGCGGTTGCTCGGCCCGGACGCCGTCGCCGCCACCGCCGCCGCGTTCGTCCGGCGAGGCGTCGACGTGCGGGAACGGCCCAGCCCGTGGCGCCTCGGCCCGGAGCAGGCCGACCTGACCGCCGAGTGGTTCCGGGGCTGGCTGGGCGCCGCCTGCGCGCAGCGCCCGGACCTGGCCGGCCCCGCCCAGGCGTACGCCCAGCGCCGGCTCGCCGACGCGGCGGCCGGCCGGCTCACCGTGCTGGTCGAGCACCGCGACCTCCTCGCGGGTGGATGAACCGTTCACGACCTGGGTACGTGGACTAGGGCAAGTGGACGATCTTCAAGGGGAGGACCGGCGCCGATGTTCTGGGCCTGGGCACGAGTGGTCGGCGGGGTGGGTCTGCTCGCCGTCCTGCTGTGGCAGGTGGGCAGCGGCCCGTTCCTCGCCGGAGTACGACTGATCGACGCTCCGGCGCTGACCGCGGCACTGCTCATCGGAGTGCTCACCACGGTCTGCGCCGCCTGGCGGTGGAGTCTGGTCGCCGGCGGCCTGGGCGTGCGGCTGCCACTGGCGACCGCCGTGGCGCACTGCTACCGGGCCGTGTTTCTCAACGCCACACTGCCCGGCGGGATGCTCGGCGACGTGCACCGGGCGGTACGCCACGGCCGCGACGCCGGTGACGTCAGCCGGGGCATCCGCGCGGTGGTCTGGGAACGTGTCGCCGGGCAGGTGGTCCTGCTGGGTATCGCGCTGGTGGTGCTCGCGGCCTTCCCGTCCCCGGTGCGGGCGTACCTGCCGGTCGCCGCCGCGCTCCTCGTCGCGGGCGGGTTGATCACCGTGCTGCTGGCACGGGCGGTGCCGAACGCCGGCCCCTCGCGGTGGGCGAAGGCGCTGCGTACCGCCGTGGCGGACGTGCGGTCCGGGCTACTGGCCCGGCGCACCTGGTTCGGAGTGCTGATCGCCTCCGCCGTGATGGTCGCCGGTCACCTGGCGACCTTCCTGGTGGCGGCGCGCACCGCCGGATCGGACGCCCCACTGTCGCGGCTGCTGCCGTTGACGCTGCTCGCCCTGCTCGCCATGGGCCTGCCGCTGAACGTCGCCGGCTTCGGACCGCGCGAGGGGGTGGCCGCGTGGGCGTTCGGCGCTGCCGGCCTCAGCGCGGCGCAGGGCGTCGCCACCGCCACCGTCTACGGTGCACTGGTGTTGGTGGCCAGCCTGCCCGGTGCCGCTGTGCTGCTGGCCCGGCGGTCCCGGGTTCCGGTCGCCGCCCGGGAAGCCGCCTCCGGCGGCGATTGTTGAGTCGGTTGTGAGACGGAACGCGCCGCCGCGCGACGGTGGCGCCGGACAAAGGAGTCCCATGCCCGAAGCATTGCCGATCGCCACGATCCGTACGCAGGTCACGGTGCCGCTGGCGTTTCCCGACGGCTACGACACGACCGTCCGGGTGTTCACGTTCAAGGGTCTGGTGGACGGTCGGGAGCACCTCGCCTTCGGCCTCGGCGACTGGGCGGGCGCACTGGACGGGCTCGCCGCCGGGGGCGACCCCCCGCTGGTCCGGCCGCACAGCGAGTGCCTGACCGGTGACGTGTTCGGCAGCCAACGCTGTGACTGCGGGCCGCAGTTGCGCGAGGCGGTGCAGCGGATCGCCGAGGCCGGTGGGTTCCTGCTCTACCTGCGGCAGGAGGGCCGTGGCATCGGCCTGTACGCCAAGCTCGACGCGTACGCGTTGCAGGACGCCGGGCTGGACACCTACCAGGCCAACGTCGCGCTGGGTCGGGGCGAGGACGAGCGGGACTACACCGCCGCCGCGCAGATGCTGACCACGCTGGGCGTGCCACGGATCCGACTGCTGAGCAGCAATCCGGACAAGGCCGAGCAGTTGACCCGGCTGGGCGTGGACGTCGCCGAACGGGTGCCCACCAGCATCTTCCTCTCCCCGGCGAACGCCGACTACCTGGCGGCGAAGGCGGCCAAGGCGGCGGAGACCGAGGCAGCGGAGGCGCTGTCGGGTCGTACCCCTGACCGGCCTGCCGCCCGGTGAGCTGCTGGCCGGCGCCGACGCGGCCGTACGTGCTGCTGAGTTGCGCCACCTCCATCGACGGGTACATCGACGACGCCTCCGACGAACGGTTGCTGCTGTCCAACGAGGACGACCTGGACCGGGTCGACGCGGTCCGGGCCAGCTGTGACGCGATCCTGGTCGGCGCCGGCACCGTCCGCCGCGACGATCCCCGGCTGCTGGTGCGCTCGCCGCAGCGCCGGGCCGAGCGGGTGGCGAGTGGCCGACCCGCCTCGCCCGCCAAGGTCACCCTGACCGCCCGTGGTGACCTCGACCCGACCGCCCGGTTCTTCACGGCCGGCGACCCGGCCAGGCTCGTCTACTGCGCCACGGGCGCGCTGGAGAAGACTCAGGAACGCATCGGCCGGCTGGCCACCGTGATCGACGCGGGCGAGCCGGTCGACCCCGGATGGCTGGTGACCGACCTGGCCGCGCGGGGCGTACGACGGCTGATGGTGGAGGGCGGCGGGACGATGCACGCCCAGTTCCTCACCGCCGGCCTCGCCGACGAGCTGCATCTGGTGGTCGCCCCGTTCTTCGTCGGTGACGGCCGGGCGCCCCGCTTCGTCGGCGAGGGCCGTTTCCCCTGGCACCCGGGTCATCGCGCCCGCCTGGCCGAGGCCCGCCAGATCGGCGACGTGGTCCTGCTCCGCTACGCCCTCTCCGACCGCTTCCCCGACGCCGACGCCTCAGGATCGTCGACGCTGGCGGCGCCAGGGGCTTGTTAGGGTGGCCGCCATGCCGAGTCTGGTGAAGATCAGCCAGGACAATGTGGAGGCGGCGTGCCGGCTGACCGTCCGGCCGGAGCAGGAGAAGTTCGCCTCTCCCGTCGCCTGGTCCCTCGCGGAGGCGTACGCGCAGCCCGAGATCGCCTGGCCACGCCTGATCGTCGAGGGTGACGAGATCGTCGGTTTCCTGATGGGCTTCTTCGACATCGTGTGGCACCCGGACCGACCCGACGACCTGCGCTCGGGCCTCTGGCGGCTGAACATCGCCGCCGAGCACCAGGGCCAGGGGTACGGCCGCTTCGCCGTCCAGTCCATCTGCGACGAGGCTCGTCGACGGGGGCGCGACCGCGTGTACACGACGTGGGAACAGGGGACGGGCGGTCCGGAGCGGTTCTACCTGAAGCTCGGGTTCCGCCCGACCGGGGAGACCAGCGACGGCGAGATCGTCGGAGAGCGTGGCCTGACCGAGTGATCAGCGGGGCGGTGCGGCCTGCGTACGATGCGAGGCTGGGTTTCCCTCGTCGCGGCGGAGGTATCGGGTAGATGGCAGGCCAGCACGAGGGTTTCGCCCTCGGCGTCGACCTCGGTACGTCGAACACGGTGGCGGTGCTGCGCTGGCCGGACGGGCGGACCCGTCCACTGCTGATGGACGGTCAGCCGGTCAGCCCCTCCGCTGTCTACGCCGACCCGAACGGCACCCTGCACACCGGTTGGGACGCCCGACGGCTGGCGCAGGCGGACCCGGCCCGGCTCGAGCCGAACCCGAAACGTCGGGTGGACGAGCCGACCGTACTGCTCGGTGACCGCTCGTACCTGCCGGCCGACCTTCTCGCCGCGCTGCTCGTGGCGGTCGCGCGGGCCGCGGTCGACACCGTCGGCTTCCTGCCCCCGGCGGTGCTCACCTGCCCGGCGGCCTGGGATGCGACGCGGCGGCAGGTCCTCGCCGACGCGCTGCTGCGGGCGGGCTGGCCGCAGATCGGCGAGCACACCCTCGCCGGGCCGACGCCGCCGGGCACCCGGCTGCTGCGGGAGCCGGTCGCCGCCGCCCGCTACTACACGCAGGTGCTGCACCGGCCGGTGCCGGTCGGCGGCGCGATCGCGGTGTTCGACTTCGGTGGTGGGACGCTCGACGTCGCGGTGCTGCGCAACGAGGGTGCCGACCCGTGGGGTGACTCCGGATTCAGCGTGGTCGCCGACGGTGGTCTGCCCGACCTGGGCGGCCTGGATCTCGACGCCGCGCTGGTGCGGCGGGTCGGCGAGTTGGTCGGTGAGCGGCACGCCGCGCAGTGGGCCCGGCTGATCCGACCGGCGGATCCGGCACAGCGCCGCGACCAGGTCCGGCTCTGGGACGAGGTACGAGGTGCCAAGGAGACGCTGTCCCGGTCCTCCGTGGCGCCGGCCGCGGTGCCCGGGATGGCCGAGACGGTTCAACTGACCCGGGCGGACGTCGAGCGGGTGGCCACACCGTTGCTGCGCCGCGCGGTGGACCGGGCCCGGGAGGTGATCGCCGCCGCCGGGCTCAGCCCCGACCAGCTCGCTGGGCTGTTCCTCGTCGGCGGCTCGTCGCGGATCCCGCTGGTGGCCCGGATGCTGCACGCCGAGTTGGGGATCGCCCCGACGGTGCTGGACCAGCCGGAGTTGCCGGTGGCCGAGGGCGCGCTGACCGACCTGCCGCTGCGTCGACCGCTGCCCGCACCGGCGTACGCCGGACCGCCGATCGCCCCGCCCGCACCGACTCCCGTGAGCCCACCCGCGCCGACCGCCCCGGCCTGGGCCGGACCAGTCGCGCCGACCGTACCGGCCGGGGTTGGACCAGTCGCGCCGACCGTACCGTCGCAGCCCTGGCCCGGGTCGACACCGCCGGCGGGGCCGCCCGGGCCGGGCTGGTCCGGCGTCACCCCGACCCCGGCTGCCGGCGGGGCGCGTTGGCGGCGGGCCCGCTGGGTGGTGCTCGGCGCGGTGCTGGCTCTGGCCGGCGTGGCTACCGCCGCGACGCTGTACCTCACCCGTGACCGCTACCCGGATCTGGAGTTCCGGTCGTTGCGCGAGCTGTCCCGGCCGGCGGCCGGCGCCGAGCGGCCCGCCAGCATGTGGACGGCGGTGCTCGGTGACCGGGCCTACCTCGGATACCCACTGCCGGACGACCGGCTGGAGGTGGTGGCCGTCGACACCAGGACCGGCAAACAGCTGTGGCGTAAGGCGACCGACGTGCGAGCCGACGACTGGGAGAGCCTGGTGGCCATCCCGGGGGCCGTCGCGGTCGTCGCCGACGCATCGGGCGACAGCACCCTGCGTCCGCTGGCCGTGCTCGACGGACGCACGGGCACGCAACGCTGGCAGCACCCGATCCGCGGTGACGACGACGTCTACTTCGCCGCTGACACGGCGGTGCTGGTGGACCGGGGCGCCGCCCAACTGGTCGGCCTGCGCCTGAGCGACGGCGGGACGGAGTGGACCCAGCCCAACCCCCGCGACCAGTACGACGGCCGCCGCACCGTGGTCCGGCCGGTGGGCAGCGATGAGGCGTCGGCTGGGCCGGCCTTCCTCGACGGCACGCCCCGCGACCCGTGGGCCAGCAAGGGGCGGCGACTCGTCCAGGTGGGCGCGGACCGGTCGGTGCGTCTGCTCGACATGGCTTCCGGCACCGTACTGCGCCAGTGGGGCAACGTCGCCGACCTCGACGACCTGGTGGTTGCCCATGAGGATCGGCTGTACGTGGCCGCCAACGAGGGCGGGTACCAGTTGTTGGCGTACGACCTGGGCTCCGACGCGGAGCCGGTGGTTCTCCACCGGTCCGGCAACGACGAGTACCGTCCGGCGGAGCTGGTGGCCTGCGGTGAGCGACGGGCGTGCCTGTTGCAGGTGCCGAACAGCAAGGTCGAGAAGACTGAGGTGGTGGCCGCGACCGAGGGCGAGCGCTCGCGCAGGTGGCCCGCGCCGGGCGTGACGGGCCTGGTCCCGTTGGGCGAGCGGCTGCTTGCCCAGCGGGAGTACCCGGAGCCCACCGTCACCCTCTTCGACGCCGCCGGCAAGCCGGTGTTGCGGGACCGTGGCGGTGTGGCGGTCCGGCTGGACGCGGGCAACCTGCTGGTCTTCGCCAAGGCGCCCAACATGGTCGCGGACAACCGCGTACTGGCCGGGGTGTGGGCCGAGTCCGGCGAGCACGACGACCTGGGCGAGCTCCAGGACGTCCGCAGCGCGTCCTGCTCGTGGAACACCACGGTCATCGCCTGCGGCGCGGACAAGGACTTCGTCCTGTACCAGTTCGCGGAAAACTAACCCTCCCCGCGGGGTTGTCAGGCGCGGAGGATTTCTTCGCCGTTGATTGTGACGGGGATTTCGGTGAGGCCCCGGGTGGCGGGGCCGCCCAGGCGGGAGCCGTCGCTGGGCGAGAAGGTGGAGTTGTGCGCGGGGCAGGTGACCACGCCGTCGCGGGGTGCGGCGACCCGGACGCCCTGGTGTGGGCAGGTCGCGTCGTACGCCTTGAAGCTGCCGGCCTCGGGCTGGACGACCAGCACACCTTCGGTGACCGTGCCGCCACCGACCGGCACGTCTCCGGTGCGGGCCAGCACGGTGCCGGCCTTGGCGGCCGCCTGACTGCCGGTCGGGCTGTCACCGGCGCCGCAGGCGCTCAGCAGCCCGGCGGCGCCGAGGGCGCCCGCGCCGGTCAGCAACCCGCGCCTGCTCAGGCACCAGCGGTTGTCGCGGAGAAACTCCTGTCCGTCGTACACCGTTGTCACCTCTCCGTCGGCGGCCCCGGACCACCGTCGTCCGATTGCTCGCCGGCCCAGCCTGCCGCACGTGGCTGAACGCGCGATGCGTCCGAGCTGAATGATGGCTGGGTGCGGTCGGTGGCCGAGCGCCGGGACCGTACGATGCTGCGGTGAATCTTCGGGGTACGGTCCGCGCCGATCGTCCGCTGGTGGTGCTCGCCGTCGGGGAGGAGGCCCGCTATCTGCCTCCCGAGCTGCCGGTCCTGCTCACCGGCATGGGCAAGGTGAACGCCGCCAGCGCGGTGGCCGCGGTGCTGGCCGCCGGGCCGCGCCCCTCCCTGCTGCTCAACCTGGGTACGGCCGGCGCGTTGCGCCCCGGGTGGGCCGGTATCCACGAGGTCGCCACCGTGCTCCAGCACGACCTGGACACCGACCTGCTGCGCACGCTCACCGGTGAGACCTACGGGGCGCCGCTGTCGCTGGCCACCGAGGGCGCGGTGCTGGCCACCGGCGACACGTTCGTGGCCGACGATGCGGCGCGGGGCCGGTTGGCGCAGCGTGCCGACCTGGTCGACATGGAGGGGTACGCGGTGGCGTGGGCCGCCGCGCAGGCGGGTGTGCCGTGCCGGTTGATCAAGCAGGTCAGCGACGAGGCGGGCGACGGCGCGGCCCGGACCTGGCGGGAGTCAGTGGACGCGTGCGCCCGGGACCTCGCCGAGTGGGCCGGTCGACACCTCGCCTGATTCAGCCTGAGGTCAGCGGTCGGGCTGTCTCATCTTCAGCCCGGGTGTGGTGGCTCGGGGAGTGCCGGCGGGTACCAGGACGTGACCGGCCAGCGCGAGCGCCACGACCGTGGTGACGACCACCGGCGGCCATCGGCCGGCCCACGGCAGCACCAGCAGCGGCAGCGGCAGCCAGATCACTCGCCGCCACGGCACGGACGTGGACACCAGCAGGGTGAACAGGAGGCGCCCGGTCACGAACAGCGCCGGCCCGCCGACGATCAGCATGAGCCACTGCACCGGCGTCGTTCCGGTGGGTCGGGCGACGACCAGGTCGAACGAGGCCGCCGTGCCGACCACGCCGGCCAGCATCACCAGATGGGTGTACGGGGCCAGTCGGGACGCGCGGCCGCGGGACGGCGGGTCGAGGCCGCGTACCAGCTCGTCGGCCCGGAAGACGTAGACCTGCCAGAGCAGCAGCATGGTGGCGAAGGCGCCGAGCAGGGCGGTGACCCGAAATCGGCCGAGATCGGTCTGGCTGACCTGCAAGGTGGGCACCAGAATGATGTCGCCGAGGGCCAGGATGACGAACTGCTGGTACCGCTCGCCCAGGTGCCCGGTGGTTCCCTCGTACTGGACAACAGGCACCCGGCCCAGCCAGGGCGTGGGGTAGCGTGCCGCCGCGGAGATCAAATCGATCGCGATGGCGATGGTCCAGAGCCCCCAGTTCACCGTGCCGGACAGCGCGCCGGCGATCCAGAAGACGCCGGACACCACGAACCAGAACACGAACCGGGTGGCCCGCTCCATCGCTGCGCGGTGCCCCTGGCGGTGCAACGTGGTGACCAGGACGATGCCGCGGATCACGTGCGTGGTGACGTACGCGATCGCGAAGACCAGCGCATGCCCGTCGGAGATCATCGGCAGGGATGCCGCCATCGCCACCGACCCGACCATGGCGACCATCAGGATGGCCTGAATCGGGCGTTGCTGTGGGTCGTAGAACTCGGTCGTGGTCGAGGTGACCGACCAGGTCCACCAGATCGCCGTCAGCATCAGCAGCACCGACGCGCCGTCATGCCAGGAGCCGCGGTCCGCCAGCTGCTTCGAGATCAGTGCGAGGGCGGCCACGAAGACCACGTCGAAGAGCAGCTCCAACAGCGTGGCCCGGGTAGACCCGTCCGGCCGGCGTACCAGCGCGGCGGAGCCCTCGGTGGTCATGCCCGGCCTCCCGCCGTGTCTCCCGAGGATTATCGGCGGCGTCGGCCTGGCTCGTCCCCGGATCGGTGATTCCCGCCCATTGGGGAAGAGCGCGCGTGAGGTTGCCACGGCGTCGGGCGCCGGGCGATGCTTGGCGACATCCATCAATCTCGATCTCTGCGGAGGTTCGGATGCGCCGCTCCCCGCTCGTCGCCCTCGTCCTGACCATCCTCCTGCTCGTCGCGCCCGGCGCGGCGCAGGCCGCCGTTCCCGACCGGGCCGCCCCGCCCGCCACCGACCCGGCGGCCGTGCTGGCCGGGGTACGCACAGCGGGCACCGCCTGGGGCCTCGACCCGGCCACCGGTCGGATGACCCTCAGCGTCGACGACACCGTCGCACCCGCCCAGCTGACCGCACTGCGGGCGGTGGCCGACCGGGCCGGCGCGCTGCTGCGCCGCGAGCCCGGAACGCTGCGCACCCTGATCGCCGGAGGGCAGGGCATCTACGGCGGTGGCGGTCGCTGCTCGCTCGGTGCGAACGTACGCAGCGGCAGCACCTACTACGTGATCACTGCCGGGCACTGCACCACCACCGCCAGCGCCTGGTACGCCGACAGCGCCCAGACCACCGTGCTCGGCACCCGCACCGCCACCAGCTTTCCCACCAACGACTACGGGCTGATCCGGTACACCGGCCGGATCGCCCATCCGAGCGCGGTCTACACCTACCCCGGGCTGCTGACCATCTACGGCGCCGGCAACGCGTACGTCGGTCAGGCGGTGTGTCGCAGCGGTGTCACCACCGGGGTGCGCTGCGGCACCGTCACCGGCCTCAACCAGACCGTCAACTACGCCGGCGGCGCGGTCACCGGTCTGATCCGCACCAACATCTGCGCCGAACCGGGGGACAGCGGCGGACCGCTCTACGTCGCGTCCACCGGCACCATCATCGGCATCCTCTCCGGTGGCAGCGGCAACTGCACCTCCGGTGGCACGACCTACTACCAGCCGATCGGGGAGGTGCTGGCCGCGTACGGGCTGACGTTGCCCTGACCCACGGTTCGCCGCGCGACGGGTTGCCCGTCTCGGGCGAGACACCTAGGCTCGGCGGCGTCCCGGACCCCGCCGCGAGGACGTGTGCCCCCATGCCGACCGACTCCCGACACGATCGAGCGAGCGTTCCGGCCGGGTCCCCCCCGGTCGAGGTGGCCGCGGTGGGGGAGACGATGGTGGTGCTCTGCCCCGCGCCGGGTGAGCCGCTGGAGCACGCCGACCAGGTAGCTGTGTCGGTCGGCGGCGCGGAGTCCAACGTGGCCGGCTACCTGGCCCGAATGGGGCACCGGGCGGCCTGGGTGAGCCGGGTCGGCGACGACCCCTTCGGCCGGGCCGTCGTCCGGCACGTCGCCGCCGCCGGCGTCCTCGTGGACCATGTGAGCGTGGACCCGGCCGCTCCCACCGGCCTGTACGTCAAGGACCCGGGCCCGGAGGGGACCGCCGTGCACTACTACCGGGCCGGGTCGGCGGCCTCCCGGATGGACCCGGGCACGCTGGCGAACCCTGGGCTGACCGGTGCCCGTGTACTGCACCTGTCCGGGATCACCCCGGCGCTCTCCGCCTCCTGCCGGGCGCTGGTCGAGCACGCGGTGGGCGACCGGCCGCTGGCGGGGGCACTGGTCAGCTTCGACGTCAACCACCGGGCCCGGCTGTGGCCCGCCGAGCAGGCCGCGCCGGTGCTGCGCGACTTCGCCGACCGCTGCGACCTGGTCTTCGTCGGTCAGGATGAGGCGGACGTGCTGTGGGGCACCGCCGACCCGATGGCCGTACGCCGGCTGCTGCCCGGACCGGAGACGGTGGTGGTCAAGGATGGCGCGGTGGGTGCCACCGCACTGAGCCGCGACGCCGAGCCGGTCTTCGTTCCGGCGCCCCG
This sequence comes from Micromonospora sp. NPDC005291, assembly GCF_040607415.1. Taxonomy (NCBI): domain Bacteria; kingdom Bacillati; phylum Actinomycetota; class Actinomycetes; order Micromonosporales; family Micromonosporaceae; genus Micromonospora; species Micromonospora sp. NPDC005291. The sequence continues at coordinate 69,696 of NZ_JBEXGR010000006.1, forward strand.
CGTGACGGTGGTGGAGCCGGTCGGCGCCGGAGACGCGTTCGCCGCCGGCTACCTGGCCGGGCTGCTGCGCGGCCTCGACCCCGTGCGGCGGATGCGGCTCGGTCACCTGGTCGCGGCCCAGGCGTTGACCAGCAGCGGCGACAACGCCCCGGTGCCGCCGTGGGCTTGGTTCGAGAAGCTGCTCGCTGCCCCCGTAGACGCCTGGTCGCCGCTCGACCTGACCGCCACGCGGGCGGGGGACTGAGTCGTGTCGTCGGGTCTCGGCCCGGCCGCCAGGCAACAGATGCACCGCGACCTCGGATGGAGTGCACCATGACCACAGCGGACTTCGACCACATCTTCGGCGGCGCCCGGGTGATGGCGATCCTGCGCGGCCTGCCGGTCGCCGAGACCGTTCGGCTCGCCGAGCGTGCCTGGGACCTCGGCATCGACGTGGTGGAGGTTCCGGTGGCCACCGCCGACGCGGTGCCGGCGCTGCGCGCCGCTGTCAAGGCGGGAGCCGAGCGTGGCCGGATCGTCGGTGCGGGCACCGTGCTCGACGTCGAGCAGGTGTCGGCGGCTGCCGACGCGGGTGCCGCGTTCACCGTCGCGCCTGGCCTGGACCTTGCGGTCGCCGACGCCGCCGCCGCGCGTGGCCTGCCGCACCTGCCCGGTGTGGCCACCCCCACCGAGGCCCAGCAGGCGCTGCGACACGGCCTCACCTGGCTCAAGGCGTTCCCCGCGATCTCCCTCGGGCCGGCCTGGTTCAAAGCCGTGGCCGGCCCGCTGCCACAGTTGCGCTTCGTCGCAACCGGCGGCCTCGACGCGGGCAACGCCGCCGCGTTCCTGCAAGCAGGTGTACGGGTGGTGGCGGTCGGCTCAGCCCTGTCCGACCCAAACCAGCTAGATCGACTAGCCGAACTGCTAGCCCTCAACTCCCCAACAAGCTGACCCACCCTCGGCCCACCCCCGCTCCACCCCACCACAACTCCGTCGATCATGGAGTTGTGGTGGGGTGCTAAAGCCGCAATTCACATGATGTCCGGCACCACAACTCCATGATCGACCGGGTGGGGTGGGGTGGGGCGGGGGTGGGGTGGGGTGGGGTGGGGTGGGGTGGGGTGGGTCGCGGACCCGGGCCGGCGGCCGATTCGCGGTCGATGACATTCAGTCGGCGGTCGGCGGTCGGCGGCCGGTCGAGGAAGAGCAGCCGCGCGCGTTTCTCCGGCAGGTCGATCAACGGTCCGGGCCGGAAACCCGTGCGGAGAAACCGGTTGATGGCACGGTCGTTGCGGGCGTCAGGTTCCATCACGACCCGCAGCCGGCCCGGGTCGGCGAGGACGAAGTCCAGGATCGCGCCGAACAGCGCACCGGTGAAGCCGCGCTCGACCACCGTCGGCGGCCCGATGAGCAGGTGGACGCCGACGTCGCCGGGGCGTACCTCGTAGCACTCGCCGACCGGGTCGGCCTCGGGCTGGTAGGTCTGCGCCAGCGCGGCCGGCACGCCGTCGCGGTGCACCAGGTACGCGTGGTGGGTGGCCAGCGAGTCCAGGTAGGAGTAGATCTCGCGCACCCGTTCGCGGCTTGCCTCCCGCATCCCCCAGAAGCGCGCCCGGTCCTGGGTGACCCAGCCGTGCAGCAGGTCGACGTCCTCGTCCGGCCGCACCGGCCGGATGGTGACCACACCGAAACCGCTGACCTCGCTGCGGTAGTGATGCCCATCAGTGTTCATGGTGCTCCTCGACGAGCCGGTCCCAGTCCGTGGTCACCGGCAGCAGCTTACCGGCCAGCCAGGCGGGGCTCTGGTCGTCGTGGTGCGGGGCGCCCGGCACCCCGCAGGCACCCAGCGGGACCACCCAGCGGCTGTCCTCGCGCCGGGCCAGGTCCCAGACGAAGCGCGCCGCCGGCCCTCGGAAGCACCAATGGGTCACCCCGGGCACGCTTGAGGTCGCCAGCACACAGTCGTGGTCACCGTCGAGTCGCGGGCCGGGCCCGTCGTCCGGGCCGGGCAGCGCCCGCCACGGCACCAACCGGTGCAGGTCTCCCCAGCGCACCGGTCCGGCCGCCACGTCGGCGACCTCGTCGGCCACGGCGCGTACCAGCGCGGCCATGTCCATGCCTGGCAGCGGGGTCGCGCCGAGCAGGTGCTCCAGCGCGTAACCGACGCGCGGCGTCAGCGCCAGCCAGGGCGCGAACACCTCCGGGTACGCGGGCGGCTCGGCCAGCGCGCCCAGCGCCGGGTGGGCGGCGATCCGGCGTACGACAGCAGCCCGCAGGGTGGCGAAGGCAGCCGCGTCGGTGCTGTCGGCTGCCATCCGACGGTCCCAGCGCAGCAACCGTTCGCGCAGCGCGGCGGCGGCCGGGCCCAGCCCGCTCGACTCGGCCAGCACCGCCAGCAGCGGCTCGGCCGAGCCCAGATACGTGTCGGTGTGCACCACGGCCATGGCGTCGGCCGACCAGGCCTGACCGGCGTCGAGCAGCTCGGCGATGCGGTGTGCCCGGTGCGGCGGGGCGAACTCGACCCCGAGCGGCGCCGCCAGCCCTCGCTCGTTGGCCATCACCGCCCGGCCGGCCACCTCGGCCCGGGGCATCGGCGCGTACCAGCCCTGCCAGGCGTGCGCGGCGTCCCACGCGGGGACCACCCGCCGGCCGTTGTCCGGATGCCGCACCGGCACCGCACCGGCGACCCGATGCAGCAGCCCTCCGGCGGTGTCCGCCGCCTGCACCACGTTGACAGGCTCCACCCAGTGCCGCAGCGCGCGGTCCACGTCCGCCACGGTGTGGGCGCGCAGCAGCTCCGGCAGCGTCGCGAAGCCGAGCTCGGCGCGGACCCGTGGCGGGTAGTGCAGGCTGATGGCCGTCTCGTCGTCCGGGCCACCGACGATCACCGGACCTCGGTCGGTCTCCACCACCTCGACCTCGACCGGGTCAGCCCCGGCCACCTCGATCGTCTCGACGTGGCGGTGGACGTCCCGCCAACCGTCCGGGCCGAGGGCCCGCACCTGCTGGCCGTGCCGGCGCAGCCGCTCGGCGTACAGGTCCTGGTAGTCGGCCATCGCGTTGGTGATCGACCAGGCCACCCCGCCGGTGTGCCCGAAGTGCGCGATCCCCGGCACGCCCGGCACCGCGAGCCCGACCACGTCGTACTCCGGGCAGGCCAGCCGGATCTGCTGGTAGACGCCGGGATCCTCAAAAAACCGGTGTGGGTCGCCGGCGAGCAGCGCTGCTCCGGTGCCGGTGCGCTCGGCGGCGAGCAGCCATCCGTTGCTGCCGGCGACGGCCGGCCCGTCGGTGGCGAACAGGTCGACCGCGGCCGGGCCGAGCTGTTGCGCCAGGTGCTCGCGCCAGAGCTTGCCGGGGAACCCGGCGAACAGGATGTGATGGCCCAGCCAGACCGCGAGCGGTGTCCACGGCTCCCACCGGCCCGGGCTCAGCCCGGTGGCTGCGAACTCCGGCGCCCGGGCCGCCCCGGCGGTGAGACCCGCGTTGACCCCGGCCACGTACGCGCCCACCCACTCGGCGGTCGCCGGATCGAGCGCCGCGTGGCAGCGGCGTGCGGTGTCGTCGAGCCGGACCTGCCGGGCGAACCGGTCCCAGCCGAGCGCGTCGGCGCCGAGGAAGGCGGCGCTGGTGCCCTGGGCCCGGTGCCGTTCCACCTCGATCTGCCAGGCCCGGTCGTACGCGGTCACCCGGCCCTGCGCCGCCGCCAGCGCGAGTGGGTCGTCGGCACGCAGGTGCGGCACCCCCCACCGGTCGCGGAAACGCCGCTCGCTCACGCCGGTTCCGGGACGGTGGCGGCGGCCCGGCGCCGCGCGGCGGGAACGACCAGCGGGGTGCCGGTCTCCGGGTCGTCGATGACCCGGCAGGGCAGCCCGAACACCTCCGCCACCAGGTCGGCGGTGACCACCGACGCCGGCTCCCCGGCGGCCACCACGCGTCCGTCGCGCATGGCGATCAGGTGGGTGGCGTAGCGGGCCGCGTGGTTCAGGTCGTGCAGCACCGCGACCAGCGTGCGCCCCTGCTCCTCGTGCAGCCGGGCGCAGAGATCCAGGATCTCGATCTGGTGGGCGATGTCGAGGAACGTGGTCGGCTCGTCGAGCAGCAGCAGCGGGGTCTGCTGGGCGAGCGCCATGGCGATCCAGACCCGCTGGCGCTGGCCGCCGGAGAGTTCGTCCACGGGCCGGTCGGCGAGGTCGTCGACACCGGTGGCGGCCATCGACTCCTCGACCACCCGCTCGTCCTCTCGCGACCACTGCCGCAGCAGCCCCTGGTGGGGGTATCGGCCCCGGGCGACCAGCTCGGCGACGCTGATCCCGTCCGGCGCGATCGATGACTGCGGCAGCAGCCCGAGGGTGCGGGCCACCTTCCGGGCGGGCAGGTCGTGGATGTCCCGGCCGTCCAGCAGGACCGTCCCGACGGTCGGACGCAGCATCCGGGACAGCGCCCGCAGCAGGGTCGACTTGCCGCAGGCGTTCGGACCGATGATCACGGTGAACGACTGGTCGGGCACCTCCACGGTCAGGTCCTCGGCGATGATGCGCCGGTCGTAGGCGAGGGTCAGCGCGGTGCCGCCGAGCCGGGAACTGGCGGGGTGCATGGGTGCTCCTTCGAGGGCGTCGCGGGTGTTCACAGCCGACCCGCCCGGCGTTCCATGGCCAGCAACCAGACCAGGTAGCCACCGCCGATCACTCCGGTCACCACACCGACCGGAAGTTGGTGCCCGGAAAACGCGCGCTGGGCCAACAGGTCGGCGCCGACCAGCAGCGCCGCGCCGACCGCCATCGACGGCAGCAGGTTCGGGCCGGGCGCCCGGGTCAGCCGCTTCGTCACGTGCGGTGCGACGAGCGCCACGAAGGACACCGGCCCGGCGGCGGCCGCCGCGAACGAGACGAGCAGCACCGCCGCGGCGAGCAGGACCAGGCGTAGTCGGCGCACCGGCACACCGAGGGCGTTGGCCGTGTCGTCGCCCAACTCCATCATCCGCAGCGCCGGCCCGCAGCCGACGAGCACCAGCGGCGCCAGCAGGGCGGTGACGACGAGCAGCGGCCCGGCGTTGGCCCAGCCCCGCCCGTCCAGGCTGCCGGTGAGCCAGAGCACCGCGCGGGCGGCGTCCATCAGCGGCGCCCTGGTCAGCAGGTAGCCGTTGACCCCGGTCAGGATCGCGGCGACGCCGATGCCGACCAGGATGAGCCGGAAGCCGTGCACCCCGCGCCGCCAGGCGAGCGCGTAGATCACCAGGCCGGTGGCGAGCCCACCGACGACCGCCGCGCCGGCCAGCGCCATGCTGCTACCGCCGAGGACGACCACCACCAGCGCGCCGGTCGACGCGCCCTGGGTGAAGCCGAGCATGTCCGGGCTGCCCAGCGGGTTGCGGACCAGCGACTGGAACACCGTGCCGGCGAGAGCCAGCGCGGCACCGACCAGCAGGGCGGTGACCAGCCGGGGCAGTCGTAGCTCCTGCACGATGAACTGCTCGGCCGGTGTGCCGCCGCCGGCCAGCGTGCGCAGCACGTCGGCCGGGCCCATCGGGTAGTCACCACTGCCCACGGCGATCAGGCCGAGCCCGGCCGCGAGCAGCGCGGCGCCGGCACCGACGGCCAGCGCGCGGGGGCGGAACCGCAAAGACAGCCCGCCAGGTGTACGGAGAACAGTCACGCCACCGCTCCGCTTCGCTCCGCGATGGCGCGACGCGCCACCGTGCTGAGCCTGCTGGTTCGCTCGCTCACGGGTGGGCCACCCTTCCACGGGTGACGAGCCACAGGAAGAGCGGGCCGCCCAGCACGGCGGTCACCATGCCGACCTGGAGTTCGCCGGGCCGGCCCAGCACCCGGCCGAGCACGTCGGCGCCGAGCAGCAGCACGGGTGCGAGCACCGCGCAGTACGGCAGCAGCCAGCGCAGGTCGGGGCCGGTCAGGGCGCGAACCAGGTGCGGCACCAGCAGCCCGACGAAGACGATCGGGCCGCACGCGGCGGTCGCCGCGCCGCAGAGCAGGGTGACCGCGACGATCACGGCGGCGCGGATCAGCGCGGGTCGCGCACCCAGGGCCCGAGCCGCGTCGTCGCCGAGCGCGAGCGCGTTCAGGGGACGGGCGGCGCCGAGCGCGACCAGCAGGCCGACCAGGATGAACGGCAGGATCCGGGTCACGGTCGCGGAGTCCGCGCTGGCCAGTGAGCCGACCGTCCAGAACCGCAGCCGCTCCAGCGAGGCCGTGTCCAGCAGCATCACCGCGCTCACGTACGAGTAGAGGGTGGCGTTGAGTGCCGCGCCGGCCAGCGCGAGGCGGGCCGGGGTGGCGCCACGCCCGCCGCCCACGGCGTAGACGAGCGCGGTCACCACCGCCGCGCCGAGCAGCGCGAACCAGACGTACCCGCCGATGGCGGTGACGCCCAGGAACGCGGCGGCGGTGGCGACGGCCGCGGACGCCCCGGCGTTGATGCCGAGCAGCCCGGGGTCGGCCAGTGGGTTGCGGGTGAGGGCCTGCATGACGGCGCCGGCCACGCCGAGCGCGGCGCCGGCGAGCAGCCCGAGCAGGGTGCGGGGCAGGCGCATCCGGTGCACCACCGCGTACTCGGTGGCGTCCCGATGCAGCAACCCGGACCAGACGTCGGCGAGCGGCATGGCTTTCGCCCCGACCGCGATGCTGAGCACCACGATCACGCCGAGCAGTGCCACGGCGGCGACCAGGCCGGCGGCGCGGGCCGCCTGACGGCCGCGCCGAACCGGGGGTGCGTCCGTGCTCCGTTCCGGCACGTGTCGTGCCGGTCTGGTGACGGTGGGTGTGGCGTCCAGTGTGGGCTCCGGAGGTGTGGCGACACGGCGAACCGCTGTTGACAAAGGCAGAGGTTAGGCTAACCTAACCCCGCTGCCCGGGTCGACCCCGACCAACCCCTGATCGAAAGACAACACCATGCCCGATGCCCTGTCTGCCCGCCGCCTCTCCCGCCGTGGCCTCCTGGCCGCCGGTGGTGCTGCCACCCTGGCCGCCCTGCTCGCCGGCTGCGGCAAGGACGACGCCGCAAAGCCCGCCACCAGCAACGGAAGCGGCCCGTGGTCGTTCACGGACGACCGCAACAAGAAGGTCGAGGCGGCGGCCCGTCCCGCCCGCGTGGTGGCCTTCACCGGCGTCGCTGCTGCTCTGGTCGATTTCGGTCTCGACAAGCAGCTCGTGGGCGTGTTCGGCGAGACGAAGCGCGCCGACGGCACCGCCGACCCGCAGGCCGGCGACCTGAACATCGAGGGCGTCGAGATCCTCGGCAACGTGTGGGGCGAGTTCAGCCTGGAGAAGTACGCGGCGCTGCGCCCCGAGCTGCTGGTCACCCACATGTACGACCCGGACGCGCTCTGGTACGTGCCGGACGAGAGTAAGGACAAGATCCTTCCGCTCGCGCCCAGTGTGGCTATCACCACCGCCCGGGTGCCCATGACCAAGCCCATCGAGCGGTACGCCGCGCTGGCCGAGTCACTCGGCGCGGACCTGTCCGCGAAGAAGGTCACCGACGCGAAGGCCCGCTTCGACGCGGCCGCCGAGGCGGTCCGGCAGGCGGTCAAGGCCAACCCCGGAATCAAGGTGATGGCCTGCTCCGGCAGCCCCGACCTGTTCTACGTCTCCAACCCGAAGGTCAGCACCGACCTGATGTACTTCGCTGAACTGGGCGTCGACATCGTGGTCCCCACCAAGCTCGAAGCCGGCGACTACTTCGAGGCGCTGAGCTGGGAGAGCACCGGCAAGTTCCCGGCGGACCTGATCCTGCTGGACAACCGCAGCACCGCGCTTCAGCCCAAGGACCTCGCCGCCAAGCCGACCTGGCAGCAACTGCCGGCGGTCAAGGCTAACCAGGTGACCCCGTGGGACGCGGTGCCCCGCTTCTCGTACGCCGGCTCCGCGCCGCTGCTGGAAAACCTCGCCACCGCCATCCGGAACGCGAAGAAGGTCAGCTGACACCATGACTACGAGCACCGTCGAACCGATCGCCCTGCAGTACCGCTTCTTCGCCGCGCACGTCGTACGGGCCCGCCGGGTCGGCGCCTCGCTGATCCGGGTCACCCTCGGCGGTACGGAGCTGATCGACTTCGCCGGTGGCGGCCGGGACCAGAGCGTCTCGCTGTTCCTGCCGCACCCGGGACAGGACGCCCCGGTGGTCCCGGTCGAGCAGGGCGAGGACTGGTTCGGCGCCTGGCGGGCACTCCCGCCGGACGTCCGTGCGGTGATGCGCTCGTACACCATCAGAGAGCACCGGCCGGCGGTCGCCGAGGTTGACATCGACTTCGTCAGCCACGGCGACACCGGCCCCGCCTCCCGCTGGGCGGCCCTCGCCGGGCCCGGCGACCGGGTGCTGCTGCTCGGCCCCGGCGTGCACGACAACCGCAGCGTCTGCTTCCGCCCACCGGACGGCACGGACCTCGTGGTGCTGGCGGCCGACGAGACCGCGCTGCCGGCCACCGCGGGCATCCTGGCCTGGCTTCCCTCCGGCACGCGGGTCCGCGCCTGGATCGAGGTGCCCGACGCCGCCGACATCACGGACCTGCCCACCGAAGCCGACGCCGAGATCAGGTGGATCGTGCGGGGCAGCACCCCACCCGGCAGTTATCCGCTGGTCAGCGCGGTTCGTGCGGCCCGTCTGCCCACCGGCACCCCGTACGCCTGGATCGCCGGCGAATCCGGTGTGGTGCGGGCGTTGCGCCGGCACCTGGTCGGCGAGCGCGGCCTCGACCGTCGGCGGGTGACCTTCGCCGGCTACTGGCGGCGCGGGCTCTCCGAAGAGGACCTGCGCGTCGAGGCGCTGGCCGGCGCCACCGCCTGAGCGGCGACCCATCCGAAAGGCGGCACTGCCTCCCGGCGCGCGACGCACCGGGGGGAGGGTTCCGGCTGCCCTCGTCGAGAACGTGGAAGGACTTCCCGTGACCGTGCCGACGTACCCCGTCGAGACCACCGCGCCGCCACCGGCGCCAGCCGCCGCGCGGGCCCATCTGCTGCATGACGGCTCGGTCGAGCAGTACCGGCGGACGATCGCCGATGGTGTCGACCGGGTCGCCCGTCGGGTGGCCACCGTGGACCGTCCGGTCACCGGGATCACCCCCGCCGAATTGGCACCCCTGGTCGACCGCGTGGACCTGGACCGGCCGCTCGGCGACGCCGGCGCCGCACTGGACGAACTGGAGGACGTCTACCTGCGCGACGCCGTCTGGTTCCACCACCCCCGCTACCTCGCCCACCTCAACTGCCCCGTGGCCATCCCGGCGCTGCTCGGCGAGGCGGTGCTCACCGCCGTGAACTCGTCGCTGGACACCTGGGACCAGAGCGCCGGGGCCACCCTCATCGAGCGACGGCTGATCGACTGGACCGCCGAGCGGATCGGCCTCGGCCCCAGCGCGGACGGCGTCTTCACCAGCGGCGGCAGCCAGTCCAACCTCCACGCGCTGCTCCTGGCCCGGGAGGAGGCGTGCGCCGAGGCGATCGGCTCGGCGGCGCGCGCCGAGCTGCTGCCCCGGCTGCGCGTCCTCACCTCCGCGGCCGGTCACTTCAGCGTGCAGAAGTCGGCCAAGCTGCTGGGCCTCGCCCCGGACGCGGTGATCGCGGTGCCCACCGACGCCCGGCGGCGGATCCGGCCGGCCGCCGTCCGCGAGGAGATCACACGGTGCCGGGAGGCCGGGCTGGTGGTGATGGCAGTCGTCGGCACTGCCGGCACCACCGACTTCGGCTCCATCGACCCGCTCACGGAGCTGGCCGGGATCTGCGCGGCGGCCGGCGTCTGGCTGCACGTGGACGCGGCGTACGGCTGCGGTCTGCTCGTCTCTCCGACGCGGCGGCACCTGCTCGACGGCATCGAGCGGGCCGACTCGGTGACCGTCGACTACCACAAGTCGTTCTTCCAGCCGGTCAGCTCCAGCGCGCTGCTGGTCCGCGACCGGCGGGCGCTGCGGCACGCCACCTACCACGCCGACTACCTCAACCCGGCTCGGATGGTGGAGCAGCGCATCCCCAACCAGGTCGACAAGAGCCTGCAGACCACCCGCCGCTTCGACGCGCTGAAGCTCTGGCTGACCCTGCGGGTGATGGGCCCGGACGCGCTGGGCGCGCTCTTCGACGAGGTGGTCGACCGGGCCGCCGAGGCCTGGCAGCTGGTCAGCGAGGACCCCCGCTTCGAGGTGGTGACCCGCTCCGAGCTGAGCACGGTGGTCTTCCGCTACCTGCCCACCGGCCCGGGCCGGGAGCTGGCCGACGCCGCCAACCTGTACGCCCGGGAGGCGCTGGCCGCGTCCGGCCTCGCCGTGGTCGCCGGGACCCGGGTGGACGGCCGGCACTTCCTGAAGTTCACCCTGCTCAACCCGGCCACCACCGTCGACGACGTCGGCCACGTGCTCGACCTGATCGCCACCCACGCCGGCCGGTACGTGCACGACCACGTCACCGCCGACCTGACTTGCCACGTCGGCTGACGCCGGTGACCACGAACCCGCGCCTGGAGACTCGGATGTCCACCCACGACTTCATCGCCATCGGGCTGGGTCCGTACAACCTGGGCCTGGCCTGCCTCACCGCGCCGATCGACGACCTGGACGGGGTCTTCCTGGAGGCCCGGCCGAGCCTCGCCTGGCACCCCGGCATGCTGCTGGAGTCGGCCCGGTTGCAGACCCCGTTCATCGCCGACCTGGTCAGCCTCGCCGACCCGACGTCGCCGTACTCCTTCCTCAACTACCTCAAGGAGATCGGCCGGCTCTACCCGTTCTACATCCGGGAGAGCTTCTACCCGCTGCGCAGCGAGTACGACGCGTACTGCCGGTGGGCGGCGGCGAAGCTGCCGAACGTGCGCTTCGGTCAGACCGTGACCACGGTGGAGTACGACCCCACCGACGAGCGGTACGTGGTGCGCGCCAGCACCGGCACGGGGGAGACCGTCGAGTATCGGGCCCGGCATCTCGTGCTCGGCACCGGCACCCCGCCGCACCTGCCCGACGCCGTCGCCGAGCTGCCCGGCGACGCCGTGCACAACTCCCGCTACCTGGAGCACCGGGACGCGCTGCGCACCAAGCGCAGCATCACCGTGGTGGGCAGCGGGCAGAGCGCCGCCGAGATCTACCACGACCTGCTCGGCGACATCGACCGGTACGGCTACCAGCTCAACTGGGTGACCCGGTCGCCGCGGTTCTTCCCCCTCGAATACACGAAGCTGACCCTGGAGATGACCTCACCGGACTATGTGGACTACTTCCACGCGCTGCCGGAGGCCACCCGCTACCGGTTGGAGTCCGAGCAGAAGGGCCTGTTCAAGGGGATCAACGCCGACCTGATCAACGACATCTTCGACCAGCTCTACGCGCACAGCGTCGACGGCCCGGTGAACACCCGACTGCTCACCAACACCGAGCTGGTCAGCGCCGCATACCAGGACGGGGCGTACACGCTGGGGTTGCGTCAGGTGGAGCAGGAACGGGACTTCGCCCTGCGTACCGAAGGGTTGGTGCTGGCCACCGGCTACCGCTACCAGGTGCCGGCGTTCCTCACGCCGGTGCGCGAGCGGATCCGCTGGGACGCGCACGGCCGCTTCGACGTGGCCCGCAACTACAGCATCGACCACTCCGGCCGGGGGATCTTCCTGCAGAACGCGGGCACCCACACGCACAGCATCACCTCGCCGGACCTGGGCATGGGCCCGTACCGCAACTCCTGGATCATCCGCGAGCTGCTCGGCCGGGAGCACTACCCGATCGAGAAGAGCATCACCTTCCAGGAGTTCGGCGCTTCGGGCGGGGCCGCGTCATGAGCGTCGTCTACACCCGCGCCGACGACCGGCTCGGTGAGTTCGCGCTGCGTACCCTCGACCCGGACGCCGACGCGGCGCTGCTGCACACCTGGGTCACCCACCCGAAGGCGGCGTTCTGGTTGATGCAGGACGCCGACCAGGCCCAGGTGGCCGAGGAGTACCAGCGGATCGCCGACCACCCGCACCACGACGCGTACCTCGGGCTGTGGCGGGGGAGTCCCGCCTTCCTCGCCGAGCGCTACGACCCGGCCCACGTCGAGCTGGTCGGCCTCTACGACAACCAGCCCGGCGACGTGGGCATGCACTTCCTCTGCGCGCCCGTCGGCACTCCCGTGCACGGCTTCACCCGGGCTGTGCTCGGCACCGTCATGGCCTGGCTCTTCGACGATCCGGCGACCAGGCGGGTGGTGGTCGAGCCGGATGTCGGCAACACCGCCGTGCACGCGTTGAACGCCGCCGTCGGCTTCGAGGTCGTCGACACGATCGCCAAGCCCGAGAAGGACGCTCTGCTCAGCGTCTGCACCCGAGCTCAGTTCCAGGCCGCGGCCGACCGCGCTGCCGCTGAATGGGCTGCGGCCGACCGCGCTGCCGCCACCCGAACCGAAGGAGCCCCGGCGTGACCGCCACCGCCGTCCCCACCCAGACGCCCGCATCCGCCGAGCACGCCGCCACCGGCGACCCGGTCGGGCATCTCACCCCGCAGCGCTGGGCCCGGGCCAACCGGCTGCTGGTCCGCAAGGCGCTCGCCGAGTTCACCCACGAACGGCTGCTCACCCCGGAACCCGTCGCGGGCCCCGACGACCGACAGTGGTACGAGGTCCACAGCGACGATCGCGCGGTCAGCTACCGGTTCGCGGCGTGGGTGCTCGCCCTGGCGCACTGGCAGATCGACGCGGACAGCATCACCCGGCACCGCGACGGCACCTCGCTGCCGCCCGACGCGGTGGACCTCATCGTCGAGCTGCGCGGCACCCTCGGGCTCTCCGCGCGGGTGCTCCCGGTCTACCTGGAGGAGATCACCTCGACGCTGGCCGGTACCGCGTACAAGCTGGCCCAGGCCGCACCGAGCGCCGCCGAGCTGGCCGGGGCGGAATTCCAGACCATCGAGACGTCGATGACCGAGGGCCACCCCTGCTTCGTGGCCAACAACGGCCGGCTCGGCTTCGGCGTCGACGAGTACCACCGGTACGCCCCGGAGGCCGCCGCCCCGGTCCGACTGGAGTGGTTGGCCGCGCACCGGGACCACTCGACGTTCAGCAGCGCCGCCGACCTCGACTACGACACGCTGATCGACAGTGAGCTGGACGCGGAGACCCGAGCACGGTTCGCGACGACGATGGCCGACCTCGGCCTGGACCTCGCCGACTACCACCTGATCCCGGCACACCCGTGGCAGTGGTCGAACAGGCTGGCGGTCACGTTCGCCGGGGAGTTGGCCGAGCGGCGGCTGGTGCACCTCGGCCCCGGGCCGGACGCGTACCTCGCCCAGCAGTCCATCCGCACCTTCTTCAACGTCACCGAGCCGAGCCGGCACTACGTCAAGACCGCGCTGTCGGTGCTGAACATGGGCTTCATGCGGGGTCTGTCGGCCGCGTACATGGCGGCCACCCCGGCGATCAACGACTGGGTGGCCGACCTGATCGCCGGCGACGAGGTGCTGACCGGCACCGGCCTGACCGTCATCCGGGAGCGGGCCGCGGTGGGTTACCGGCACCGGCAGTACGAGGCGGCGACCGACCGCACCTCCCCGTACCGGAAGATGTTGGCCGCGTTGTGGCGGGAAAGCCCGATGCCCGACCTGGCACCGGGACGCCGACTGTCCACGATGGCCGCGCTGTTGCACGTGGACAACGACGGCGGCTCGCTGGCGGCGTCGCTGATCGCCCGGTCCGGGCTTGCGCCCGAGGTCTGGCTGCGTCGCTACCTGGACGCCTACCTCACCCCGTTGCTGCACAGCTTCTACGCCCACGACCTGGCCTTCATGCCGCACGGCGAGAACGTCATCCTGGTCCTCGACGAGCGCGACACCGTCGAGCGGGTGATCTTCAAGGACATCGCCGAGGAGATCGCCGTGATGAGTAACGAGGTCGAACTGCCGGAAGCGGTGGAGCGGGTCCGGGTCGACGTGCCCGACGACACCAAGCTGCTGACCATCTTCACCGACGTGGTGGACTGCTTCCTGCGTCACCTCAACGCGGTGTTGGTCGAGGCCGGTGTGCTCGCCGAGGACGACTTCTGGCGTACGGTCGCGGCCTGCGCCGCCGACTACTTCGACCGGGTGCCGCACCTGGCCGAGCGGGTACGCCACTACGACCTGTTCGCACCGGAGTTCACGCTGTCCTGCCTCAACCGCCTCCAGTTGCGCGACAACCAGCAGATGATCGACCTGGCCGACCCGTCGGCGGCTCTCCAGTTCGTCGGCACCCTGACCAACCCGCTGGCCGCCCACGCCCCGGCCCGGTGACAGTCGAGGCGGGCCTGCTCAGTCGGTCGTCTCGGCCGTGCCGGCCCGCCGGAACGCGCGGGCCAGTTGGGCGAGGTCGAAGCTCTCGAAGTGCTGGAGGAACCGCCGGCGTACGGCGGTCAGGTGACTCGGCCAGGACTCTTCCAGGCGGGCGAAGCCCGCGTCGGTGAGGACGGCGTTCCAGCCGCGCGCGTCCTCCTCGCACCGTTCGCGCTTGACCAGGCCCTGCGTCTCCAACCGGATGATGGTGCGGGTCATGCCGCTGAGCGAGAGGTGGCAGGCCGAGGCGAGCTCGTTCATCCGCAACCGCCGGTCCGGCGCCTCGGACAGGTTCATCAGGGCGGTGTACTCGGTGAGCGGTAACTGACGGTCACCGACCATGTCGGCGTCGATCGTGCGGGGTAGCAGGTGCATCACCTGGCCCAGGGCGCGGACCAGGGCCTCCTCATCGGGCGTGAGGGGTTGCGGGGTCTTCGCGGAGGGGTCGGACATCCTCGCATCATACTTGCTTGACTGAGCAATTGCTCACTCTCGGTGTGACCACGACCATAGGATGTCTATTTGCTTGACGAAGCAAGTTCCGGTTAGCGTTCCCGGCGCCACCACGGCCAACGGCGGACGGCCACGTTCACTACCCTTGGCGCGATGAGCCGATCTGCCGACGCTGGGCGGGCTCCGCTCTGGCGGGACCGGACCTTCGGCACGTACTGGGTCGCGCAGTCGCTATCGGCGGCCGGCGACTCGTTCGCCTACCTGGCGGTGCCGCTGCTGGTGCTCCAGGCGACCGGGTCGGTGGCGCAGATGGGTCTGCTCACCGCCGTCGCGGGTGCGGCGTCCGTCGTCGCCGGGGTCTTCGGCGGGGTGCTGGTCGACCGGTACGACCGCCGCACGCTGATGATCGTGGCTGATTTGGCCCGGCTGGTGCTCTACGGCCTGGTGCCACTGGCCTGGCTCGCCGGCCCGCAGGTCTGGCTGCTCTTCGTCGTGCTGCCGATCTGCGGGGCCGCCGGGATGGTGTTCCAGGTCGCCGCGGTGACCGCCGTCCGCAACCTCGTCGACCGCGATCGGATCACCGAGGCCAACGGTCGGTTGCAGGCGACGTACGCGGCGGCGGCCGTCCTCGGGCCGCTGCTCGCCGGCGTGGTGGCGGCCCGCTTCGGCCCGGCGACCGCCATCGCCGTCAACGCGGCGAGCTTCGCGCTCTCCGCGGCCGGTCTGTGGCTGATCCGACTGCGCCCCGTCCAGGTGGACGAGGGGGTGGTCCGGCAGCGACCGCTGGCCGAATTCCTGGCCGGGGCGCGGTTCCTGTGGCGACAGCCCGTGCTCCGCGCGTTGACCGTCCTGCTGTCGGTCTTCATCTTCCTCACCTACGGCTTCATCGACGTGCTGATCTACCACGTCACGCACGACCTCGGCGGCTCCGAGCGCACCGTCGGCACGGTGCTCGGCCTGGCGGCGCTGGGCACGGTCGCCGGTGCGCTGCTGGTGGCCCCGCTGCGTCGCCGGCGCGGCTTCGGCGCGACCTGGATCGGCGCGCACGCGATCTGCGGTTTCGCGGTGGCGGGCGTCGGCATGGTGGCGAGCGTGCCGGCGGTTACCGCGCTGACCGCGGTCTACCTGTGCTGTCTCAGCATCGGTGGGATCTGCTCCATGTCGCTGCGTCAGGAGATCACCCCTGACCACCTGCTCGGCCGGGTCACCTCGGCGTTCTGGAGCACGCACTACGCCCTCGGACCGGCCGGCGCGGTCGCGCTGACCTGGGCCGCCGCCCGATACGGTGCGTCGACGGTCGCCCTCGTCGCGGGAGCGGGATGCCTGCTGGTCGCGGTCGGCGGCCTGTTCACCCCGATCCGCCGAGCTGGCGCGGAGCCGCATGGTCCGTCTGCCACCACCGTGCTGGGTCAGGTTGGTCAATCACCGGCGGACCATCCGTCAACGGCCTGAGCTGGCGCCGCGCCTAGGCGGTGGCTCCCGCCCGTATGTCCCGCCGTGCCTGTCGAGTTGCCCCACCTGTGGGGCAGGCACGTCCGTGGCCCGCCCGCCCGAATGGTCGTGGCCCGGAACGAGCGGCCTGCCCCGCTGATGGGGCAGCTCGACAGGCATTCAGCAGCACATCGCATCCGCCTGCCGCGAACCAGCGTCCGCTGGACTGCTCCGGTCAGAACTCCTGGTACATGACGTGCAGGCCGACCCGGCCGAGGGTGGGGTGGCGGAACGCGCCCGGCACCGTGCCGACCACGTCGAAGCCCTCCCGTTGGTAAAGCCGCACCGCCGACCGGTTGCTTTCGACGACAGCGTTGAACTGCATGCCCGCGTACCCCTGGTGGCGCGCCCAGGCCAGGGCGTCGCGGCACAGCGCGGTGCCGACGCCCCGACCCCGGGCGTCGGCGGCGACCATGAAACTCGCGGTGGCGACGTGCGCGCCCGGCCCGGGCCGGTTGGTGCCCATCTTCGCGGTGCCGAGCACCCGCCCGCCGTCGACCGCCACGACGGTCCGCCCCGGCGCGGCCTCCGCCCACATGCCGTACGACTGCTCGGCGGTCATCTCGGGGTCGTAGGGGAAGGTCTCCTGTGCCCGGATCACCTCCTCGATGATCGGCCACATGTGCGACCAGTCCTGGTCGACGAACTCCCGTATCAGCACCGGGGGAGGCTAAGCCCCGAACGGGCTCCGGACAATTCGTTTATCCGCAGGTGCATCCGGGCGGCGTACCCGGTGCGAAGCATGGGTCGTGACGAGACGTCACGGATCTGTCGCTTCGACGAAAGGCCCGCTGATGAAGATCGCACGACTCGCCGCCCGGATGGCGGTGGGCGCCATGGCCACCGCGCTGGCCACCACCGCCGTCGCTGTGCCGGCCGCTCAGGCCACTGGCAAGCCCAAGCCGCTCGGCACGACGTCACTCGCCCAGGTGCTCACCAAGGACACCAGCGGCTTCGACCGCAACTCACGGGACTTCGACGTGCTTACCGCGGCCGTGCTGGCCGTGCTGGAGGCCAAGCCGAACTCGCCGGTCAAGGTGCTCACCGACGGCACCGTCGCGCTGACCGCGTTCATCCCCACCGACGCCGCCTTCCAGCAGTTGGTACGCGAGATCACGAAGGCACAGAAGCTGCCGAGTGAGAGCGCCACCTTCACCGCCGTCGCCGGGCTGGGCATCGACACCGTGGAGAACGTCCTGCTCTACCACGTGGTGCCGGGCGCGACCATCGATCGCAAGACGGCGGTCCGGGCCGACGGCACGGACCTGACCACCGCGCTCGGCTCGGCCATTGAGGTCGACGTGCGCACCTACCTGTTCTTCTTCCGCCAGGTGCGGCTGATCGACGCCGACACCAACGACCGTGACGCCCGCGTCACCACCTTCGACGTCAACAAGGGCAACCGGCAGATCGCGCACGCCGTGGACCGGGTGCTCCGCCCGATCGACCTGCCCTGACCCGGCCGGGTGGCGTCCGACCACACGTCGGACGCCACCCGCGTGTCAGTCCCGGTCGAGTGCCGCGATCTCCTCGTCGAGCAGGGCCGCCAGCCGGTCGTGCCGCCCCGGATGGCTCCGTGCGGTCATGCCGCGGCTGGGCATCTCGACGGTCATCAGCAGGTACAGGTGCAGCCGATAGAGACCGAGCCGCCGAAGCGCGAGGGCGTCCAGCACCAGCGGCGCGGCGGCCCGGTAGCCGCGCAGCAGGGGATGCTCCGGCTCATCCTCGACGCGCCGGAAAAGTAGCGGCGAGACCAGATCCAGCAGCGGATCGCCGTAGAGGAAGCGTTCCCCGTCCACCAGACCACACAGCCGTAGCCGGCCGTCCAAGTCGGGCGCGGCCAGCACGTTGCCGTCCCAGCAGTCGAAGTGCAGCAGCGCCGGGCGGCGTACCTCGTCCAGCACGTCGGCGTGCCGCCCCACCAGCGCGCGCAGGCGGTCCGGGGTGACCGGCAGCCGGACGTCCCAGTCGGCCGCGTCGGCGAGCAGCGCGTCGAGCATCGCCGTGAACGCCGCCCGCCAGCTCGACCCGCTGGCCCGGTCGCCCTCGTACCCGAACCGGTCGCCGGTGATCCGGTGCAACGCGGCGAGGGTCACCCCGAGGTCGTACCGCGCCGGGTCGTCGTCGAGCGCGGCGCCCGCTTCGGTCAGGTCGGACAGCGACCGGCCGGGCAGCATCGCGGTGACCAACCACTCGCCGTACGCCGGGTCGGTGCCGTGGTGCAACACCGGGGGTACGGGCACCTGCGGCGCATGCTCGGCGACGAGCCGGAAGTACCGTGCCTCGGCCGCGCAGAGCCCGCGTTCGTAGCGCATTAGTGGCGTCTCCGCCGGTGGTGCCAGCTTCAGCACCACCCGGCGGTCGTCGTCGAGCAGCGCCCACCAGACGGTCGCGAACCCTCCGCCGCTCAGCGGGCCGGCGTCCCGGACCTGGGCCCGCGGCCCGAACGACGCGCGGACCAGGTGTGCCACGTCGTTCGTCGTGAGGGGACGCTGCGTGGGGCTGGAAGCGGTCACGACGTGGTGTCGCCCCGCCGCGCCCGGGGCGTCGACCCGGAAGTGGCGCGGGTGGAGCGCGGGGCGGGACCGGCGGTGTCGCGGCGGACCAGCTCTGCGGGGAGCACTTCGCGCCGGGGCGCCGGCGCCTCGACGCCGAGCACCAGGGACATCGCCCGCACTCCCATGTCGACCAGCGGCAGTCGCACGGTGGTCAGCGCCGGGGTCACGTCCCGGGCGATCGGCATGTCGTCGAAGCCCACCACGGAAATCTGCTGCGGCACGGCCAGCGAGCGCGCCCGCAGGGTGGCGAGCGCGCCGATGGCCATCGAGTCGTTGAGCGCCACGATCGCGGTCAGCTCCGGATCGTCGTCGAGCAGTCGGGCGGTGGCCTCGGCGCCGCCGTCGCGGTCGAATTCCGCGTACCGGATCCGCCGTTCCGGCAGCTCGCGGCCCTGCTCGGTGAGGGCCTGCCGGAGGCCGGCCAACCGGTCGGTCGTGGTGGTGAGGATCTGCGGACCGGCGACCACGCCGATCGCCCGGTGCCCCAGCCCGCACAGCTCCCGCCCGGCGAGGTAGCCGCCGGCCCGGTTGTCCGGCATCACCGCGTCGCCGGAGTGCTCGTGCCGGCCGATCACCACGACCCGCCCGCCGGTCGCCTCGTACGCGGCGAGCTTCTCGTTGAGCTGCCGGGTGAACGCCTCGTCGTGATAGCCCGAGCCGGCCAGGATCAGCGCCGCGACCTGGTGGCCGCGCAGCAGCTCCACGTACTCCAGCTCGCGGTCCGGGTTCCGGTAGCTGTTGCAGATCATCAACAGCCGGCCCTGGTCGGTGGCGACGCGTTGCAGCCCACGGGTGATCTCGGCGAAGTACGGGTCGGAGACGTCGTGCACGATCACGCCCACCGCGCTGCGATGCGAGCGGGCCAGCAGTTGGGCGTGCGCGTTCGGCACGTACTGCAACTCGGCGACGGCGGCGAGCACTCGCTCGCGTAGCTCGTCGGTGACCGGCTTGCTGCTGCCGTTGATCACGCGGGAGGCGGTGGCGGGTGAGACGCCCGCGCGTCGCGCCACGTCGGACAGGGTCGCCATGGCCCGCCCTCTCGGTCTGTTGACGGCGTGTCGCCGTGCCGGCTTGCGTCACGGTACCGCAGAGAAACCCCTTTCCCGCAGGGAGGTTCCGGGTCGCGAGTGTGCCGTCGGTGGGCGGGAAACGGATTGAGGAAAGGCCTTGCCTGCCGTCGGGGGAGCGCCCTACGCTCCACAGGAAAGCGTTTGCCTGCTACGCCGAGGAGCGCGCCTGTCCGGTCGAGCTTCCGGCACACCGCGACCACGCGCAGGTGCTGTCGGACCCCCTTCGATCGGCTCCCGAACTGCGCGGGTTGCTCGGCAGCGCGGCCGCCAACCACTGAGCGCGGATCGGTACGACCAGCACGACGGAAGGAACATCATGACCCGCAGGTCGATCGGCATCATCGTCAACGGCGTGACCGGAAGGATGGGCTACCGGCAGCACCTCGTCCGCTCGCTGCTGGCCATCCGCGAGTCCGGCGGCGTGGCGTTGGCCGACGGCACGACCATCTGGCCGGAACCGGTCCTGGTCGGGCGCAACGAGACGAAGCTCCGGGAGCTCGGCGAGCGGCACGGGCTGACCGACTGGACCACCGACCTGACCTCGGCGCTGGCCCGCGACGACGTCGAGATCTACTTCGACGCCCAGGTCACCCAGCAGCGGGAGAAGGCGATCCGGCAGGCCATCGAGGCCGGCAAGCACATCTACACGGAGAAGCCCCTCGCCGAGGACACCGCCGCCGCGCTCGACCTGGCCCGAGCCGCCGACGCGGCCGGCGTACGCACCGGCGTCGTGCAGGACAAGCTCTTCCTGCCCGGTCTGCGCAAGCTCAAGCGCCTCATCGACGGCGGCTTCTTCGGCCGGATCCTCTCGGTACGCGGCGAGTTCGGCTACTGGGTCTTCGAGGGCGACTGGCAGCCCGCCCAGCGCCCGTCCTGGAACTACCGGGCCGAGGACGGCGGCGGCATCACGGTCGACATGTTCCCGCACTGGCACTACGTGCTGGAGGAACTGTTCGGCCGCGTCAACGCCGTCACCTGCGTCACCGCCACCCATGTGCCCGAGCGGGTCGACGAGGCCGGCCGCCCGTATCCGGCGACCGCCGACGACGCCGCGTACGGCATCTTCGAGCTCGACGGTGGGGTGATCGCGCAGGTCAACTCGTCCTGGAGTGTGCGGGTGTACCGCGACGAGCTGGTGGAGTTCCAGGTCGACGGCACCGAGGGCAGCGCGGTGGCCGGGCTGCGCAACTGTCGCGTGCAGCATCGGGCGGTCACCCCGAAGCCGGTGTGGAATCCGGACCTGCCGGTCACCGAGGACTTTCGGGCACAGTGGACGGAAGTGCCCGACAACGAGGAGTTCGACAACGGCTTCAAGGTGCAGTGGGAGGCGTTCCTGCGACACATCGTGGCCGGTGAGCCGTTCCGGTGGGACTTCCGGGCCGGTGCCCGCGGCGTCCAGCTCGCCGAGCTGGGGTTGCGCTCCGCCCGCGAAGGCGTCCGTGTCGAGGTGCCGGAGCTGAACCGATGACCGCGGAGGTCGTGCTGCCGGGTGGGCGGCGGCACCGGCTGGCCGGGGGGAGCGGGTTCGCCCGCCCGGTCGCGCCGGCGACCAGCCGGATCGCGTACGCCGCCGCGCACGTGGTCGCCGACCCGAGCGCGGAGAACGTGCCGGGTGCCCCGGCTGCGGTGGACTGGGACACCACCCTCGCCTTCCGGCGGCACCTCTGGTCGTACGGGCTGGGGGTCGCCGAGGCGATGGACACCGCCCAGCGGGGGATGGGTTTGGACTACCCGGCCACCCGGGAGCTGATCCGTCGCAGTGCCGCCGAGGCCCGTGCGGTGGGCGGACGGATCGTCGCCGGGGTCGGCACCGATCAGCTGCCGACCGGCCCGGCCACCCTGGCGGCCGTCACCGACGCGTACCGGGAGCAGCTCGACGACGTCCGCGCGGCCGGTGCCCGGCCGGTGTTGATGTGCAGCCGGCATCTGGCCGCCGCGGCCCGCGGTCCCGAGGACTACCTCCGGGTGTACGACGAGCTGCTGACCGCCTCCGACGAGCCGGTGGTGCTGCACTGGCTGGGGCCCATGTTCGACCCGGCGCTGACCGGCTACTGGGGTGCGGTCGACCTGGACCTGGCCGCCGACACGGTCGTCGAGCTGATCAAGGCACACCAGTCCAAGGTGGACGGCATCAAGGTGTCGTTGCTGGACGCGGGGCGGGAGGTGGCGCTGCGCCGTCGGCTGCCCGCCGGGGTACGCCTCTACACCGGCGACGACTTCCACTATCCGGAGCTGATCCGGGGTGACGAGGTGAGCCACTCCGACGCGCTGCTCGGGGTGTTCGCGGCGATCGCACCGGCCGCCGCCGCCGCGTTGGCCGCGCTGGACTGCGGGGACCTTTCGACGTACGACGAGGTCTTCGCGCCGACCGTGCCGCTGGCCCGGCACCTGTTCGCGGCCCCGACCTGGCACTACAAGACGGGGATCGTGTTCCTGGCCTGGCTGGCCGGGCACCAGGACCACTTCACGATGGTCGGCGGCGCGCAGTCCGGCCGGTCCCCGGCGCATTTGGCCACCCTGCTCACCCTGGCCGACGCCGCCGGGCTGCTCCCCGACGCCGACCTGGCCGCCGCCCGCGCACGGGCGCTGTTCACCGTCGCGGGGGTGGCTCAGTGAGCGCGAGGAGTGAGCCGGTGTTGCGAGCCCCGCAGTCGCGAACGGAGGCGGCTCAGTGAGCGCGAGGAGTGAGCCGGTGTTGCGAGCCCCGCAGTCGCGATCGGAGGCCAATCCAGCAAACCTGGCCCGGTTCTCGTTCAACCAGGCGACCGCTCAGCGCTGGCCGCTGCCCGAGGTGGTGGCCGGGTGTGTGGCTGCCGGCGTACCGGGCATTGGGTTGTGGCGCGAGCCGGTCGCGGAGCATGGGCTGGCGCGGTCGGCGAAGCTGGTCCGCGACGCTGGCCTCGCCGTCACCTCGCTGTGCCGGGGCGGTTTCTTCTCCACCGACGACTGGCGGGCGGAGAATCTGCGGGCCATCGAGGAGGCGGCCACGCTCGGCGCTCCGGAGCTGGTGCTGGTGTCTGGCGGGCTGCCGGAGGGCAGCCGGGACATCGGCGGGGCCCGGCGTCGGGTCGCCGACGCGATCGGTGAGCTGGCCCCGCACGCGGCGGCGGCCGGCGTCCGGCTGGCCATCGAGCCGCTGCACCCGATGTTCGCTGTCGACCGCTGCGTGATCGTCACCCTCGGCCAGGCGCTGGACATCGCCGAGCATTTCGACCCAACGGTGGTCGGCGTGGTCGTGGACGTGTACCACGTGTGGTGGGACTACACGGTGTACGCGCAGATCGAGCGGGCGGGTTCCCGGATCGCCGCGTTCCAGGTCTGCGACTGGGTGACTCCGCTGCCGGAGGGGGTGCTGCTCGGCCGGGCGCTGCCCGGCGACGGCTGCATCGAGCTGCGTCGGCTGCGCGAGGCGGTGGACGCGGCTGGTTACGTCGGCCCGATCGAGGTGGAGGTCTTCTCCGCCGAGGTGTGGGCGCGTCCGGGCGCGGAGGTGCTGGACGCGGCGATTGCCGGCTACCTGCGCCACGTCGTCTGAGGCTCTCGAACGGCGGTGGCCGGCGGCGGTGGTGCCTGGCTGGGCATCGGCACCGCGCCGGCCTTCGGTCGACGGCGGGACGCTGACCGTGGTGCTGCCCCGCGTACCGTGCTCGCCTGGTGCTTGTTTGTCCGTTCAGGTCCAGCCTGCTGGCGCATCATCTCGGGCAGACTGATGCCGGCCGCAGAGATCAGACGTCACGGGGGATCCCATGAAAGCGCAAGACGACGTGGCGAGGCACTCCGGGGTGGGTGGTCGCGCCTCAGCCTTGCTGCTGACCGGCCTGCACAAGGCGTTCGGCGCCAACGTCGCGGTCGACCACGTCGAGCTGACCGTGCCGCAGGGATCGTTCTTCGGCCTGGTCGGCCCGAACGGTGCCGGCAAGACCACCTTGCTGTCCATGGCGGTCGGCCTGCTGCGTCCCGACGAGGGCCGCTCCGAGGTGTTCGGCGTGGACGTCTGGGACGGCCCGGTCCAGGGACGGGCGCTGATGGGCGTCCTGCCCGACGGGCTGGCTCTGCCCGAACGGCTCACCGGCCGGGAGCTGCTCACGTTCATCGGGCAGTTGCGCGGGATCGAGCCAGCCGTGCTCGCCGAGCGCACCCAGGAGCTGCTTGACGTGATGGAGCTCAACGACGCCGAGACCACCCTCGTGGTGGATTACTCGACCGGCATGCGCAAGAAGATCGGCCTGGCCACCGCATTGCTGCACGGGCCGCGACTGCTGGTGCTGGACGAGCCGTTCGAGGCGGTCGACCCGGTGTCCGCGGCCGCGCTCAAGGCGATCCTCGTACGCTTCGTCGAGTCGGGCGGCTCGGTGGTGCTGTCCAGCCACGTCATGGCGCTGGTCGAGCAGCTGTGCGACGCGGTCGCCGTCATGGTCGATGGCCGGGTCGTCGCGGCCGGGCCGCTGGCCGAGGTCCGCGGCGAGCAGACGCTGGAGCGGGCGTTCGTCCGGCTGGTCGGTGGCGACGAGCACGCCGTGAGAGGGCTGTCGTGGTTGGCGTCCTGATCCGGATGAAGCTCGCGATCATCCGGAACTCCATGACCGGCGGCAAGGCCGCCTGGATGGTCGCCGGCGGCATCTTCGGGCTGCTGTTCGCCGCCGCCACGATCTGGCTCACGTTCGTCGACATCGCCAAGCCGGGTGTGCTGGGCGATCTGCTCGCCTGCGTCTGGGTGACGTGGATGCTGGGCTGGGTGATCGGCCCGCTGTGGGGCGGCTCGGCCGTACTGCGCGCCGACCACTTCGCGCTGCTGCCGATGCCGCGCCGGAAACTCGCGGTCGGGCTGCTCGGCGCCGCCTTCGTCGGCATCACCACGGCGGTCACGGCCCTGGCCTTCCTCAGCCTGATCACGTACGCGGCGCACCTGGGCGTGGTGCCGGCCCTGATCGCCGTACCGGCCGCTGCCGGGGAACTCGTGTTCGTGGTGCTGCTGTCGCGCGTCGCGTACGCCCTCTTCGGTTTTGTCGCCACCTCCCGGATCGGCGCCGCGATCACCGGCGTGCTGTTCGCCGCCATGATCGTTCTTTCCCAGTCCGGCTGGATGATCATCGTGGCGGTCTTCTACTCGGACGTGCTCTCCACCGGCTTCTCGTCCACGTTCTCCACCGCGCTGCGCGGGATCCCGTCGAGCTGGGGCGTGGTCGCCGTCGAGGCCGCCGAGAATGGCGACTGGCTGCTGGTCCTCGGTGCGCTCGCCGGTCTGGCCGTACTCATCGGCCTGCTTCTCCTGGTCTGGGCGGCCACCCTCGGCACACCACGCCGCTCCCGGGTCACTGTCCGCGGGACCAGCCACGCCCCCGTGCCGACCGGCGGCCTGTTCGCCGGGCCGACCGGCGCGGTCTTCCGCAGGGAGCTGCGTACCTGGTGGCGTGACCCGCTGCGGACCACCACCGCCACCGTGCCGATCGTCTGGGCGCTGCTCACCGTGCTGCTGCCACTCACCTTCGACGAGAAGGTGCTACTGCCGTGGGCCGGCCCGGCCGTCGCCCTGTTCGCCATCACCTCGGCCTGCAACCTCTACAGCCAGGACGGCACGGCACTCTGGCAGACCATCATGACGGGCACCCACCATGCCGACGTCCGCGGCCGACAGTGGGCCTACCTGGCCGTGTTCGGCCCGATCTCGATCGCCCTCAGCATCGGCTTCACCATCTGGAGCGGCTACACCTGGGCCTGGCCGTGGGTCGCCGCCACCGTGCCGGCGCTGCTCGGCGGCGGCGCGGGCCTGATCATCTACGCCTCGGTGGCCGCGATGGTGCCCGGTCCCGACGCGCACAAGCGCCCGGACAACCCGCTCGAACGCGCCGATACGACCGGACAGTCCAATGTGCTGTTCTGGTTCGGCCTGATCCCGCCCGCCCCGGCGCTCACCGCCGTGATCCTCGGCGACCAGCTCGACCTGCCTCTGCTGCTGTGGGCCGGCGGACCGATCAGCCTGGCGACCGGCATCGCGCTCGCCGGGTGGCTGGGCTCGATGGCGAGTAGGCAGCTCACCGCCAAGGGCGCGGAGATGCTGTACGTCATGCGTACCGGCCGGAAGACGGCTGCTCCGACGGCGGCTGCGGGCCGGACGGCGGCGTCCGGCGGCGACAAGATCGAGGTGTCCAGGCGGGACGCGGCGCTCGGCCTCCTCCACTGGGTCGGCGGCTCGATCCTGCTGTTTCCGCAGGGCCTGCTGCCGCTGGTGTTCATCCTCACCGGCGTCGACACGAAGTCCTGGTTCCTGGCGATGCACCTGCCGCGCGAATGGGGGCTACCGGTCGCCGCCGTCAGCGTCCTTATCGGTGCCTTCCTGTACGCCCAGGCCATCCTGCCCATCATCCGCAACAAGACGATCAGGGCCGAGCACGAGGCCGGCGCGATCCGCGAGCGCGATGGAGCCCCGGGTGGCGACCCGGAACAGCAGCACGAACTCGAATCCGCTTGACGAGTGAAGGTCGGGGCGGGGCGGACCTCGGCGATGCTAGATCGGGAAGCGGCCGCGGCGGATGTGCCAGTTTCGGCCGGCCTTCAGGTGGTCGACGATCGCGCGCTGGAGCACGGTGCGGCGCGGCAGCTGGTCGAGCGGCGTGGTCAGGGTGCGGAACACGAACCGCAGCACCTCGACGTCGGCGTCCAGCCCTTCCGGCTCCTCGTAGGGCTCCAGCTCGAACCTCCGCTGGAACCGGACGATGTTGGAGTCCTCGGGGAGGTATTCCAGCAGCTGCGGGTCGAGCAGCCACGAGCCGCAGGCGAACGCCGTGTAGTGCTCGTCGGGAAAGTGGCGCGGGAAGAACGCGCGGGCCTCGTCGAGCGACGCCGTGACCGCCTCCGGGGTCATCGGCCCCGACTCCGCGATGTGCAGGTCGATGGCGGTGCCGCCACGCTGGTGCTGCAGACGGCCCAGCTCGTAGATGCCGCCGCGCGCGTGCAGGGTCAGCCAGCTCTGCATGACCGGCCAGCCCTCGCGGTGCATCCGCCGGTCGACCGCGAGGTTGCGGCCCAGGTCCGCGAGGGTCGCCCACGACACGGCATCGGCAATGCCGTGGTCGCGGTGGTATCCCGTGACGACGTCGACCATGGCCAGGTACGCGTACACGTAGAGATGCCGCCAGGCCGGGCCCCGATCGCGTGGCAGCTCGGGCCCGGGCACCAGCCAGCCGTGGCCCCCGAGATCGGCACGGACCAGGGCGATCGAGCGGTCGAGCAGCCAGCGCAGCTCCGGCGTCCACAGCGGAGAGTCGGGGTCGGGCCAGCCCGCCATGATCTCGGCGGCGTCGTCGGGCCGCACCGCGAGCCGGTCGAGGATCGCGGGCGCGTCGGCCTTGGCAGGCAGCGGAGCCGACGGCCGGTCGCCGGCGAGCCGGTGGACGCGGTCGACGTCCTCGACGGGGACTCCGAGCCGGGCGGCGGTGTCGTCCAGATTCACGCGGACGACCCTACCGGCGATGCCCGACGTCGTGGTGCTCGCCGGTGGCAGTGCCGGTACGCCGTCGGCCGCGCCGCCGTCGGCGGTAAGCGGTTTCGTGGCCTGGGGGCGGTCGGCCGACAGCGACGGCTACGGACCCCGCGCCGCACACGCAGCCCGTCACCGGCGCCTCCAACAGCCTCGACCCTCCCCTGTGAGAGGGTCAACCCCGCCCGGCCCTTTCTTCGCATTCGTCGCAACGCAACCATTGCGCGAGCTCACGCCATGGAGGCTGTCCGGGCACAAGAACCATGAGCTCGCACGGATAGCCGCACAGAGCGTTGTCGTTGTCGCGTATCTGAAGGTGGCAGGTGGCTGTCGGCCTTTCCGGTTCGACTGCGTAGGGCAGCCGCGTCTGTACCTCTCCCAGGAACATCGTGAGGGCATGCCAACACCGACGTCGAGGCCACCCCAGGCGCTCGGTGGCGATGAGATACGGCATGTTCCGCATGATTGCAGGGCAGTCCAGAGACTTACTCTTCTGCCGCTCCGGGTGGGCTGGTGTTCATCGCCGGCGGTGACGCCGGCACGCCGCCACCCGTCGGCTCAAGCACCTCGCCCCTGCGGCGGGGATCCGGATGCCGAGGATGCCCCCCGTGCTGCGCCACACCTTCGTCACCACCGCCTACATGGCCTCCGGGACTTAGCCAGCGCTCGCGGCTTTGCCGAATCGAGTAGGTATCTCGGTCAGATGGTCGGACTCCATACCCACGGAGTGGTGGTGCTGACTGCGTGCCGACCGAGTCGTTGAAGAATGGGCTTGCTGTCCTTGGATGCGTCGACCATGAGGTACTTGATGCCTCGGTCGGCGGCGATCTGTGCGCGGCGGGCCACCAGCGCGCGGTAGATGCCCTTCCGGCGCCATTGCGCAAGGGTCGATCCACCCCACAGCGCGGCGAACTCTGTGCCGGGAATGATGACCAGCCAGGCGGCCGACACGACCTCGTCCGCAGCCTCCGCGACGAGCACGACGATGTTCTCGGGGGCCGATTCGATGCGGTCTCGTAGGTCGTCGGCCAGCCACGACCAGTCGACGCCCCAGACCTCGGATTCCATGGCCGCGATCCGGTCCAGGTCGGCCAGGTCCGTGGTTGGGCGGATGGCGATGCAGTCGGGGACTTCGCCGGCGGCGGTCAACGTGGTTGCCAGACCGATGACTACCGTTTCCTGGTCCTCCGGCGCGAAGCCGGCCAGCCGTAGCCGCTCAGTCAAATCCTGGCGGTCGTGACCGTACGTCTTCCACTCGACCGCCTGGCCGAGCGCCGCGGAACGGTCACGCACCCGACCGATGAGCGCGTCTAGCCCCTCGACGCTGAGGCTATCGAGGTTCTGGGCGAAGGCGAGTCCTCGCGCGGCGGTGGCGATCTGTAGGACGGGGCCATCCCACGACGGCTTCCAGCTGTTCGGTAGTCGCGAGGCGATGGTGCCCCGCACCTGCTCGTCGTGTAAGGCCAGAAGTTCGTTGCGCGTAGTCATCGCGGCGGAGCATGACGTCTGCACCCCCTATCGCACGGGGGCCGGCTACACCACTGGTCCGACGTACTGAACTGCCGATGACGGTGCACGGCAATTTATCGAGCCGTCGCCTTCCGGAGTTCGCTCAGCCACTCGGTGCCGAGTCGGTGGCCGTCGGGCAATTGGTCGTCGCGATCCCAGCGCCATGTGGTGATCATCGCCAGTATGAGGGTCCGGCAATTTTGGAGCAGGTGGTGATCGACGCCTGGGTAGTGGTCTCCGACCTCGTCGGGTGCGTGGGCTAGGTCGAACTCGATCGGCCCCCGGCAGCATGTCTCGAAGTCGATGAAGAGCGGGCCGGTCGCGGTGGAGAGCAGGTTGCCCGGGTGAGGTTCGCCGTGCAGGAGCTGTTCGGGTCGGCCGCTATCGCTGACCGTTCGGCGCAGGCGGTCCAATGTGCCGGCGAGAAAGACCCGGTCGGCGTCGGCCAGCTTCGGCGTCCGGTCGTGGTCGGCCACGAGCGTCTGGGCCTCGGAAACCCGGTCCGTGAAGTGCGGGGTGGGCAGGTCGACCCGGCGCATTCCGGCGTGCAGGCGTTCGAGCGCTGCGGCGTAGTCCGCGGGTGGGATTGCTTGAGTGG
Source organism: Micromonospora sp. NPDC005291 (assembly GCF_040607415.1). Lineage (NCBI taxonomy): Bacteria > Bacillati > Actinomycetota > Actinomycetes > Micromonosporales > Micromonosporaceae > Micromonospora > Micromonospora sp. NPDC005291. The sequence continues at coordinate 99,097 of NZ_JBEXGR010000006.1, forward strand.
TCACCGGTTCGTAGTAGGTCCACAGGGTGACCTCGTAGTCGTCGCGGACGAAGACCTCGGGTGCTTTCAGTGCGGCCACCGGGCTTCCGGCCTCGGACAGTTGCCGAGCGATATCCACTTCAAACTGGGCGCACTGATGCGCCGCCGGTGCCACCCGGGCCAGCACGTCGCAGGGCTGCAGACGCAGGGTGAGCTTGTTCGAGTTGTGCAGGACGGCGGCGTCGTGGGCGGTCAGGCCGAGCGATGAGGCGCTCGATATGGCTGCCCGTGTTGCCCGCTGGGCCTCGTACGCCTGCATCGGAGCACCGTAACTCAGCGTTCCCGGCGCAGCGGCCGTATTTCGGTCCCCCTACGTCAGTGGCTGTCGCCGCTGAACCGGGATTGTTAAGACGCAGCTGCGGATAGTGCGCAAGGTGCGCGGCGAGGCTTGGCGGTAGCGGCCCGGCATCTGGATCGGGGGATCCGCGCCGCCGAGGGCAACGCCGCAACCAGGTCCTGATCACAGCGTCGACCCGGGGCCGTCAGTCGGCCTCGTGGTTCGGCTCCGGCTCAGACCTGTCTCTGCGCCTTGACCCGGACTCGCCGCTCGGTCCCGGTCTGGCCCCGCCGGTCAGCTTCGCGTCGGGCTGATAGCGGTACGCCGCCTCCCGTACCGCCGAGTCGGACTCTAGTCCGGCGCCGAGCGCGCCGCCGACCGTCGCCAGCGAGCTGGCCAGCCAGCCCAGTTTGACCTGGTGGGCGACTCCGGCCGGTCGGCCGGTGGATTCAGCGAGCAGGTCCCAGGGTACGAGGGCGACCGCCCCGATGATGGTCAGCGCGGCGAGCGCCACGTACAGCGCGAGGACGCCGATCACCACGGTGAGCACGGTGACCACGTTGAAGAGAACGACCTGCTCCCGGGCACCCGGGTCGCGCGGAACCCGCTCCCAGAGGCGCGCGCCGAGCACCATGGTCAGCACCACCGCCAGGACGGAGCCGGCCGCGAGCAGCGCGAGCCGCAGGTTGCCCAAGGCCGCCGACAACTGCCAAATATCGGCGCTCACCAGGGCGAGGACGGCGGTCGCGAAGGCACCGACCAACAGCCGGGAGAGCCGGACGGCCAACCGCCACGGCCGGTTCGCCCGGAGCATGCCGAGCAGCAGCCGCACGTTGCCGCCGATCACCCCGGCCAGCAAGCCGATGCCGGACGCCTGATGGTTCACACGCGCGCCGAGGTCCCGGGCCCGCCGTCCGGTGGCCAGGCGCCGGCGGCGCGAGCCGGCCCGTACCGGGTCGCCGACCGCGTCGGCATCGCCAAGCAGTGCCGCGAGGAGCCGGTCCCCGGCCTCGGCCATCCGCCGGGCCACGGCGACGGGGCCGAGCGCGGGCATGGAAAGGACCGCGACGCCGTGGGTGGTGCTGGCGTGCGCGACCACGGGCCGCCGCGCGGTCTGCAACGGCAGGTCCGTCACACAGAGGACCAAACTCCAGCCCTCGGCAAGCATCCGGTGCCGGGTTGCCTCGATGAGCTGGCCGAGGTCGGCCGGCCCTTCGATGAGCCGTGCCACCTGGAGGCGTACCGCCCAGTCCACCTCCGGGACCCGGTTGCGGAGCCGGTCGGCGAGCTCCGTGGCGGCCTCCCGCGCCAGGTCGGCCGCGGCCCCGGGGGCGGCCACGACACCCACGACGACGCACCCGCGCCCGGTCACCACACTCCCGGAGCCAGCCCGGCCGTTCCCCCGGGCGCGGCGCCGATCCGTGGCAACGTCGTCAACACTCGAGGTCGTCCTTCAGGATGCTCATCGCCGGAACGAGAACGAGTTCGGCGGCTCCACCGTGAGCAGTTCTTCATCGGTGGTCGAGCCGTCGTCCGAGGCGTTCGTCCCGCGCAGGCCTGTGTTCCAGTCGGTGTGACGCTGCTGACGCACGATTGCCGGCGAGTGTTCGGTTCTAAGAAGATGTGGCTCAGGTCGACATCGATGACGTATTCGAAGACCTGACCGGTGGGAGCGTTGACGGTACGGGCGACCCGGACGAAGTCGTCCCCCACCTCGGTGGAGTCCCGGTCGACGCTCATGGCCGCCCCCGTCCCTGTCGCCTGGTCCAGCTAGTCCCCGGTAGGCGCCGACTCATTCATCCGCGCCCGCGCGATGACGCCGGACCCGCCGGTCAGGGCTGGTACTGGCTGCGGGTACGGGGCAGCCACTGGGGGTGCTGGTCGCGCAGGTAGCGGATCAGTCCCTCGCGCAGGTCGCAGCGCAGGTCCCAGGCGCTGGCGCCGTCCGCGGCCGAGGCCTGCACCTGGATGACCACGGTCTGCGTCGTGACGTCGACCATCTGGAGCACCCACCGGTCTCGATCCCACAGCGGTGAGGACTCGACCAGTCGGCGTGCCTCCCGGCGCATGTCGTCCAGGTCTGCGGTGTGGTCGACATGGATCTGGATCTTGCCGATCACCCGCGACTCGTCCCGGGTCCAGTTCTGGAACGGCCGCTCAGTGAAGTACGTGGTCGGCAGGATGAGTATCCGCTCGTCCCAGAGCCGGATCACCACGTTGGTCAGCTTCACCTCCTCGACCCGGCCCCATTCGCCGTCCACCACCAGCACGTCGCCGACGTGCAGCCCGTCGGCGAAGGCGACCTGGATGCCGGCGAACGCGTTACCGAGCGCGGTTCGGGCCGAGAGGCCGATCACCGCGCCGACCACCCCGGCCGAGGTCAGAATGGAGATGCCGAAGAGGCGTACCGGCCGGAAGGTGATCAGGATCAGGCCGATCGCGAGGACCGTGACAACGGCCACCGTGAGCCGCCGAACCGGACGGATCTGGGTCCGGGCCCGCCGGACCCGCCGGCTCGTGGCCAAATCACTCGGCAGTCGGCTGAACGCGACCGCTTCGGCGACGTGCAATGCCCTGACCACCAGCCACGCACCGACGGCGATCAGGACCAGCAGGATGGCGTGTCGCAGATAACGCTGCCACCCGGCCAGTCCGGGCGGCAGCGCGTAGTACAGCGCCCCGACCAGCAGAACCGTGGCTGCCGGGCGGCGGCAGGCGAGCCGCAGCGGCTCCAGCAGCCACTTGTAGCGGCCACGGGCAACCCGGCGAACCAGCACGCCTGAGACCAGGTCCACGACCACGGCCGCCGCCAGCGCAGCCAACACGATCAACGCGGTACGCATCAGAAGCTGTTCACCGTGATCCCGATGCCGCCTCTCCCGGGCTCGCGACCGCACCCGCACGTTCAGGGTGCCATCAGATCCGGTGGCCGGCGGCGGATATCGAGAATGCCAGGCGAGACGGTCGGCCTGCCCGCAGGCTTCCTGCGAGCCGACGCAGGATGCGTGATCGGGACCCTATGGCCGGTCGCCGACCTGCCGGGACCGCTCATGCAGCGCTGTCAGCTGCTCCTAGGCGTGCCGGAACGTGCGGCCGGGTGCCGCCCCCCGAGGCGCTGCGCGCCCCTCAGCGCTGGGTGGCCGGGAACGCGACGCGGAGCTGGCGGCGCCGTCCTACGGGCGCCCGCGCTACGGCAGCCTGCCCGGCCTCGGTGTGGTCCTCGGTGCTCGGGTGCTGGCCGAGTTCGGCGACGACCCCAAGCGTTACGCCGACGCCAAGGCGCGCAAGAACTACGCCGGCACCTCACCGATCACCCGAGCCTCTGGCACGAAGAGAACCGTGCTGGCGCGGCAAGTCCACAACGACCGCCTCAGCGACGCCGTGCACCAATGGGCCTCTGCGCTCTGCGTGGCTCACCTGGCGCCCGTGCCTACTACGACGCGATGAGAGCTCGAAAGATTGCTAGGACGTCCACCGGTGGGTGCGGCCGGTGAGTCCCAGGACTCGGTCGAGCAGGGGAGCACCAGCGGGCAGGGCAATTGACGGCCCGAACAGGCCGGGGGTGCCGTCGCTGCTGGCCTGTTGGGACACCAGGCGGTGGATCGTGTCGAGGGTCTGGTTATCAACGTCGTATGGCTGCCCTGTCGCGCTGGCGAGATCCCATCCGTGAACGACCAGTTCGTTGAGCGCGACGATGCCCATGATCTCGGCCGGCAGCACCACCCCGCCAGCCGCGGTCTGGCCCGTCCAGGCGCCTGGCTTGCGCCATGCGGCAACCAACTCGTCGAGTTGCACCGGCAGTCGGCTGCGCCACTTCGGGTCGAGGTTCGCAACTGAGGGGTTGCCCGGGCCAGCGGGCGCAGCGTCGGATCCTTTCTCAGCAGCGATCCGGAACGCGACCGTCAGCCCCATGAGGTGGTCGAGCAGATCGCCGACGGTCCACCCCTCACACGGAGTGGGACAGGTGAGCTGGTCATCGGTCACCCCGTGTAGCAGCGTCTCCAGTGCGCGGACCGCAGGCTCGAAATCCGAGGTGCCGTTGCTGTTGGTCATCTCTTCCTCCTTCGCGAATGCTTCTGGACGCTACATGTTCGGACCGACAAGACAGTCCACCTGCGAATGATCATGCTGATGGCGACCGATCACGCCACAGGCCGGGCAACGGTGCTCGATCGCCCAGCTGGCGACCGGCTCAACGTCGCAGCGCCTGTCACCACAGGCCCTGTCGGCGCCGGCCGTTCGTGTCCGAAGATGCCAATGTGCGGGAGTCGGCCAGGTCGCTTGCCTGTACGCGGTAGCGCAATTCGATTCGCACGCAATAAACCCGGGGCGGCATCGATGATCATCCCGCGATAATGGCCGATGTGGAAGAAGTTGAGGTCGTCGTCGCCCATGACGAGCGGGCGACCCTGCGTGTCGGTGATGTGTTCCTGAAGATCGACGCTGATCAGTCGCGCACCGACGTCGAGGTCGAGGCGATGGCACTGGCGCCGATCCCGACTCCGCAGGTCCTGTGGCGCAAGCCACCCGTGCTCGCGCTCGCCGCCCTGCCCGGGATAGCACTGGGCCGCCTCGGCGAGCCGTCGCCCGCGTCGTCGGCGGCGTGGGCAGCGGCGGGTGCGGCCGCGCGGACGCTGCACGACGCGCCCCTGCCGCCATGGCCCGGTCGGCGCCTCGACGAGATCGCATCGCGCCTCGACGGCGAATGCGAGTGGCTCGTCACGAATGGTGTCCTTCCCACGGACGTGGTCACCCGCAACCGCCAGGTTGCTGAGGCTGCGCTGCGGCCGTGGAAGTCGGTGTTCATGCACGGCGACCTGCAGATCACCCACGTGTTCGTCCACGATGACGAGATCACCGGTGTGATCGACTGGTCCGAGGCGGCCCAGGGCGATGCCCTGTACGACCTCGCCGTCCTGACGCTCGGACACGAGGAGCGCCTTGACGATGTGGTCGCCGGCTACGGCACCGATGTCGACCTCGACGTGATCCGCGGGTGGTGGTCGTGGCGAAGCCTGGTGGCGGCCCGCTGGCTGGTCGAGCACGGCTTCGACCCGTCCCTGCCCGGCTGTGAGTTCGACGTGTTGAGATCCCGGATGTGAGGCTGCACGAACCCGACGGTCACGAGCTGTGACAGCGGGTTCGTGTAACCGGCTGGAGACGGCCGGCGGATGACCTGGTCGGTGAGCGGCCGACACGTTGCGCGAGCGCCCGCTCTGACGTCAGCGGTCGAGGGCGCGGCTGAGGAAGCGTGCACCGACCTCGGTGATGTCCTCGGTGGTCCACTCGAGAGCGGGTGTGGCGACGGTGATCTCGGTCATGGCCACGCCCGGTAGGTTTGTGTCCTGCCAGCCGGCGACAAACCACACCCTCTCATCCGCGGCGAGTTCCAGCGCGGCGTCGTTGAGCGCTTGCGCTGGGTGAGGCAGCCACAGGCGGAATCGATGGGTATGCGGAGGTTCTGGATATACCCGCGCGCCGGGAAGCGTGGCGAGTGCCGCGGCGACTGTCTGCGCATGGCGCACATACTCGGGGATTCGCGGCAGTTCCCTGTCGAGACCGGCGAGGGCGCTCAGAGCGGCTGGCCACTGTTGAAACACCTCGCCGCCGTAGCGGTGTCGCCAGATGCGGGCGTAGGAGGCGAGCTGTGCGGTGCCCGCGAGCGCCGCACCGCTGATACCGCCGATCGTCTTGTAGAACGAGACGTACGTGCTGTCGGCGAGGTCGGCGATATCGCTGAGAGTGTGCGCCAGGTGTGGGGTGGAGTCCCAAATTCGGGCGCCGTCGAAGTGGACACGTGCACCGATGGTGTGCGCTGCGGCGGACACGGCGGCGAGTTCGCCCCAGGACGGAAGGACGAAGCCGGCGTCTCGCAGCGGGAGTTCGATGACGACGGTGCTCACGGGTTCGGCGAGCGCGGTGACCTCCTCGGCCGTGGGGTTGCGGGGCGCGGTGGTCGGCCAGGTGCTGCGCAGGCCGCTCAGGTGGGCGTAGGCATGCCGTTCGTCCGCCTCCACGTGGCCGAGTGGGTGAAGAGCGACCGTCGGGTGCCCGCTGTGGTCGGCGCCATAGCGCAGTGCGACCTGCTGGGCCATCGTGCCGGTGGGGAAGAAGACGGCGGCCTCGGTGCCCAGTAGGTCTGCCACACGTTCTTCCAGCGTGGTCACCGGACCGTCGCCGTAGAAGTCGGGCTGACCATCCAGATCGCCGCCTGCGTCCATGTCTGCGAGCTGCTCCCTCATGCTCCTGGTCCGGATGCCGGACAGGATTCGGTCGCAGGCGCGCTGCGCGGCAAGCCGACGCTGCCGTGTGTTGTGGGACATCAGCGGATCGTCGCAGGTCAGCGCAATAGGGGCCAGGGCCCTCCTGAGCGGGTAACGCCGAAACGCCACTCTCAGGAGGGTGGCGGGGACGCCCCGACGTGTCGCAGCGAGTATTCGGCGGTGGTGTAGGCGCCGCCTTGAAAGGCGGCGGCGTCGATCGGGGCTTCCGAACCGGGCACACGTTCGGCATAACTTTCCGCGTCGTCTACCGGCAGATAGCCGAGCGGCGCCCCGGCGGCGGTATCCCAGAAGGCGCGGGTGTTGGCGGAAACGGCATAGGCGGTCACGAAGTGCACCCCGGGTGCGGTGATAGCCGCACGGATGAAGCCTATGCCGTCGCGCGGGCTCAACCATGTGGCCAGATAACGGGCCTCGGTCGGCTCGTCCTCGAAGCTGCCGATTCGCAGGCACACCACCGACAGGCCAAACTTGTCGGCGTAGAGGCGCCCGAGTGCTTCGACGGCGACCTTGCTCACCCCGTAGAACCCGTCCGGCCGGGCCGGTGCGTCCGGTGCGACGACCTGCCCGACCGGGTAGAAGCCGGTGACACGGTTGCTGCTGGCCAGGACGACTCGTCCGACCCTCTGTCGGCGAGCAGCTTCCAGCACGTGGTACGTGCCCAGCACGTTGCTCTCCAGCAGGTCGGCCATGGGCGCCTCATCCGGGAGCCCGGCCAGGTGCACCACGGCGTCCGCTCCCTCCAGCGCGGCGACTACGGCGTCCAGGTCTGCCAGATCCAGTTGAATCGCCCGATCTGTCGGGGACTGCGGATGCAATGGAACCCGATCGACCAGCACGAGTTGGCGAACCTCATCGCGCAGGTGTCGGCAGACTTCCGCACCGATTCGACCTGCAGCACCCGTGACCACGACCGTGCCCAGACGTGAACTCATGGCCTACATCCTGGCGGCATGTACCGACAAGATGGTCATCGCCAATCTCACGGTTATCGAGGACCTCTCTCTCCTTCCGCCGAAGACGCTATGAAGTCAGCATGGCCCGGACCATGAGGTCAACCACCGACCTCAGCAGGCCGACCTCACCCGCCGGGGTGCGGAAAACCGCAGCCCGGCGGGTGGGCACTATCGTTCTGGCGTGCACATCCGTTTTGACATCCCCGCCGATCCCGCCTACCCAGGCCGCGTGGCCGCTGTGCTCAGCAGCGTCCGGCTGCGTATGTACGGCTACATCGGCGCGGCGCTGGCGGCGGTCGGGGCGATCGGTTTCGCCGTCTCGCGGGGGTTCGCGTGGGGCGAGCAGATCTCACCGCTGTGGATGGCGCTGATCGTGGGTGGTCTGCTGTCGATGCTGTATGGGCCGTGGGTGCGGTTGCGCGCCCGGCGCCGCTCCAGTCGCTACGCGGTCGAGGGCGCCTACGACATCACCGATGACAACATCATGATGCGCAGCGGCTCGGAGTCCGGCGGCATCGCCTGGGACGGGGTCGCCCAGGTACGGGACACCCCTGAGTTCTGGATCGTGTACGTCGGCCGGATGCCGGCGACCGTGATCCCACGCCGCTTGATGTCCGCCGAGGACGCGGAGACGTTGCGAGCCTTCATGGCCGAACGTGGGCTGCTCCAGTTGCGGTGAACTCATCAGCCGCCGGCACCCCAACGACATCCTGGCCACGTACGCGGCCTCCGGGTACATAACCTGCCGCTCGCGGCTTCGCCGGTGAGTGGATGCTGACCTCTCCGTCGGTGTCGGCGGACCTGGACGGCTATCCGGTCAGCGACTCGTGCTGCTCGCGCGTGATGCAGCGTCACCGCCTGTGCACCTGGTCGCCACCACGGCACCCGTCCCGGCGCGTCCAGTGGTAGCTCGCATCGCCCAGGTCAGCCATGCCCGCCAGTTTTCCTTACGGCCGTCAGCCCAGCGGCACCTGCGCCGGCCGATCACCGCCGCCAGCGGCACCGACGCCCTCAGGCGCGGTGATTGGTGCGGTGGTGATCCGGCTCGGCAGCACCGGCGCGTCCCGGCCCGTGCCCCGCCGGCCGTCGCCGCCGGACGACTGCTCGTGGTAGTCCTGCTCCACGTTGACCGACCAGACATCGTGCGCGCTGCCGGTGGCGATGTTCTCGACGGTGAGCATCGCGGTCAGCATCGAGTGGTCCTGGTTGTTGTAGCGGTGCATCCCGTTGCGCCCCACCGGGTGCACGTTCGGCACCGCCTCGGCCAGCCAGGCCCGGATCACGTCCACGTTGTGCTGATAGCGCTCGTCGTACACCGGGTAGGCCTTCGGCATCCGCACGACGTAGCCGGCCTCCACCACGCCGGGCCGGGCCAGACCCAACCGCTCCAGCTCCGCGGTGGCCAGCGCCACCAGGTCGGCATCGGGGGTACGCCACATCTCGTCGTCCTCGAAGACGAAGTACTCCAGGCCCAGGCAGGTGCGTCCGTCCTTGACGAGGTACGGCGACCAGGAGCCGAAGTTCTGGATCCGGCCCACCCGTACCCCCTGGTCGTGCACGTAGATCCAGTTGTCCGGGAACGAGAACTCCGCCGGCACCACCAGGGCGACCGTCAGGAAGTCGCGATAGCGCAGGTCCGCGGCGCAGGCCAGCACCTCCGGCGGCGGCGGCGGGCGCAGCGCGGCCACCAGCTCCGAGATCGGCATGGACGAGATCACGTGGTCTGCTGATTCGGTACGCTGCCCGCCCGCGCCGTTGACCGTCACGCTGATCGCCCGCCGTTGGGCCGGGTCGCGGTGCACGGCGGTGACCCAGGTGGCGGTCGACACCTGCCCGCCCCGGTCGCGCACCTGCTCGGCGCAGCGTTCCCACATCATCCCCGGCCCGTACTTCGGGTACTGGAACTGCTCGATCAGGCTGGTCACGTCCGTGCGGTACCGCCGGGGTAGCACCGCGTTGCGGATCGCCTTGGCCAGCGACAGGTTCTTGATCCGCTGCGCGGCCCAGTCCGCCTGCAACCGGTCCGCCGGCATCCCCCAGACCTTCTCGGTGTACGTCTTGAAGAAGATCGAGTACAGCCGCCAGCCGAAGCGGGCCGACACCCAGCCCTCGAAGTGCGACTGGTCTCGTGGCGGGCGCAGTCGGGCCCGGGCGTACGACCCGAGGCAACGGGCCGCCTCCGGTAGCCCCAGGTTGCGCAGCGCGTTCACCGCGCTCAGCGGGTAGTTGAACAGCGCACCCCGGTAGTAGATCCGGCTCATTCGGGGCCGGGTCAGGAAGTCCTCGTCCGGCAGGATCTCGTGCCAGAACGCCTCCACCCGGGGCACCTTCGTGAAGAACCGGTGCCCGCCGATGTCGAAACGCCACCCGTCGCGCTCCACGGTCCGGCTGATCCCACCGACCACCTCGTCGGCCTCGAAGACCCGGACCGACCGGCCGTGCCGGAGCAGCTCGTACGCCGCTGTGAGCCCCGCCGGCCCCGCGCCGATGACCACCGTGCCGTGCTGCTCGCTCATGCTGCCGCGCTCCCTGCTCACCGTCATGGTTGAGGCGCGGCGCGTACCCGTTCTGCGCCGAATGTCACCCTCGGTGGTGGTGGTTTCCGCTTCGGCGGGTCGCGCGGCGGCGTACAACGGGAAGGGCGACACCCCGCGCACGGCGGGTGGGCCGGCGGACCGGGGGAGCGGAGCGGATGCACCGGTGGCGAAGCGTCGCGGCGGCGCTGGCCGCCCGGTTGGTCGCTGCCGGCCGCGTCGGGGCACGCACGGCCCGTCGGGTGCCGGCGCCCTGGCCGTACGTGATCGCCCTGTTCCTCGGCGCGAAGTTGCTGCTGACCCTGCTCGGGCTGCTGGCCCTGCACGCCTGGGACGGCATTCCCGGGGCGCCGCCGCCGGACGAGGCGTTGATGTGGGCGCAGCAGCGGGAGATTTCCGGGCACCGGTGGATCTCCTTCTGGTTCGCCTGGGACGCGCTGCTCTACCTGCGGCTGAGCGAGCTGCCCCTGACCGGGCCGTGGAGGGACTTCGGTTTCCCCCTGCTCTACCCGTTCCTGGCCCGGCCGGTCGGCGCGCTGCTCGGCGGCGACAACGCGCTGGCCCTGCTGTTGATCAGCAACGTCGCGTTCCTGCTGGCCCTCTGGTACGGCTACCGGTTGGCCGAGCTGCTGCTCGGCGACGCGGACGCGGCCCGCCGGTTCACCCGGTACCTGGTGCTGCTGCCGACCGCGTTCCTCTTCCAGGCCGCGCTGACCGAGTCGCTCTTCGTCTGCCTCGCGTTGGCCGCGTTCTACCACGCCGAGCGGCGCCAGTGGCTGCTGGTCGGCGTGCTCGGCTACTTCCTGGCGATGAGCCGTTCCGTCGGCCTGATCGTCGCGCTGCCGCTGGCCCTGGTGCTGCTCCGCCAGCACGACTGGCGACTCGGCCCGCGCGCCCTGCTCGGCTACCTGCGGATTGGCTGGCCGTTGCTGCTGCTGCCCGCCGGGTGGTTCACCTTCATGGCGTTCTGCCGGTGGCGCGGCGGGGACTGGTTCGCCTACCAGCACGCCCAGCAGACCGGGTGGGGGATCGAGGTGCAGAACCCGGTGCCGGTGCTGTTGAACGGGCTGGCCGGGGAGCCGCGCGACGCCGCCCGGATCTGGTTCGCCGTGGCCGTGTTGGGGGTGCTGGTCGCCGGGTTCCGCCGCCGGGAGCTGGCCTACCTGGTCTACGGCGTACTCATGGTGCTGGTGCCCCTGTCGATGGGCCCGGCGGTGTACAAGAGCCTGCTGCGCTACCTGCTCGCCGCCTTCCCGGTGGCCCTGGTGCTGGCCCGCTGGGCCCGTCACGCCAGCGTCGACGTGTGGCTGACCGCGGGGCTCGCCGTGGTGCAGGGCGCGCTGTTCGTGCTCTGGCTCAGCTACTGGACCCACATGATCATCTGATCGGGCCGGGCAGGCAGTGACCTGGCCGCGGGTGTGCCCGACCGACGCGTCTGTGCGAGCCTGCTACGGACGTTCGACGCGTACCCGAGTGGAGGCCCCGTGTTCGCCCTGCCGTTGACCGAGGAGGTCGAGCTGCGCCCGCTGGACCCGTGGCGGGCCGAGGAGTTCCTCGCCAACCTGGACCGGAGCCGCGAGCACATCCAGCCCTGGGTGTCGCCGACCTTCGTCGCCACCGACCTGCCGTCGGCCCGCGCGGTGTTGCAGCGGTACGCCGACCGGTGGGCCAGCGACAACGGTGGCATCTGGGGGCTGTGGTGGCGGGGCACACTCGTCGGCGGGGTCATGTTCGTGTCGTTCGACGTGACCCGGGGCGTCTGCGAGGTCGGATGCTGGGTGGAGCCGGAGGCGCAGGGAAGGGGCATGGTCGCGCCGGCGGTCCGCCTGATCGTCGACTGGGCGGTCCGCGAGCGCGGCATCCAGCGGGTGGAGTGGCGAACCGACGCCGACAACACCCGCAGCAAGGCCCTCGCCCGCAGGCTCGGCCTGCGCCTCGACGGCACACTCCGCCAGGTCAGTCCAGGCCCGCACGGTCGGATCGACCTTGAGGTCTGGTCGGTGCTGGCCGACGAGTGGATCGCCGCGCCGAGCGAACCGCAGCCCACCGTCCACTGACGACGGCGCGTTCTGTCGTACCCGGGCGGCACCATGCATCCATGGCCGTCCCCGCGCTCACCCCTCATTCCGACCCGCCGCGTTCCGTGCCGCTGCGTGAGGCGCGCACCCGGTTCAGCCAGCTCGTCGCGCTGGCCGAGCTGACCGACGCGGTCACCGTCGTGACCCGCGACGGCGATCCCCGCCCGGTCGCCGCGATCGTTCCCGCCGCAGCCGCCCGCAGCGGCGCGCAGGCCCGCGCCGACGCCGACCGGCTCGCCACGGTCACCGCCGGCTGGGCCCGGCGCCTTGAGGAGCAGCACCGGCGCAGCAGTCAGCGGCACGCCGCCGAGCTGGGTGCGATCCGCGCGGCGTTGGCCGAGGCGTGGGCCGAGCTGGATCGCCGGGTCATCCCCGGCAGCGACCCGGCGCTGGCTCGGCTGCGTGCCGCGCACAACGACCTGCTCGCCGGCTGACCCTGCGCCGAACGCCGGTCCGGGGTTCAGCCGGTGGCCGGGTAGGCGTGCGTCTCGGCGGCCTTGACCGCCACCCAGACCCGCTGGCCGGGGATCAGCCGCAGTTGGGCGGCGGCGGCCGGCGTGACGTCGGCGGCCACCCCGATCGGCCCGTCCAGCTGCACCCGCACGTTGTCGCCGTGCCGCTGGACACCGGCCACGGTGCCCGCCCAGGTGTTGCGTGGGCTGCCCTCCGGTCGGGTCGGGTGCAGGGCCACCGCTGCCGGGCGGAACGCCACGAAGGCCTCGCCGTCCAGCCGGTCGGCGACGGTGAGGGTCAGCTCCGGCGCGACCCGTACCCCATGGCCGTCGGCCCGGCCCCGGTAGAGGTTCAGCCCGACCAGCCGGGCGACGTAGTCGGTGCGCGGGCGGGCAGTGACGCTCGGCCCGTCGCCCTCCTGCACCACCTGACCGCCCTCGACGATGACCAGTCGGTCGGCCAGCGCCAGCGCGTCCAGCGGGTCGTGGGTGACCAGCACCGTCGCGCCCGGATGGGCGGACAGGTGGCGGTGCAGCTCCGCGCGGGTGTCCAGCCGGGTGCGGGCGTCCAGCGCGGCGAGCGGCTCGTCCAGCAGCAGCAGCGACGGTGCGACGGCCAGCGCGCGGGCCAGCGCCACCCGCTGCGCCTGACCGCCGGAGAGCTGCCGGGGGCGGCGGTGCGCCTGGGCGTCGAGCCCCACCCGGCCGAGCCAGTCCCGGGCCGTGGCACGCGCGGCCCGCCGGTCGACGCCGTGCCGGCGCGGCCCGAAAGCCACGTTGTCCAGTGCGCTGAGGTGCGGAAAGAGCAGGTAGTCCTGGAAGACCACGCCGATCGACCGGTGCTCGGTGGGCACCCAACCCCGCGTCGCCGGGCGGTCCAGATCGATGCCGTCGAGGGTGACGTGCCCGTCGGTGAGCGGATGTAGCCCGGCCAGCGCGCGCAGCGCGGTGGTCTTGCCGGCGCCGTTCGGGCCGAGTAGCGCGACCACCTCGCCGGGCGCGACCCGCAGCGGTGCGTCGAGCCGGAAGGTACCCCGGTCGACGACGAGCCGGGCGTCGAGCAGTGGACTGCTCATGCGCTGGTCATCCAGCGGTCCCGCAACGCGACCAGGATGCCCACCGACACGACGAGCAGCACCAGGCTGAGCACGATCGCGGACTCCAGGTCGGTCTCCAACGCCAGGTAGACGGCGAGCGGCATGGTCTGCGTCCGGCCGGGATAGTTGCCGGCGAAGGTGATGGTGGCACCGAACTCGCCGAGGGCCCGCGCCCAGCAGAGCACCGCTCCGGCGGCCAGCCCGGGCGCCACCAGCGGCAGTGTGACATGGGTGAAGGTGGTCCATCGGCTGGCGCCCAGCGTCGCGGCGGCCTCCTCGTAGCGGTGGTCGGTGGCGCGTAGCGCACCCTCCACGGCGATGACCAGGAACGGCATGGCGACGAACGACTCGGCCAACACGACACCCGCGGTGGTGAAGGGCAGGGTGATGCCGAACGTGGCGTCGAGCCAGCCGCCGAGCAGCCCACGCCGGCCGAAGACCAGCAACAGCGCCACCCCGCCGACCACCGGCGGCAGCACCAGCGGCACGGTGACCAGCGCGCGTACCAGCCGGCGGCCGGGGAACTCGACGCGGGCCAGCACCCAGGCGAGTGGCACCCCGAGCAGTAGGCAGAGCACGGTGGCCAGGGTGGCGGTCTGCACCGACAGCCGCAGAGCGGTCAGCGCGCCCGGCTCGGTGAGCCGCTGCGGCAGGGTCGCCCATGGTGCCCGGATCACCAGCCCGGCCAGCGGCAGAACGAGGAAGAGCAGACCCAACCCGGCGGGGATCAACAGCGCTGCGGGCACCCGCCCTCGCCGTCGGGGAGGGGCGTGGTCGCGGACCTGGCTCATGGAGCCTGGAAGCCGGCCTCGGCGAGGACCGCCTGCGCCGGCGCCGAGCGGACGTACGCCACGAAGGCCCGCGCGCCGGCCGGGTTCGGCGCGTCCTTCAACGCGGTGATCGGGTAGTCGTTGACCGCCCGCGCCGACTCGGGAAACTCCACGCCGGTCACGTCGGCACTCGCTGCCCGCGCGTCCGTGCGGTAGACCAGGGCCGCGTCGACCTCGCCGAGCTTCACCTTGGCGAGCGCGCCCTTGACGTCCTGCTCCAGCGTGACCGGCGTCAGCGCCACGCCGGCCTCGTCCAGCGCGGTGCGGGCCGCCGCGCCGCAGGGCACCTGGCTGGCGCAGAGTGCCACCTTCACACCCGGGCGAGTGAGGTCGGCCAGCCCGGTCACCCCCTCCGGGTTGCCCCGGGGCAGCGCGATCACCAACTGATTGCGGGCGAAGGTGCTCGGTGTGCCATCGGCATTGCCGGCCTCGGTGACCGTGGTCATGTTCGCCGGGGCGGCCGAGGCGAACACGTCCGCCGGTGCGCCCTGGTTGATCTGGTTGGCGAGAGCGGAGCTGCCGGCGAAGTTGAGGGTCACGGTGCTGCCCGGATTGGCGGCCTCGAAGTCCTTCCCGATGCGGGTGAACGACTCCGTCAGCGAGGCTGCCGCGAACACCGTCACCGCGCCGGTGACCCGGCCGTCCGCGGCACCGCCGGATGCCCGGTCGTCGCCTCCGCCGCAGCCGGCCACCGCCAGCGCGGTCACCGCCACCACAGCCGCCAGGGCCGTACGCGTTCTCCGCGCGCTCATCCGTCGGACCTTCCCCTGGTCGTTGCGGTGGGCGCGGCCCGCTCCACCACCACCGTGGTCGACTTGATCACCGCGACGGCCACCGACCCGACCCGAAGGTCGAGCTCGTCGACCGCCTCCCGGCTCATCAGCGACACCACCCGGAACGGGCCGGCCTGGATGTCGACCTGGGCCATCACCGTGTCCTTACGAACGTCGACGACGATGCCGCGCAGCCGGTTGCGGGCCGAGGAGAACTCGGCGCCCGCGTCCGGGTCGGCGGCCTGTGCGCGGGCGAACGCGGCCAGGTCGACGCCGTCGATGACCCGGTGGCCGTGCTCGTCGCGCTCGGCCGTCAGCCGGCCGGCGTCCACCCAGCGGCGAATCGTGTCGGCGCTGACGCCGAGCAGGTCGGCCGCCGCACCGATCTGGAACGTCGTCACCGGCTCACCCTAGCGCCCGCATCTGCGAGTGCGAAAGCCCAATGAGGGCAGCTTCCGCGTACCTCATTGGGCGTTGTAGGCCGCAGGTGCGGCTCGCCGTCGGCGGCCGGCGTACGGAAGACGGCGACCGCGCGAACGACGCGCGACCCGCACGACGGAGGTCAGGGCCGGCGGGGGTGGCCCTTCAGGTGCCGGCCCAGTTCGCGGGCGATCTCCCGATTGGCGTCCCGCTCCGCCAGCGTCTGCCGCTTGTCGTAGGAGCGCTTGCCCTTCGCCAGGGCCAGCTCGACCTTGGCGAAGCCGTTCTCGAAGTACATCGAGAGCGGGACCAGGGTCACCCCACCCTCGCGGACCTTGTCCAGGATCCGGTCGATCTCGGCCCGGTGCAGCAGCAGTTTGCGGTTGCGGCGGGGAGCGTGGTTGGTCCACGTGCCGTAGGTGTACTCGGCGATGTGCAGGCCGTACAGCACGATCTCGCCGTCACGCTCGTGCGCGAACGCGTCGACCAGCGACGCCCGCCCCTCACGCAGCGACTTCACCTCGGTGCCGACGAGCACGATGCCCGCCTCGTAGGTGCGGAGCACGGTGTACTCGTGCCGGGCCTTCTTGTTGGAGGCGATCAGCCGACGCTCGGGCTGCTTGGACGGGGTCACCCGGCGACGATAGCCGGCCGTTGCCTCAGTCGGCCGCCGGGCGTTCAGAGCGCAGTCGCGCGGCCAGATCCCGCACCGCCTCCGCGAACGCGTCCTGCGACTCGCACGGCCAGTGCCCCAGGATCGGCGGGGGAACGCTGTCGCTGGGCGGCGCGACCACGTCCTGCGGGTCCTTCAGCCGGCGATCCACCGTCGCCGCCGGCCCGGTCAGCGTCTCCGTCTTCCCGGGCCGGTGCGCGGCGAAGATCCAGCCGCCGATCGGGTCGGTGTCTCGCCACAGGTTGATCCAGCGCCAGCCGACGCGCTCACCGATCTCCCGCAGCGCAGGCTCGTCGGCGTACGCCGGGAACAGCCGCGAGTACAACCGGCCCAGGGGCGACCCGTAGGTCAGCAGAGCGACCCGATCGGTGATCCGGGTCGGCAGTTGCAGCACCGTCGCGGCGAGCAGCACCGAACCGTGGCTGTGCCCGGCGAGCAGCACCCCCTGACCCTGCTCCACCAGGTAGGAGATGCGCTTGGCCAGCTCCGGCACGGCCCGCTCGGCATAGCAGGGCGGCGCGAACGGGTGCGCGGCCCGGGGCCAGAACGTGCCCAGATCCCACAACACGCCCACGTACCGGCGGAACAGCGCGGTCCGGTAGGCGAAGATGCCGCCGATCACCAGCCCGAGGATGATCGCGGCGATCACGTAGCTGCCGGATCCGATCAGAAAGTTGACCATGCTCTCGGGCACCCCGACGGAGCGCTGCGCAACGTCACCGGGGAGGAGCTGGAGCAAGCCGAGCACGCTGGTGGCCAGCCCGAGCGCGGCCAGCCCGGCGTACACCACGGAGAGCGGTTCCAGCCGCTCGGTGAACCGGGCCCGCGCCACCGCCTGCTCGACCCGGCGCAGCCGGTCCGCCGCCTTCGGTGGCGCGTGCGGAAAATCGGCGGCCACGATCGCCCGCGCGGCCCGCCGCCGTCCGCGCCGGGTCAGCACGGTGACCAGGCCCGCCACCAGCAGGGCGGTCACCACCGACAGGAAAAACCCGAAGATCGCCCACTTGTACGCCAGCGGAGGGCTGGTCTCCAGGCTGTCCGCGGTCGTCCCGTCGCGATCGAGCAGGTCCGCCACCCGGTAGACCAACTCCGCGGAGAACGCCACGGCGAGCCCGGCCGCGATGGTGACGAAGACCGGCGCTCCCAACGCGCGGAGCAGAGCCCCCCGCTGCCCGCCGCCGCGCCGCCAGATCACCACCGCGGTGAGGACGGCCACCAGCACGGTCTGGCTGACGAACAACCAGGCAACGGTCGCGCCGTACCCGGGGAGGGCGCCATCCTGCGGCCACGGAGCCGGGCTGACGACAACGTGCACGATCACCAGGATGGTCAGGCCGCAGGCGATCGTGCGCAGCCCGCGGAAAAGGGCGTCCAGTCGGGGCGCCCGGTCGGTCCGGTCGATGGCCCGCACCATGGTGAGCAGGACCAGACAGGTCAGCAGTACCGCTCCGGTGGCCGCCACCAGCGCCACCATCACCCACGAGGCGTGCTGGCTTGCCCGCGCCGCCAGCAGGCTGCCGTCGAGCGTGGCGAAGGCCGCGGCGACGTGCACCGAGCGCAGCCGACCCACCAGCGGCTCGCCGTCCCACTGACCGACCGCGCTCAACCGGTGGTTGGAGACCGGCGTCGACGGGGTGCGGAACGCGTCGAACGAATGGCCCGGGCGGGCACCCAGCCACCAGACGAACCCGATGGCGGCGACCGGCACCAGCGCCAGCACACCCAGGCGCAGCCCGGTCGGGCGCCCTCCGAGCCAGGACAGCCAGCTCCGGCCGGCCAGGCACGACGGCGTGCCCATGCAACGCCACGCGATCAGGTCCAACGCCACCCCGACGATGGAGAGCACGTAGAGCATCGTGAGGGTGAGGGCGAGCACCCGGCACAGCGCCATGATGCCGTACTTCGAGGCGTGGCTCGCCGGGCGCATCCAGAGCGCCACATTGCAGAGCATGAACGGCAGAAGGAAAACCAACGACAGCGTCCGCACCGCCGTCCCGGACGGCAGGTCGCTCCAGCGGTACGCCTCCAGCGTCACCCCGTCCGTCCCGGTCGAATCCGGATAGCCGGGACGCGGTCGGTAGAACCCTCCGCTGCGGTCGCCGGCGACCTGATGGACGTGCGGCCGGTTCAACACCTGGTCCGCCGCCGCACCGGAGACACCGTGCACCCGCAACTCCACGATCCCGCCCGACGTCGCCGGTCCGGTCGGCGACACGTCCGCCATAGGCCCCCCGAGGTGTGCGCGCCAGCCAGGCGGGTCGTCGATGTACGGCGAACCGCGCGGCTCCCCGGCTTACCCATCCCGAACCCGGTCAACCGTGGGTCGACACCCGGCCATGGTGCGGTCGACGCCCCGCAGGTGATTTCATGGCGCCATGGCGAACCCGGTGATCCTGACCGTCGACGACGACCCGGTGGTGTCCCGGGCGGTGGCCCGGGACATCCGACGCCGCTACGGCGACCGCTACCGGGTGCTGAGGGCCTCCTCTGGGCCGGAGGCGCTGGAAGCGTTGCGGGAGGTCAAGCTGCGCGGCGAACAGGTCGCGCTGCTGCTGGCCGACCACCGGATGCCGGAGATGACCGGCGTCGAGTTCCTCGAGGCGGCGATGGACATCTTCCCGGCCGCCCGCCGGGTGCTGCTCACCGCGTACGCGGACACCGACGCCGCGATCGAGGCCATCAACGTGGTCGACCTGGACCACTACCTGCTCAAGCCCTGGCATCCGCCGGAGGAGAAGCTGTACCCGGTGGTCGACGGACTGCTGGAGGCCTGGGCGGCCACCCCGGACGCGGCGAGCGCCGAGATCCGGGTCGTCGGGCACCGCTGGTCGGCGCCGTCGTTCAAGGTTCGCGACTTTCTGGCCCGTAACCTGGTGCCGTACCGCTGGCTGTTGTCCGACGACCCGGAAGGTGCCCGGCTGCTCGACGCGGCGGGGGCCACCGAGGCGGACGTGCCACTGGTGGTGACGGCCGAGGGTAAGGCGTTGGTCGCCCCGAACGAGGCCGAACTGGCCGCGCTGGCCGGGTTGACCGTGGTGCCGGCGGCTGACTTCTACGACCTCGTCGTGATCGGTGGTGGCCCGGCCGGCCTCGGCTCGGCGGTGTACGGCGCGTCGGAAGGGCTGCGCACCGTGCTCGTCGAGCGGCGGGCGACCGGCGGGCAGGCCGGGCAGAGCAGCCGGATCGAGAACTACCTGGGTTTCCCGGACGGTGTCTCCGGCGCCCAGTTGACCGATCGGGCACGGCGCCAGGCGGTGAAGTTCGGCGCCGAACTGCTCAGCGCCCGGGAGGTGGTCGGTCTGAGTGAGGCCGGCGGCGCGCGACTGCTGCGCTTCGGCGACGGCACCGAGATCGCCGCGCACACCGTGGTGCTGGCCACCGGGGTCTCCTACCGGGTGCTCGACGCCCCGGGGCTGGCCGACTTCACCGGTCGGGGAGTGTTCTACGGCGCCGCCGCCACCGAGGCGCCGAGCTGCGTCGAGCAGGACGTCTACATCGTCGGCGGGGCCAACTCCGCCGGTCAGGCGGCCGTGCACTTCTCCCGGTACGCGTCGAGGGTGCACCTGCTGATCCGGGGCGCGGACCTGACCGCCTCGATGTCGCGTTACCTGATCGACCAGCTGGAACGGATCGACAAGATCACGGTGCACCCGCACACCGCGGTGCTCGGCGGCGTCGGCCAGGATCACCTGCAACGACTCACCCTCTGCGACACCCGCACCGGGGAGGCTCGCTCGGTCGACACCTCCTGGCTGTTCATCTTCATCGGCGCGGAGCCCCGCACCGACTGGCTGGACGGGGTGCTGGTCCGCGACGGGCGCGGCTTCATCGTCACCGGCCCGGATCTGGTCGCCGGAGGGCGGCGGCCGGCCGGCTGGTCACTGTCGCGCGACCCGTACCACCTGGAGACCAGCGTGCCGGGGGTGTTCGCCGCCGGGGACGTGCGGGCCGAGTCGGTCAAGCGGGTCGCCTCGGCCGTCGGCGAGGGCGCGATGGCAGTTTCGTTGGTGCACCGTTACCTGGAGGCCCAGTGAGTGCGAGGAGTGAGCCGGGTTTGCGAGCCCCGCAGTCACGAACGGAGGAGGGCCAGTGAGTGCGAGGAGTGAGCCGGGTTTGCGAGCCCCGCAGTCACGAACGGAGGAAGCCCAGTGAGTACCGCGTCTGACCGGCTGACACCTGCGCAGCTGCGTACCCTGTTCCTGTTCGAGGCCCTCGACGATGGCCAGCTCGACTGGCTGGCCGAGCGTGGCCGGGTCGAGCAGCGCGCCGGGGGCACCCTGGTCTACGGCGAGGGCGAGGCCGCGACCTGCTTCTTCGTGCTGGTGCGCGGGGCGGTGGCGCTGAGCCGGCAGGTGCGCGGCGACGACGTCGAGGTCAGCCGGACCGACCAGCGCGGGGTGTACGGCGGGGCAGTCCAGGCGTACCTGGGTGACCAGGTCGAGCAGGTCTACCGCAACAGCCTGCGGGCGGTGACCGACGCGGACTTCTTCGTGTTGCCAGCGGAGGACTTCGCGCACGCCCTGCGGTCCTGGTTCCCGATGCCGATGCACCTGCTGGAGGGGCTGTTCTTCGGTATGCGGGATTCCCAGACCATCGTCGGCGAACGGGAGCGGCTGCTGGCCCTCGGCTCGCTCTCGGCGGGTTTGACCCACGAGCTGAACAACCCGGCCGCGGCGGCGGTGCGGGCCACCTCGGTGCTGCGGGACCGGGTCGCCGGGATGCGGCACAAGCTCGCGATGATCGCCGACGGCCGGCTCGACGGCACCGCCCTGCACGGCCTCGTCGCGTTGCAGGAGGAGGCGGTTGCCCGGGTCGCCACCGCGCCGAAGTTGACCCCGATGGCGACCGCCGACGCCGAGGACACCCTCACGGACTGGCTGGAGGAGCACGGGGTCGATGGCGCCTGGGATCTGGCGCCGATCCTGGTGGGCGGCGGGCTCGACACGGCCTGGCTGGCGCAGGTGAAGGCGGCGGTCGGACCCGCCGACCTGGAGGCCGCGGTGCGCTGGCTCACCTACACCGTCGACACCGAGCTGCTGATGCGTGAGATCGGCGACGCGGTCACCCGGATCTCCGGCCTGGTGGGCGCCGCCAAGCAGTACTCGCAGTTGGACCGTGCGCCGCACCGGGTGGTGGACGTGCACGACCTGCTCGACGCCACGCTGGTGATGTTCAAGGGGAAGATTCCCGCCGAGGTCAAGCTGGTCCGCGAGTACGACCGCGGCCTCCCACCGGTTCCGGCGTACGCGGCCGAGCTGAACCAGGTGTGGACCAACCTGATCGACAACGCGTTGGGCGCGATGGGGGAGAAGGGTGTGCTGACCGTCCGCACCGGACGCGTCGGTGACCTGCTGGCGGTGGAGATCACCGACACCGGCCCCGGTATCCCGCCCGAGGTCCGTCCACGCATCTTCGAGCCGTTCTTCACCACCAAGCCGGTCGGCTCGGGCACCGGGTTGGGGTTGGACATCTCGTACCGGATCGTCGTGCGCAAGCACCACGGCGACATCCGGGTGGAGACCGAGCCCGGGCGGACCACATTCCGGGTGCTCCTGCCGATCACCGAGGGGCCGCCGCCGGCCTGACCCGCCGACCGTTCGTCGCCTCCACCCGGCGGGGCTGACCCTGCGGCGTCACTTCGGCACGGGGCGAACGATGACCGCCGTACGGTCGGCGACCATGACGATCAGCCACACACCAACCGCCACCGAGTACCTGACGATCAACCCGAGCATCCTGTACTTCGGTACCCCGGTGGTGCTGCTGAGCACCGAGAACGACGACGGCAGTGCCAACCTGGCGCCGATCTCCTCGGCGTGGGCCCTCGGGCAGGTCGTCGTGCTCGGTCTCGGCGGCGACGGGCAGACCGCGCACAACCTCGCCGCTCGCCCCGACCTGGTGATCAACCTTCCCGCTGCGGATCAGTGGGAGGCTGTCGAGCGGCTGGCGCCGCTGACCGGACGGCACCCGGTGCCGGCGGACAAGCGGGACCGGTTCCAACACGAGCCGGCGAAGTTCGAGGCAGCCGGCCTGCGGCCGCAGCCGTCGCGCTGCGTCCGACCACCCCGGGTGGCCGAGTGCCCGCTGCACCTGGAGGCCCGTGCCTCCCGGATCCACACCGACGTCACTGACACGTTCCTCATCGTCGAGGCCCACGTCCTGGCGGTGCACGCCGACGCGGGCATCGTCGTGCCGGGCACCAACCACGTCGACCCGGCGGCCTGGCATCCGTTGATCTACAACTTCCGCCACTACTTCGGGCTCGGCGCCGAACTCGGTCACAGCTTCCGCTCGGAGACGCCGGCCGGCTGACCTGGCCGACTCTGGATGGCGACGACACGCCATTGGCACACCCGTGCGACGCGCCGATTACCTGAAGACATCGAACGGTTGCAGGCAGTAGTCTCGGGCGGCATCCGTGATCCCCGCCCCCCGAGGAGGGTCTGTGGAGTCGATGGCCCGCCAGCGCACCGCTGCCGAGGACGACGACCAGCCGGGCGATCCGCCCGCCGCCACGATGTTGCCGGAGTTGGAGGACCGCGACTGGTTGCACCACGCGCAGGAGTTCGCGCACACCAGCTTCTGGGCGGTGGCCCGCCGGCTGCCCCGGCTGGTCCGGGAGGCGGTCGGGCTGGCCTGGGCCACCAACCGCAGGGACACCGTCGCCTCCATCGGCCTGAACATCTCCGCCGGGGTGATGACCACCTTCGGTCTGCTCGCCACGACCAGCGTGCTGCGCGAGCTGTTCGCCGCCGGTCCCACTCCGGACCGGGTCCGCTCGGCCCTGCCGGCGCTGATCGTGGCCGCGGCGGCGGTGTCGGCACGTGGTGGTCTCACGATCGCGGCCGGCTGGGCCCAGGCCCGGCTGACCCCACAGATCAACTATCAGGTGGAGCTGCGGCTGTTCGAGGCCACCACGGCGGTGGACCTGGCCGCGTTCGACGACGCCGGCTTCGCCGAGGAGATGGACCGCGCGCGGGACCGGGGGATGATGGAGGCCGCGTACATCGTCGACCACACCGTCAACCTGGTCACCGGCGTGGTCGGGATACTCGCCACCGCGGTCGCGGTGACCGTCATCCAACCGCTGCTGCTGCCCTGCCTTCTGCTCGCCGCGGTGCCCCAGGCCATCACGGCGGTGCGGATGGCTCGCCGGGAGTACCTGGCGATGCTGGCCCGGATCACCCGGCGCCGTCGGATGTGGATGCTGGCCCACCTGATGGCCAACCGGCGCACCGCCGCCGAGGTGCGCGCCTACCAGATGCGCGACTTCCTGCTGGCCGAGTATCGCGGGGTGATGGCCGTCGAGACCCGGGCCCAGCTGCGTCTGGTCCGTTCGCAGACCGGCACCCGGGTGGTCGGCGCCACGGTGGCGGGGCTGGCCACCTTCGGGGTGTACGCGGTCCTCGGCGGCCTGCTGCTGAACGGGATGGTCGCCCTCGCCGCCGCGGCCACCGCGCTGCTCGCCCTGCAGTCCGCGCGGACCAGCCTGGGTGTCTCGGTCATCGCCACCAACTCGCTGTACGAGGACGCCCTCTACTACCAGGACTACCGGGACTTCCTGGCCCGCGCCCACGCCCGGGTGCCGATCGGAGGCGACCGGGTGATCGACGGTGTCGACGCGATCGAGGTGGACGAGGTGAGCCTGAGTTACCCGGACACCGACCCCCCGGCGGTGGACCAGGTCAGTCTGACCGTCCGGCGAGGTGAGGTGATCGCGTTGGTCGGTGAGAACGGCTCGGGCAAGACCACCCTGGCCAAGCTGATCGCCGGGCTCTACCAGCCGACCGGTGGGGTGATTCGCTGGGACGGCGTCGACGCGGCCGAGTTGGACCCACGCGCCCTCGGCGCCCAGGTGGCCGTGATGACCCAGGAGTGGTGGAAGTTCCCGTTCACCGCCGGGCAGAACATTCGCGTCGGGCGGCACGACCGCCCGCCGGAGCGATCCGGCCCCAGCGTGCAGGAGGCCGCCGGCGCGGCCGCCGCACACGACATGATCGTCGGCCTGCCGCACGGCTACGACACCCTGCTCGACCGGGAGTTCAAGGACGGCCACGAGCTGTCCGGCGGGCAGTGGCAGCGACTGGTCGCCGCCCGCGGCCTCTACCGGGACGCCGCCCTGCTGATCTGTGACGAACCCTCGGCAGCCCTGGACGCCCGCGCCGAAAACGCCCTGTTCCAGCACCTACGCCGTCGCCCCGACCGGGCGGTCGTCCTGATCACCCACCGGTTGGCCAACGTCCGGCACGCCGACCGGATCTTCGTGATGGAACGGGGCCGGCTCGTCCAGCAGGGCAGCCACGACGAGCTGATGGCGGCCGGTGGCCTCTACCGGGAGCTGTTCGAGCTCCAGGCCGCCGGCTACCTCGCCGGCACCGACGACGCACTGCCGCGCTAACCCCATCGCGCCGCGCCGCGCCGCGCCGCCCGCGCCGCCCGCCCGCCCGCCCGCCCGCAAGATCGTGCTCGATCCTGGAAGTAGTGGCCTCGCAGCCCTTCTGATGCCACTGCAACCAGGATGTAGCACGATCTTGCGGCGGGCGGCGGGCGGCGGGCGGCGGGCGGCGGGCGGCGGGCGGCGGGCGGCGGGTCAACGCGGTCAGGCGCGGCGGTCGGGGGTGAGGAAGTCGGCGAGCGCCCGGGTGTGGGTGGAGAACGCCAACTCGACCGGGTCGGTGAGCACCAGCCACTCGGTGGCCTCTTCGGTCGGCGCCGACGGTGGCAGGTCCTCGGCAGCCCGTTCGGGCAGCACCCCGAAGATCATCATTGTGCCGCCCGCCGGGGCGCCGTGCACCGCGAAGAGGCGGGCGTCCTCGGCCGCCGCGACCAGCCCGGTCTCCTCCCGCAGCTCACGGACGAGCGCGTCGGACCACTCCTCGCCGTACTCGATGAAGCCGCCGGGCAACGCGAGCAGCCCGCGGGCCGGCTCGATGTCCCGGCGGACCACCACCACGCCCAGGCCCTGCGGGGTACGCACCGGCAGCACCGCCACCGCGACGGGCAGGGGGTTGCGCCAGACGGTCTCGCCGCAGACCGCGCACACCCGTGGCCATCCGGTGGCCAGCGGGTAGGCGGCGCCGCAGTAGGAGCAGTGCGAGTACGGCGTGCCGGTCATGCCGCAGCACGTTACCCCGATCGCCGCTCAGGCTGCGGCGCCGCCGCTCGCGCTCAGGCCTCCGGGGCGCCGGTGTAGAAGGCGGTGGTGCGCTCGGCGGCGGCCTTCGCCTCGTCGGCGTCGGTGCCGGCGGCGATGCTCGCCTCACCCCAGAGTTGGCTGCTCAGCGCCATGGCCCGTCGTCCCTCGTCGGACGCGCTCCACTCGGCGCTCTGCTCCGGGGTGACCCCGCTGCCGTCGCCGGCCAGGTGCGAGGCGAGGCCGAGCAGCCCCAGGTCCCAGCCGACGCCGACTGCGCCCGGCCCGAACTGGGCCCACCGGTCCTGGTCGACGTGGGCGATGTGGTCCAGGTCGAGGCGGCTCCGCTCGTCGTCGACCGGGGTGACCCGCACCTCGATCCAGCTCACCTCGTCGCCGTACTCCCAGGTGGCGGTGAAGCGGTGCGGCGGCTCGCAGCTCTCGATGGTGCCGTGGGCGTTGCCCTGGAGCTCGTACTTACCGTGCAGCCGCAGGTCGCCGGAGATCGGCAGGAACCAGCGTGGGATGCGTTCGGCGTTGGTGCAGGCGTCCCACAGATCCTCGGCCGTCGCCTGGTAGGTCTGGCTGATCGTGGTCACCCGAGCCTCGCCGGCCTCCAGGGTGCGGCTGCCGACCTGCCGCTGGACGGCGTTGATCTGCTCGGTCGCGTCGAACATCAGGTGTTCCTCTCGTCGGATGGGTCGGCGGGCCCGCGCAGCCGACGCTCACGTCGGCCCCGGGCCAGCTCGGTGGCGAGTGCCGCCAGGGGCGGGGTCCAGAACCGGCGGAAGTGCTCCAGCCAGCCGTCGACCTCGCGCAGGGGGCGCGGGTCGACCGCGTACAGCCGCCGGGTGCCCTCCGGTCGCACGGTGGCGAAGCCGTTGTCCCGCAACACCTTGAGGTGCTGGGACACGGCGGGCTGGGAGATGCCGAACTCGTCGCGGATGACCGCGCTGAGGGCGCCAGCGGTCTGCTCGCCGCTGGCGAGCAGCTCCAGGATGCGGCGCCGGACCGGATCGCCCAGCACGTCGAAGGCGTGCACGACGCCTTTATATCACCACGGGCTTATTTAAGCCAAGGCTGATACGCCGACCAGCTTGTCCAACCGGATCGGCAGGTCCCTGATCCGCACGCCGGTGGCGTGGTGCACGGCGTTGGCGATCGCCGCCGCAGCGCCGACGATGCCGATCTCGCCGATGCCCTTCACCCCGGCCGGGTTCAGCTCGCCGTCCTGCTCGTCCAGCCAGTACGCCTCGATGGACTCCACGTCCGCGCAGCCGGTGATGTGATAGGTGGCCAGGTCGTGGTTGACCCAGTCGCCGTACCGCTCGTCGAGCAGTCCCTCCTCGTGCAGCGCCATCGACAGCCCCATCGTCATGCCGCCGATGAGCTGGCTGCGCGCCGTCGTCGGGTTCACCACCCGGCCGGCCGCGAACACCCCGAGCATCCGGTTCAGCCGCACCTCGCCGGTGTCCGCGTCCACCCGCACCTCGGCGAACTGCGCCCCGTACGCGTACCGGGGCAGCACGGCCTGCCCGCCCACCTCGTCGGCGGTGTCCGCCTCGGCGGTCACGCCACCGTCCGCCGGCACCCCATCGGGAAGGTCCCGCAGCTTGTCGCGCAACGCCTGACAGGCTCGGATCACCGCCCAGCTCCAGCTGGCGGTGCCCATCGAGCCGCCGGCCACCGGGGCGGTCGGCAGGTCGCTGTCACCGATGCGGATCTCGACCCGCTCCGGCGGCACCCCGAGTGCGTCGGCGGCCACCTGCCACATCGCAGTCCGGGCGCCGGTGCCGATGTCGGTGGCGTTGATCTGGACCAGGAAGCCGCCGTCGGGCCGGGCGGTGGCCATGGCCGAGGACGGCCTGGCCCGGGCCGGGTAACTCGACCCGGCCACACCCGTGCCGATCAGCCAACGCCCGTCGCGTCGGGCCCGGGGTGTCGGGTCCCGGCCCGCCCAGCCGAACCGCTGCGCACCCTCGCGCAGGCAGGCCACCAGGTTGCGGCTGGTGAACGGTCGCCCCTGGTCGGGGTCAACCTCCGCGTCGTTGCGGATGCGCAACTCCACCGGGTCGATGCCCACGGCAATCGCCAGCTCGTCCATCGCCGACTCCAGGGCGTACGCGCCGGGGCACTCGCCCGGGGCCCGCATCCAGAACGGCGTGGGCACGTCGAGGCGGACCAGCCGGTGCGTGGTGCGTCGGTGGGGTGCGGCGTACATGCTGCGGGTGTAGACGGCGATCTGCTCGGCGAACTCCCGGATGGTCGAGGTCTGGCTGATCGCGTCGTGGCAGATCGCGGTGAGTCGCCCGTCGGCGTCGGCGGCGAGGCGGACCCGCTGGATGGTGGGGGTGCGGTAGCCGACCGGCCCGAACAGCTGCTGGCGGGTCAGCGCCAGCTTGACCGGTCGGTCCACGTGCCGGGCCGCGAGCGCGGCCAGCACCACCGCGGCCTTGGCGTACCCCTTGCTGCCGAAGCCGCCACCGACGTGCTCGGTGACGACCCGGATCGACTCCGGCGGCAGCTCGAACAGCTCGGCCAGCGTGCCCCGCACCGCCGACGCACCCTGGTTGGAGTCGTGCACCAGCAGCCGCCCGTCGCGCCACTGCGCCGTCGTGGCGTGCGGCTCCATCGGGTTGTTGTGGTACGCCGGCGTGCGATACGTGGCGTCCATGCGCACCGGGGCGGCCGCGTATCCGGCGTCGAAGTCGCCCTCGGCGGTGTCCGTCGGGTAGCTGGGGTTGACCTGGTCCGGTCGGTACAGGCCGGGATGGTCGGTGGTGAGCACGGTGCTGTGCGGCTCGGCGTCGTAGTCGATCCGCACCAACCGGGCACCCTCCCGGGCCGCCTCCAGGCTGGTGGCCACCACCACCGCGATCAGCTGCCCCCGGTAGTGCACCCTCGGCTCCTGCAACAGCCACAGCTCCGGCTCCGGGCCGGGCGCGATGCGGGGCGCGTTGCCGTGGTGCAGGACGGCCAGCACGCCGGGAGACGCGAGCGCCTCGGCCGTGTCGACCCGGGTGATCCGCCCCCGGACCACTGCCGACGGAACCGCCCAGCCGTACGTGACCCCGTCCACCGGGTACTCCACCGCGTACCGTGCCGTGCCGGTGACCTTCTCGCGGCCCTCCAACCGGGGGTACGCCCGGCCGACCGCGTCGGTGGTCACGACGACGCCCTCTCGGCGAGCTCGCTGAGCGCGCGTACGGTGATGGCCCGGATCAGCGGCAGCTTGAAGCCGTTGTGCCGCAACGGACGCGCCTCGGCCAGTTCCGCGTCGGCGGCGCGTGCGGCAAGCTCCGGGCTGAACGGTCGGCCCCGCAGTTCCTCCTCGGCCCGGTAGGCCCGCCACGGCCGGTGCGCCACCGCCCCGTACGCCAGCCGCACGTCGCGGACCACGTCGCCGTCGAGGTCCAGCACCGCGGCCACCGAGCCGGCGGCGAAGGCGAACGAGGCCCGGTCGCGCACCTTGAGGTACGTCGAGTGGCGCGCCGCCGGCAGCGGCGGCAACCGGACGGCGGTGATCAGCGCGCCCCGGGCCAGGGTGGTCTCCCGCTCCGGGTGCGTGCCGGGGGAGCGGTGCAGGGCGGTGATCGGGATGTCGCGGGTGCCGTCGGTCTCGTGCACCTCCACCACCGTGTCGAGTGCGGCCAGCGCGACGGCCAGGTCGGACGGGTGGGTGGCCACGCACTGCTCGGACCAGTCCAGCACCGCCAGGTCGCGGTTCTGGCCGTGCAGCGCCGCGCAACCGGTGCCCGGGTCCCGTTTGTTGCACGGCTTGCCGGTGTCCTGGAAGTAGACGCAGCGGGTGCGCTGCAACAGGTTGCCGCCGGTGGTGGCCATGTTGCGTAGCTGTCCGGAGGCGGCGGCGAGCAGGGCGCGGGCCAGCACCGGGTAGTCCCGGCGGACCACCGGGTGGGCCGCGAGGTCGCTGTTGCGGACCGTCGCGCCGATCCGCAGTCCGCCGTCGGGCGACTCCTCGATGGTGTCCAGCGGAAGCCGGGTCACGTCCACCAGCACGTCGGGGCGCTGCACCCCGAGTTTCATCAGGTCCACCAGGTTGGTGCCGCCGCCCAGGTACGCCGCCTGCGGTTCCGCGGTGAGCACGGCGACCGCGTCGGCCACGTCGGTCGGGCGGTGGTAGCGGAACGCCCTCATCGGGTCGCCGCCGTCTCGCGCACGGCCGCCACGATGTGCGGGTACGCGGCACAGCGGCACAGGTTGCCGGCCATCCGCTCGCGGATCTCCGCGTCGGTCAGCTCGGCCGGTGCGCTCAGGTCGTCGGTGACCGCGCTCGGCCAGCCCCGGGCGACCTCGTCGAGCATGCCGCGGGCGGAGCAGAGCTGCCCGGGGGTGCAGTAGCCGCACTGGAACGCGTCGTGGGCGATGAACGCGGCCTGCAGCGGGGACAGCTCGTCCGGCCCGGCCAGCCCTTCGACGGTCACCACCGACCGGTCGGCCAGCGTGACCGCGAACACTAGGCAACTCTTCACCCGGCGGCCGTCCAGCAGCACTGTGCAGGAGCCGCACTGGCCGTGGTCGCAGCCCTTCTTCGCCCCGATCAGGCCGAGGTGCTCGCGCAGCGTGTCCAGCAGTGTGGTGCGGTTGTCCAGCCGCACCTCGCGTGACGCGCCGTTGACCTCGAACGCCACCCGGGACGAGTGCCGCTCGTCGGTGGTTGTCTCGTTCTCCGGTCCGCCCTGCACCGGCCCAGACTAGCTTTATCGGTACATTTGAGGGCGAATAACGCGGGAGGTGGGGCGGGTGCCGGACCTACCGGTGACCGCCGGGTTGCTGCTGGCCGCCGGCGCCGGGCGGCGGTACGGCCGACCGAAGGCGCTGGTCGAGCTGGCTGGCGAGCCGCTGGTGCGACGCGGGATCCGGCTGCTCGGCGACGGTGGCTGCGCACCCGTGCACGTGGTGCTCGGCGCGGGCGCCGACGAGGTGCCCGCCCTGTCCGGCGCGGTGCCGGTCCGTCACGACCGCTGGGCCGAAGGGCTCGGTTCGTCCCTGCGCCGGGGTCTGGCCTCACTGCCGGCCGACGTACCGGCGGCTGTCGTGGTCCTCGTCGACCAGCCGCTGCTCAGCCCGGTCGCGGTCCGCCGGGTGCGCGGGGCGTACGCGCGCGGCGCGGTCGTCGCGGTCGCCACCTACGCCGGTCGGCCGGGGCACCCGGTCCTGCTGCGTCGGGAGACCTGGCCGCTGCTGGACGGGTACGCCGTCGGCGACCGGGGTGCCCGCGACCTGCTGCGCGACCGGCCGGACCTGGTGGTCGAGGTGCCCTGCGACGACGTCGGCTCACCGGTCGACGTGGACACCCCGGCCGACCTGCTCGGGCTGCGACGGGTCAGCGACGCGTGAGCCACCGGGGCAGCCCCTCGCTCGTCACCGCGTGATAGGTGATCATGACGATGACGCCGATCAGGCCCAGCAGCGGATTGACGAACCAGCCGAGCAGACCGCTGAGCCCGTACAGGACCAGGCCGGTGATCGGTCGCAGCCGCTGCCTCCGCACGTACTCGGGAGTGACCCGGCGTTGGAGCAGCGCCGGGTGGCGGCGCAGGTAGCCGAAGAACACCAGCCAGGGGGCCGACATCAGCGCGGCGGCCAGCGCGTACAGGGCGACGGCGGCGCGCTGGTCGTCGGTGTCGCCGTGGGTGAACGCGGACGCCAGCACGGCGGTGGGAAACGGGATGATCACCGCGCCGAAGAGGATGCCGAGGTTGATCCAGCTCAGCGCGAGGGTGGTCCCGCGGATCAGGCGGACCAGCGCGTGGTGGTTGAGCCAGAGCACCCCGATGTAGACGAAGGACACCACGAACGCGAGGTAGGACGCGCCCTCGCCGAGTAGCCCGCTGAGCAACTCACCCTCGTGGTATTCCGGCACCCGCAACTCGATGACCAGCAGCGTGATGACGATGGCGAAGACACCGTCGCTGAAGGCGGTCATCCGATCGGTTTCGGACACGCGTGACCCGCTGTCGGGCTGCTCGACCTCGTCGGGCGCTGCGGCCATTGGCGAAGGCTAACCGTCGGTGCGCTTCGCCGACGGCGGATCGTCGGAACGCGAAGCCGACTGTGGACGGAGGTCGAACGGGGAGTGTCAACACGATAATACTGTGTATTATACCGAGTATGCTAACTGTAGGTGATGGATCGTGAGTATTCGTCATGCCATGCTGGCGCTGCTCACCGAGGCACCGAAGTACGGTCTCCAGCTCCGGCAGGAGTTCGAGGCGCGCACCGGCGAGGTCTGGCCGCTCAACGTCGGGCAGGTTTACACCACGCTGCAACGCCTCGAGCGCGAGGGACACGTCGAGACCGACGACGCCGGCCGCGACGGCGCCCAGAAGCGCTACCGGCTCACCGCCGACGGCGAGCGGGAGCTGCACACCTGGCTGCGTACGCCGCCCCAGGCCGGGCCGCCGCCCCGCGACGAGCTCGTGATGAAGGTCCAGGTGGCGATGCGGCTGACCCAGGTGGACGTGACCGAGATCCTCCAGGCCCACCGCCGACGGATCGTCGAGGAGATGCAGCGCTACACCCACCTCAAGGCCGACGCGGCACCGGAGGACATCGGCCTCGGCCTCGTCGTCGACGCCGAGCTGTTCCGCCTGGAAGCGGTCGTCCGCTGGCTGGACGCGGCGGACGCCCGCCTGCGCAGCCACCGGACCGCGCCCGCCGCGGGCGCACCGCCCGTCGCCAGCGCACCGCCCACGGACACGTCGCCGACCGCGGACGGCCAGGACAGTCGCCCCACGCGGCCGGCCCGGGGCGACGCCGCAGGAGCCCGGCGATGAGCGTCGTGCTGAGCCTGCGTCAGGTGTCCAAGGTGTACGGCTCGGGCGCCGCCGCCGTGCACGCCCTGCGTGCGGTCGACCTCGACGTGGTCGCCGGTGAACTGGTCGCGGTCATGGGCCCCAGCGGTTCGGGCAAGAGCACCCTGCTGACCATCGCCGGCACCCTGGAGGAGCCGACCGCCGGCCAGGTGACGGTCTGCGGGTCCGACCTGGCCGGTCTCTCCGCCGACGCCACCGCCCGGTTGCGTCGCCGCTCACTCGGCTTTGTCTTCCAGGACCTGAACCTGCTCGCCGGTCTCTCCGCCGTCGAGAACGTGGCCCTGCCCCTGGAGTTGGACGGCATGGCCGTACGCCCGGCGCGCGCCGCCGCCCTGCGCGTGCTCGACGAGCTGGGGCTGACCGACCGCGCCGGCCACTTCCCCGACGACCTCTCCGGGGGCGAGCGCCAACGGGTCGCCATCGCCCGAGCCGTGGTGGGGGAGCGGCGGCTGCTGTTGGCCGACGAGCCCACCGGCGCCCTCGACGCCGCCAACGGAGAAGGCGTCCTGCGGATGCTCCGCTCGGCCTGCAAGCGTGGCATCGCCGGAGTGATGGTCACCCACGACGCCCAGCTCGCGTCCTGGGCCGATCGTGTGATCTTCATTCGGGACGGCCGGGTGGTCGACCAGACCGCACCGTCTGCCGGTCCGGACGCCCTGCTCGCCCCGGGCCCGACGCCGTGACCGCCGACCCTGGCCGCAGCCGGACGACCACCCGGCCCGCTGGCGGCGGGCTCCCGGCCCGCCGCGCGGTGATCCGCTGGGCGGTACGGCTGTTCCGCCGCGAGTGGCGGCAGCAGTTGCTGACCATCGCGCTGCTCACCGTCGCGGTCACTGGCACCACCTTCGGCCTGGCGGCGACCTGGAACCTGGCCGCGTCGACCGACGCCACGTTCGGCCGCGCCGACCAGCTCCTCCGGATCCCCGGTGACGACCCGGCCGCGCTGGACGCCCGGGTCACCGCCGCTCGGGCATGGTTCGACACGATCGACGTGATCGGTCACCGGCACGTGCCGGTGCCGGGGCTGTTCGACCCGGTCGACGTCCGGGCCCAGGACCCCGCTGGCGCGTACGGCGGCCCGATGCTCGCCCTGCGGCAGGGCCGCTACCCGACCGGGCCCGCCGAGGTGGCGGTCACCGACGGGGTGGAGCGAGCGCTGTGGGCCGGGCTCGGCACCCGGGTCCAGCTCGGTGACTCCGACCGCCTGATCGTCGGGGTCGTGGAGAACCCGGCGGACCTGCACGACGAGTTCGCCCTCACCGACCCGGCGCACGCCGACCGCCCGCAGTCGGTGACCGTCCTGGTGGCCGGCGACCACGACACCATGGAGGCCTTCCGCCGGACCATCGACGGCCCGCTGGTACGCGAGTCCCGGCCGGCGGCCGAGCGCACCGCGCTCACCATCGTCGCGCTGGTGCTGGCCACCGTCGGTCTGCTGCTGGTGTCTCTCGTGGCGGCCGCCGGGTTCGTGGTGCTGGCACAGCGCCGGCTGCGCCAGCTCGGCATGCTGGCGGCGATGGGCGCCACCCGCCGACACCTGCGGCTGGTGCTGCTGGTCAACGGCGCGGTGGTCGGGGCGGTCGCCGCGATCGGCGGCACCGCCGTCGGGGTGGCCGCCTGGCTGGTAACCGCCGGCTTCGTCGAGACCGCCGCCGGGCACCGCATCGGCCGGTTCGACCTGCCCTGGCTCACCATCGGCGCGGGCATGCTGCTGGCCGTGGTGACGGCTACCGCCGCCGCCTGGTGGCCGGCCCGCGCGGTTGCCCGTACCCCGGTCATGAGCGCGCTGTCGGCCCGACCGCCGATGCCGCCGCCAGCGCGGCGGACCGCCGTGGCCGCGGCCGTGCTGATCACCGCCGGTCTCACGGCGCTGGTGCTCTCCGACGGGTCGAACCCGCTGCTCATCGGGGTGGGCGGCGTCGCCACCGCGCTCGGGGTGCTGTTCGTCGGCCCGCTGGCCATCCCGGCGCTGGCGGCGGCCCGGGGAGGCCTGCCGGTGGCGGTCCGGCTGGCGCTGGCGGATCTGGCCCGGTACCGCGTCCGGGCCGGGGCCGCACTCGCCGCGATCAGCCTCGCGGTGGGGCTGTCGGCTGCGATCGTGGTGGGTTCCGCCGCAGCCGAGTACCGCAGCCGGGAGGCGGCCGGGCTGGGCAACCTCGCTGCCAGTCAGCTGCTGATCCGGATCGGCCAACCGGATCCGGTGATTCCGGAGCGCACGGCGGCCGAGCTCGCCGCTCTCCAGGCCCGGACCGACACCATCGCGGCGACCGTGGGAGCGGCCACCGTCATTCCGCTGGACATGGCGGTGGTGGCCTCGCACATCGACCCGGGCCGGGAGGGGGGACCGACCGGCCACCCGGCGGTCGAGATCGGCGCCTCGGTCGCAGACGGCGAGTCCACGCCGTCCCATCCGCTCTACGTGGTCAGTCCCGGGCTGCTCCGGCTGAACGGCGCGGCCGGGATGGCCGTCGACGCCGACACCGATGTGCTCACCACCCGCACCGGTGAGTTGGCGCTGCTGAACATCCCCGCCCGTGGCGTGCGGCCGGTGGTGCGCACCCTGCCCCGCTCTGGCTACACCGGGCTGCCCGACTCGCTGATCACCTCCGCCGCGCTCGGCCGGCACGGCTGGCAGGCGGCCCGGGTCGGCTGGTTCCTCGCGGCCGACCAGGCGCTCACCGCCGCGCAGCTGGCGACGGCCCAGGACCTGGCCGCTGCCGTCGGGCTCACCATCGAGTCCCGTCGGGAGCAGAGTTCGTTGACCGCGCTGCGGACCGGCGCGAGCGGCGCCGGCGTGCTGCTCGCGCTCGGTGTGCTGGCGACGACCGTCGGGCTCATCCGGGGTGAGGCGGCGGGGGACCTGCGCACGCTGGCCGCGACCGGGGCACCGAGGCGGGTACGGCGGACGCTCACCGCCACCACCGCCGGAGCGCTGGCCCTGCTCGGTGCCGTGCTGGGCGTGACCGGTGCCTACCTTGCGCTGGCCGGTGCCCTGCACCGCGACCTTGATCCGCTCGGCGCCGTGCCCGTCGCTCACCTCGTCGCGATCGCTGCCGGGCTGCCGTTGCTCGCCGCCAGCGCCGGCTGGCTGCTCGCCGGCCGGCTGCCGGCGTCGCTGTCCCGCCGCGTCCTGGACTGAGCGCCCGGTCCCGCGCCCCTGGACTGAGCGCCCGGTCCCGCGCGTCGGACTGAGCGCCGGTCGGTGGACGGAACGCCCTGGGCGCCGCTCGACGCGGCGCCCAGGGTGCCGGCCTCGCCGGCCCCCGTTCAGGCCACCGGTGTGGCGGTCCCGGTGGCACCGGCGAGACGCTGGTGGGCGCGGATCAGTTCGGCGTAGCGCAGCCCGCTCGCCTTCACCGTCCGACGCTGGGTGGCGTAGTCGACGTGCACCAGCCCGAAGCGCTTGTCATAGCCGTACGCCCACTCGAAGTTGTCCAGCAGAGACCAGACGAAGTAGCCGTCCAGGGGCACACCCCGGGCCACCGCCGACGCGCACGCGGCCAGGTGCTGCTCCAGGTGGTCGGTGCGCTCCTTGTCCTCCACCGTGCCGTCCGCGGTGACCTCGTCGGGCCACGCCGAGCCGCTCTCGGTGACGATGATCCGGCCCGGCCGGTACTCCTCGTGCACCTCGACCAGCAGCCGTTCCAGCCCCGCCGGGTACATCTCCCAACCCATCCCCGTCTCCACCGAGCCGGGCACCGGCACCTGCCGGGCGTACGGGGGCGGTCCGGCCGGGTCGTCGACCACCAACTGACGGAAGTAGTAGTTCACCCCGAGGAAGTCGGTCGGCGTGGCGATGACCGCCAGGTCGTCGCCGCGTACCGGCGGTTCGACCCCGTAGGTGGCGACCATGTCGGCGGGGTAGCCGCGCCCGTGGATCGGGTCCAGCCACCACCGGTTGACGTGCCCGTCGGCGCGTCGGGCCGCCGCGACGTCCTCGGGCCGGTCGGTCGCCGCCTCGATCGGGCTGAGGTTGAGCACCAACCCCACCGAGGCCGGGCGCGCGGCGTTCGCGCGGATCGCCTGGGTGGCCAGGCCGTGCCCGAGCAGCACGTGGTGTGACGTGTGCACCGCGCGGGTCAGGTCCCGCTCGCCGGGGGCCATCCGCCCCTCCAGGTGCCCGATCCAGGACACGCAGAGCGGCTCGTTGACCGTGTTCCAGTCGGCCACCCGGTCACCGAGGCGGGCGGCGACCACCGCCGCGTAGTCGGCGAACGCCTCGGCGGTGGCGCGTTGCGGCCAGCCACCCCTGTCCTGCAGGGCCTGCGGCAGATCCCAGTGGTAGAGCGTGACGAAGGGCCGGATCCCGTCGGCGAGCAGCGTGTCGACGAGCCGGTCGTAGAAGTCCAGCCCGGCGGGGTTGACCCGTCCGACGCCGTCGGGCATCACCCGGGGCCAGGCCACCGAGAAACGGTACGCGTCCACGCCGAGCCGACGCAGCAGCGCCAGGTCCTCCGGCCACCGGTGGTAGTGGTCGCAGGCCACCGCGCCGGTATCGCCGTTGTCGACGTTGCCGGGGGTCGCCGAGAAGGTGTCCCAGATGGACGGCGCCCGGCCGTCGACGTCGACGGCCCCCTCGATCTGGTACGCCGCGGTGGCGACGCCCCAGAGGAAGTCGGGTGGCAGCTTGGACAGGTCGGGCACGGGTCGGTTCTCCTCTGAGGTTGGATGACTCACTTGACGGCGCCGGCGGTGAGGCCGGCGACGAAGTAGCGCTGGAGGGCCAGGAACCCGACGACGACCGGGATGCTGACCACCAGCGAGGCGGCCATGATCTGGTTCCAGTAGACGTTGAACTGGGTGGAGTAGCCCTGGAGTCCGACGGCCAGGGTGCGGCTGCCCTCGTCGGTCATCACCGAGGCGAAGAGCACCTCACCCCAGGCGGTCATGAACGCGTACACGGTGACCGCGACGACGCCGGGCACGGCGGCCGGCAGGATGACCTGGAACAGGATGCGCAGCGGCCCGGCCCCGTCGACCTGCGCCGCCTCGTCCAATCCCCGCGGGATCGAGTCGAAGTAGCCGACCAGCATCCAGATGGAGAACGGCAGCGAGAAGGTCAGGTACGTGATCACCAGGCCGGTACGGCTGGCGTACAGCTCGATGCCGGTGGCGTTGCCCAGGTTGACGTAGATGAGGAACAGCGGCAGCAGGAACAGGATGCCGGGGAACATCTGGGTGGACAGCACCGTCACCGAGAAGACGCCCCGGCCGCGGAACCGGTACCGGCTGACCGCGAACGCGGCGAAGATGGCCACCGCCACCGAGCAGACGGCCGCGATGCTCGACACCACCAGGCTGTTCACCAGGTACCGGGCCAGCGGCACGGTGCTCCACATGTCGACGAACGGTTGCAGGGTGGGTCGGCTGGGCCACCAGGTGAAGCCGTTCTGCACGTCCTGCAACGGCTTCGCCGCGGAGGTGACCATCACGTAGAGCGGGATGACGACGAAGAGGGTGAGCAGGGTCAGCACGATGCGCCGGCCCCAGCGCTCACCGGCGGTCTCACGCATGGTCGTCCCTCCGACGGTTGGTGATCAGCAGGTAAGCGGCCGAGACGATCATCAGGAACAGCAGCAGCGCCACGGACATCGCCGAGCCGGAGCCGAAGTCCCAGGTCTTGAAGGAGCTGCGGTAGATGTGGATGGAGATCAGGTTGGCCTGCTCCGGCGCGGAGCCGCCGAAGAGCACGTACGGGGTGTTGAAGTCGTTGAAGGTCCACAGGAACAGCACCAGCAGCAGCACCAGGTTCACCGGCCGCAGCATCGGCAGGGTGACCGAGCGCAGCCGGCGCCAGAACCCGGCGCCGTCGATCGCGGCGGCCTCGTACAGCTCGCCGGGCACGTTCTGCAGGCCGGCCATCAGGCAGAGGAACGCGAACGGCCAGTTGCGCCACACCGACACCATCAGCAGCGACCAGAAGCTGTTGTCGCCGATCAACCAGAACGGCCGCTCGTTGAGCAGCCCGAGCTGGTCGACGAGGACGTGGTTGACCAGGCCGGTGTCGCGTTGCAGCAGGAAGCTCCAGGTGATCACCGCGGCGTAGACGGGCAGGGCGTACGGGGTGAGGAAGAGCGCCCGCAGGATCGCCCGCCCTCGGAACGGCTTCTGCAGGACGACCGCCGCCGAGATGCCGAGCAGCCAGGCGAACCCGACCGAGAGCAGGCTGTAGGCCAGGGTGACCCAGAACGAGTGCAGCAGTTCCCTACCGGCGGCGCTGTTCAGGTCGAGCGTCGCCCGGTAGTTCTCCCACCCGACGAAGGGCGCGGTGGACCAGTCGCGGATGTGGAACTGGGTCAGCTCCAGCAAACTCATCCAGACCCCGACCACCATCGGGATCACGTGGATGGCGAGTTCCAGCACGATGGCCGGGGCGAGCAGCAGGTACGGCAGGAGCGAGCGGCGGGGGCCGCGGGGCCGGCGGGCCGGCCCCCGGGCCGGTGACCCGGCCCGGGGTTCGCGCCGGTCGGCGTCCGGCGCGGTGGTGCTGGTTGCCATCGGGGTCCTCTCGGAGGCGGTGGCCGTGGCCGGGCTCAGCACCCGACCACGGCCACCGGTGACGCCTGGGTCAGCGCATCTTCTGCTGCGCGTCGGTCAGCTTCGCCTTCACCGACTCCTCGGTGACCGGCTTGCCGCTGGCCGCGTCGGCGAACAGCTCCTTCATCGCGGTGCCGACCAGGGTCTCGAAGGTGCTCTCCTCGGGCACCTGCGGCAGCGGGGCCGCGGTGGTGACCAGGGTCTCCTGGATGGTCTTCTGCTCGACGGCGGTGAACGCCGGGTCGGAGCCCGCGGTCTTCACCGCCGGCAGCGAGCCGTACGTGCGGTTGAGGATCGTCTGCTCCTCGTCGCTGGTCATGAACTTCACGAAGTTCAGCGCGCCGTCGCGGTTCTTGGTGTGCTTGAAGACCGCCATGTTGATACCGGCGACCATGCTGTTGACCTTCTTGCCACCGGCCGGCGGGCTGGCCAGGAACGGCACCGGGGCCACCCCGTACGCGTCAGCGGGCATGTTCTGCGTCTTCAGGTTCGACCCGGCGGACTGCCACAGCAGCATGGCGGCCTTGCCGTTGGCGAAGTCGGAGACCGACTGGTTCTGCGCGTACTCGGCGTTGCTCGGGTTGGTGATCTTGTCGGCGGCCATGAAGTCGATGTAGCGCTTGATCGCCGAGACGTTCTGCGGGGTGTCGAAGGTCGGCTTGCCGGCCGAGTCGAACCACTCACCGCCGTACTGCTGGCTGAAGGTGAAGGCGTGGTGGGCGTTCTCCGACGGGTTGGCACCCTCGATGGCCAGGCCCCACTTGCCGCCGGTGCTCAGCTTCTTGCCGTACTCGGCGAGCTGCTCCCACGTGGTCGGTGGTGCGGTGATGCCGGCGTCGGCGAACGCCTTCTTGTTGTAGTACAGGCTGTACGCCATGCTGTAGAGCGGTACGGCGGCCGGCGGCTTGCCGGGGGCGCCGGCCGCGGCGAGCGCGGCGGGCACGATCCGGTCCTTGCCGCCGACGGCCTGCAGGGTGGCATCGTCGAACTCGACCAGCGCGCCGGTGGCCTGCAACGACGCCGACCAGGTGTTGCCGATGTTGACCACGTCCGGGCCCTTGCCGGAGGCGGCGGCCGCGAGCAGGCGGTTGAGCAGGTCAGACCACGGGACCACCTCGACGGTGACCTTGATGCCGGTCTGCTTCTCGAACTTGTCCAGCTCCGGCTGGAGGATCGTCTTGTCGGCCTCCAGGCTGGCGCCCTGGTTGCTGGCCCAGTAGGTGAGCGTCTTCGGTGCTGCGGCGGAGTCGTCGCCGGAGCCGCCGCAGGCCGTCAGCGAGGCGGCCGCCAGTACGGCGGCGGTGAATATCCCGAGGTGTCGTCTCGACACGGTCAGCCCTTCCGGTGCGTGGTGGGAGTCCGCCGGCCTCCGTCGTCGATAGGGGTGGGCGACGGGCGGCCGGCTGCGGACGGGTTTCGGGGATGCGCCGTCGGGGGTCCGGCAGCGTTTCCCGGGAGTTACATCACGGCTTAATGAATGTCGTCATTAAAGTTCCTGTCCAGTGGGTCGTCAAGCACGGGGCGGTTACAGTCGCTCGAACGACCGACGGGATCGAGGTGCCGAGTGGAGCTGGCGCGAGCCACCAACCGGAGTGTCCGGCTGCGCAACAGGTCTGCCCTGCTGACGAGGCTCTTCCTCGATGCCCCGCTCACCCGGCAGGACCTGGTGCGCAGCACCGGGCTGAGCCAGCCGGCGGTGAGCAACGTGGTGGCCGACCTGATCGACGAGGGGCTGGTCGCCGAGGCCGGCGCCGCCGAGTCCGACGGCGGGCGGCCCAGCATGCTGCTGCGGATCGCGCCCCGCTTCGCCTTCGTGGTCGGCGTGGACGTCGGCGAGACCCGGGTCCGGGTCGAGCTGTTCGATTTCGCGATGACCCTGCTGGCCAGCGTCGAGTACCCGCTCGATCCGGCGCGCACCGAGCCCGACCTGGTGGCTGGGCACGTGCTGGCCGGTATCGACGCGGTGACCGGGCAGGCCGGGGTGGCCACCGGCGACGTGCTCGGTGTCGGCATCGGTGT
Source organism: Micromonospora sp. NPDC005291 (assembly GCF_040607415.1). Lineage (NCBI taxonomy): Bacteria > Bacillati > Actinomycetota > Actinomycetes > Micromonosporales > Micromonosporaceae > Micromonospora > Micromonospora sp. NPDC005291. The sequence goes on from NZ_JBEXGR010000006.1 coordinate 140,035, forward strand.
CTCCGGGGTGGTCGAGCAGGGCACCCAGGCCGTGGTGGACGCCCAGGCCCTCGGCTGGGACCGGGTGCCGCTGGAGCGCCTGATCGGAGCGGGCACCGACCTGCCGTTGCACATCGACAACGGCGCGAAGACCCTCGGCCAGGCCGAGATGTGGTTCGGCGCCGGCCGGGGTGCCCGGCACGCCGTCTTCGCGCTGGTCGGCTCCGGCGTGGGCGCGTCGGTGGTGACCAACGGTGCCACCTACCGGGGCGCGTCCAGCAGCGCGGGGGAGTGGGGGCACACCACCCTGGTGTACGGCGGACGCGCCTGCCGGTGTGGAGCGCGCGGCTGCCTGGAGGCGTATGTGGGCGCGGAGGCGATCATCGACCGCTACCGGGAGGCGCGCCGGGGTCGAGCGGTGCCAGGGGAGGACGAGGAGTCCCAGATCGCCGCGCTGGTGGCCGCCGCCGCGACCTCGGCCACCGCCCGGCGGGTGCTGGACGACACCGCCGGCTACCTCGGCGCAGGGGTGGCCAACCTGATCAACCTGTTCAACCCGGAGCGGGTCGTGCTCGGCGGGTGGGCGGCGATGGCGCTGGGCGACCTGCTGCCGGCCGTCCGGGAGGCCGCCGGCCGGCAGGCACTGCGCCAGCCGTACGAGCAGGCGTCGATCGAGCTGTGCCGGCTCGGGGTGGACGCGGTGGCGTTGGGTGCCGCCACGCTGCCGATCGCGCGGTTTCTCACCGAGGGCGGCGTCCGCCGCTGAGCGGGGGACGACTGCGGCGCCGTCGGCAAATTACCCAAAAAGAATCCTCGGGATAAATAACAGTGTTATAGATCGATGTCTTGACGCCGTCGCAATCGCGCCGCAACACTCCTACGAGAGCGCTCTCCATCCCGCGACGCCGCATCGGCGGCACCACCCACGGCATCACGGGCGAGCCCGATCCCACCCGCGCGTCGTCCGTAACCCCCTATCGACAGGCGATGTCATGACATCTCGCGCTACATCCGTACGCCCGCGTCCCCGACGGGTCGTCCGCCACCTGCTCGTCGGGCTCACCGTGGCTCTGGTCGCCGCGCTCGCCCCGACCGGCGCCAGCACACCGGCGCAGGCCGCGCCCACCCTGCTCTCCCAGGGGCGCCCCGCCACCGCCTCGTCCACCGAGAACGCCGGCACCCCCGCCGCCGCAGCGGTCGACGGCAACACCGGCACCCGCTGGGCCAGCGCCTTCAGCGACCCACAGTGGCTCCAGGTCGACCTGGGCGCCCGCGCCACCATCAGTCAGGTGAACCTGCTCTGGGAGGGCGCGTACGGCCGGGCCTTCCAGCTCCAGACCTCCGACGACGGGGCCACCTGGACCACCATCTACTCGACCACCACCGGCACCGGCGGCACGCAGAACCTCACCGTCACCGGCGCCGGCCGCTACGTACGCATGAACGGCACGGCCCGGGGCACCGGCTACGGCTACTCCCTCTGGGAGTTCCAGGTCTACGGCGAGACCGGCGGCAGCACGCCGACCTGCGGCAGCACCAACGTCGCGCAGGGCAGCCCGGCGACCGCGTCGTCCACTCAGGATGCCGGCCTCGCGGCGTCGACCGCGGTCGACGGCAACCCGGGCACCCGCTGGGCCAGCGCCGCCAGCGACCCGCAGTGGCTGCGCGTCGACCTCGGCAGCACCCGGACGATCTGCCGGGTGGTGCTCACCTGGGAGGCCGCGTACGCCCGCGCCTTCCAGCTCCAGACCTCCGCCGACGGGGCCACCTGGACCACGATCTACTCGACCACGACCGGCGCCGGTGGCACGCAGTCCCTCGACGTCACCGGCAGTGGCCGCTACCTGCGGATGTACGGCACCGCCCGGGGCACCACCTACGGCTACTCGCTGTGGGAGCTGGCGGTGAACACGACCGGCGGCACCAGCGAACCCCCGGTGACGCCCACCGACCCGCGCAACCCCAACCTCGGGCCGAACACGTTCGTCTTCGACCCGAGCACCCCCACCGCCACCATCCAGAGCCGACTGAACACCCTCTTCACCCAGCAGGAGACCAACCAGTTCGGGCCGCAGCGCTACGCGGTGCTGTTCAAGCCCGGCACCTACACCGCGGACGTCAACCTGGGCTTCTTCACCCAGGTCGCCGGCCTCGGCATGAGCCCCGACGACGTCAACCTCAACGGCCACGTCCGGGTCGAGGCGACCTGGTTCGGCGGCAACGCCACCCAGAACTTCTGGCGGGCCGCCGAGAACCTCTCGGTGACCCTGCCCGCCGGGGTCAGCGTGGAGCGCTGGGCGGTGTCCCAGGCCGCGCCGTACCGGCGGATGCACCTGCGCGGCGCGCAGAACCAGATCCAGCTGTGGAACGGCGGCGACGGCTGGTCCAGTGGCGGCCTGATGGCCGACACCCGCGTCGACGGGCTGGTCGTCTCCGGCTCGCAGCAGCAGTGGTACTCCCGCAACAGCGAGTTCGGCAACGGCTGGACCGGCTCGGTGTGGAACATGGTCTTCCAGGGCGTCACCGGCGCGCCGGCACCGAGCTTCCCCAACCCGTCGCACACCGTCATCGGCCAGACCCCACAGGTCCGGGAGAAGCCGTTCCTCTACGTCGACGGCACCGGTGAGTACCGGGTCTTCGTGCCGGCGCTGCGCACCAACTCCGCCGGCACCAGCTGGTACAACAAGACCCCGGCCGGCTCGTCCATCTCGCTGTCGCAGTTCTTCGTCGTCCAGCCGGGCACCAGCGCGGCCACCATCAATACGGCCCTCGCCCAGGGCAAGCACCTGCTCTTCACCCCGGGCGTGCACCGAGTCACCGAGCCGATCCAGGTCAACCGGGCCGACACGGTGATCCTCGGCCTCGGCCTGGCCACCATCCAGGCCGACAACGGCACCGTGGCGATGCGGGTGGCCGATGTGGACGGCGTCAAGGTGGCCGGCCTCATGTTCGAGGCCGGCACGACCAACTCGCCGGTGCTGATGGAGGTCGGGCCGGCCGGCTCGTCCGCGAGCCACGCCGCGAACCCGACCTCGCTGCACGACGTGTTCTTCCGCATCGGCGGGCCACACGTCGGCAAGGCCACCAACACGTTGACCGTCAACAGCGACAACGTGATCGGCGACCACATGTGGCTGTGGCGGGCCGACCACGCCGCTTCCGGCGTACCCACCGGATGGACGCTGAACACGGCCGACACCGGGCTCACGGTCAACGGCGACAACGTCACCATGTACGGCCTCTTCGTCGAGCACTACCAGAAGTACCAGACCGTCTGGAACGGCAACGGCGGCCGGACGTACTTCTACCAGAACGAACTGCCGTACGACCCGCCCAACCAGGCGGCCTGGATGAACGGGTCGACCCGGGGTTATGCCGCGTACAAGGTCGCGGATTCGGTGACCAGCCACCAGGCGTTCGGGTTGGGCAGCTACAGCTACTTCAACGTCAACCCCGCGGTGGTCGAGGAGCGGGCCTTCGAGGTGCCCACCAACCCGAACGTGCGGTTCACCAACATGGTCACCGTCTCGCTCGGTGGCGTCGGCACCATCAACCGGGTGATCAACAACGCCGGTGGCACCGCGAACGCGGCGAACCAGCAGGTGTACCTGACCACCTACCCCTGACCGGGGCGCCCGCGCCAACCCGGTCGTCCCACCGACCGGGTTGGCCGGGTCGCCACCGTGGGCCGAGCCGGCCCGGTCCCGCCGAGACCGGGCCGGCCTCGGTCGTCCCCGCTCACACCGCCAGCACCTCGGCGGCCGCCCGCTCACCGGCCCGCACCGCGCCCTCCAGGTAGCCGGTCCAGCGGGTCGCCGTCTCGGTGCCCGCCCAGTGGACCCGCCCCACCGGTGCCCGCAACCGCGGGCCGTACGTGCTCCAGGTCCCCGGCGTGAGCGCACCGGAGAAGCAGCCCCGCGTCCATTCCTCGGCCGACCAGTCGTACTCGACCAGCTCCATCGGATTGCCGGCCCCCGGCCCGACTAGGGCGCCGAACGCGTCCAGCAGACATCGTCGACGCTGCTCGGAGGACATCTCGCGCAGCGCGGCGGCGTCCGAGGAGTAGCTGAACCCGGTCAGCACCCCGAGCGGCGACGTCGGGGTGGAGTTGTCGACCGTCTCGGTGAGCGGGCCGGCGCTGCGGGTGGCCACCCCGGAGAGTCCGTCGGCACGCCAGAACGGCTCCGGGTAGACGGCGTGCACCTTCAGCGCCGAGCCCATCGGCATCCGCTGGGTCAGCCCGTCGCGCAGCGCGGGCAGCGGCGGGTCGTACCGGATCCGGCTGGCCAGCGCCGGTGCCAGCGCGACCACCACGGCGTCGCCGTCGACGCGCCCGGTGTCGGTCCACGCCGTCACCCCGTCGATGGTCTGTTCGATCGCCCGCACCGGTGTGGCCAGCGTCAGCGTCCCCGGCGGCAGGGCCGCGGCCATCCGCTCGGCGAGCGCCGGCGGCCCACCCACGATCCGATCCTGCTGCGCGCCGCCGGCCATCCCCAGCAACGGCCCGGTCCCGCCGGCGCTGCGCAGGTAGAACAGCAGGTGCAACAGGGACAGCTCGTCTGCGCCGGTGGCCAGCAGCCCTCCGGCGAGCAGCCGCCCGAGGTAGTCGGCGGTGTCGCCGTCCCCGGCCGTGGCGCGCAACCAGCAGCCGAGGATCGTCCTGTCCCACTGCGCGGCTTCCGGCGCCTGCCAGGGCGCGGCCGGGTCCAGTCGTGCGGCGTACTCGTCGAGCAGGCCGAGCACCCGACCGACCTGCGCCGGCGGCTCGGCTCGGCGCTGGCCCGCCCAGAGCAGGGTGGGCGCGCCGACCGCCGCCGACGCGAAGGTGGCCAGCCCGTGCTCGGCGACCAGCGCGTACATCCGGTCCTGGGTCGGGCCGATCCACTGCGCGCCCAGGTCGAGTTGGGTGCCGTCGGGCAGCCAACGCGTCAGCACTCGCCCGCCCACCCGGTCGCGGGCCTCCAGCACCCGCACGCGGGCACCGGCGCGGGTGAGCGCCAGCGCGGCGGCGAGTCCGGAGAATCCGGCGCCGACCACGACCACCCGCAAGCCGTCGGCCACGGCGCCGCTTACCCGCAACCGCCCGGCGCATGACTCCCCGGCGCTGATCGAACGGCTGATCACGCCACGGCAGCGTGGGGTCGCACCCCTGTCCCGCGTCCTTTGCTCTGCTTCAACCCACGCGACACTCGACCCCCCTCATCGTTGCGTCCGGTGAAGCAGAGCAAAGGTGGCGCCAACACCGAGGTCGGGTGCCTTCGAGATTTCTTGCGGCGGCCTGTCGATCCGGGCAGGGGCCGAACGTGTGAAGGATGAGAGGTCGGCGACGCGCCGGCCCCCCGCGAGGAGGAACCATGACGATGTACCTGCTCAGCCTCCACCAGCCCCAGGGGGAGCTGCCCCCGGACCCGGAGTTTCTGGCCGGGGTGATGCGCCAGCTCGGTGAGCTGCGCGACGAGCTGGCGTCCACCGGGTCGTGGGTCTTCGGGCAGGGGCTGCACGGCCCGGAGACCGCCACCGTGCTGCGTGCCCGCGATGGCGAGGTCCTGGTCACCGACGGCCCGTTCGTCGAGGGGAAGGAGCACCTGGGCGGCATCACCATCATCGACGTGCCGGACCTGGACGTCGCCCTGGACTGGGGCCGCCGCTACGCGTTGGCCACCACGCTGCCGATCGAGGTGCGCCCCTTCCAGGGTGGGGCCGGCGACTGACCGTGCTGGATGTCGAGGCGGTGTTCCGCGCGGAGTACGGGCGCGCGGTCGCCGTCCTGGTTCGCCTCCTCGGCGACATCGAGCTCGCCGAGGAGGCCGTCCAGGAGGCATTCGCCGTCGCGGTAGCGCGGTGGCCGACGACCGGCCCGCCGCCCAGTCCCGCCGGTTGGATCATCACCACCGCCCGGAACCGGGCGATCGACCGGCTGCGTCGGGAGGCATCCCTCCTCGACCGGCACGCCCAGGCGGCCCTGCTGTTCGCCGCCGACGGACCCGTTGAGGAGGGACCTGTGCGCGACGACCGGCTGCGTCTGATCTTCACCTGCTGTCATCCGGCGCTCGCTCCGGCCGCCCGGGTCGCGCTCACCCTGCGCCTGCTCGGTGGCCTGAGCACCGCCGAGATCGCCCGGGCCTTCCTGGTGCCCGAGCCGACCATGGCGCAGCGGCTGGTCCGTGCCAAGTCGAAGATCCGTAACGCTCGGATCCCGTACCGCGTGCCGCGCGATGCCGACCTGCCCAACCGGCTGCACGCCGTGCTCACGGTGCTCTACCTGGTCTTCAACGAGGGGTACACGGCCAGCGCCGGGCGACATCTGGGCCGTGCGGAGTTGTGCGCCGAGGCGATCCGGCTGACCCGGTTGCTGGTCGAGCTGATGCCGGACGAGCCGGAGGCGCTCGGCCTGCTCGCGCTGATGCTGCTCACCGACTCCCGCCGCGACGCGCGGACCACCGCCACCGGCGAGCTGGTGCCGCTGCCACAGCAGGACCGGGGTCGGTGGGACGCGGCGCTGATCGCCGAAGGTCAGGCGCTGGTCCGCCGCTGCCTGCGTCGCGGGCGGCCCGGGCCGTACCAGATCCAGGCCGCGATCGCCGCCGTGCACAGCGCCGCGGCGCACGGCGCCGACACCGACTGGGGCCAGATCCTTGCGCTGTACGACCACCTGCTGGTGGTGGCGCCCGGCCCGGTGGTGGCGCTGAATCGGGCGGTCGCGCTCGCCGAGGTGGCCGGGCCGGCGGTGGCGCTGGTCGAGGTGGATCGGCTCGACCTGGACGGCTACCACGTGCACCATGCGGTCCGTGCTGACCTGCTGGCCCGGCTCGGCCGTGGCGGGGAGGCCGTCGACGCGTACCGGACAGCCGTCGCGCTGACGGACAACGCGGCCGAACGGGCCTTCCTCACCGCCCGCGCGGCGGCCCTCGTGCCGCACTGACCCGCCAGGGCCGGCTACTGGCCTGCCACCGCCGAGTGTCGCGTGGGCTGGCCGGGAAGGGTCGGTGGGTCGGCGAGGATGCCGCGCATCACGTCGTCGACGTTGGGGACCTGGGCAAGCTCGCCGAGCCCCTCGACGTAGCGCAGCAAGCGGCGCTGCATCGCCGCCAGCTCGGCGCGGCATTCCGCGTCGTCGGGCCAGGCGGACTCGGACCCGTCGGGATTGGCCTGCTCCCACGCCCGTAGCCGCGGATGCCACCGTCCGAGGAATGGTCGAAGCTCGTTGTTCAGCATGGCGATCGCGAGGTGCTCGACGGTAGGGCGACCGGTCGTACGCATGGACGGTGTCGCCTCGCCCAGCACCTCCCTGGTGATCGCGAACAGCTGGTAGAGCGAGGTCATCGCCTCCCGCACGAGACCCGTGCCGGTCGCCAGCGGCTGGCCGGACACCCGGGTGACCGCCTCGACGAACAGCCGCCAGGCGGTCTGCTTGTTGTCCCGGGTGACGGCGAACCTCAGCTCGCTGAACTGCGGGACCGAGACGGTCACCTCCGCCAACTGGAAGAACCGTGAATAGGCCGACGCCACCACTGCCGCGACGCCGCCCGCCGTCGTGCCACAGAGCGCGAAGAGGGCAGGCCCGGTCAGTCGACTGGCCAGGTACACCGCCAACCCGACGGCGGCACCGACCACCAGACCCAGGGCGATGTGGAACCACCGGGAATCGCGCCAACGCATCAACATTCCTGCATCGTCTCAGAACCGCGCCCGCGTTTGCCGCATGCCTTGCCCGGGAAACCGAGGCGCCCCGGCCACGGGTCCACCCGTGGCCGCAGGAGCGGATGGAGGCGGCCATGGCGTACCGTCGGACGACCGTCGACACCGTGCCCGACCTCGGCGTCCTCACGCTCGGCGTGGAGGAGGAGTTCCTGCTGCTCGACCCGGACAGCGGGCGCAACCTGCCGGTGGCCGACCAGGTGCTGACCGCGCTGCGCGGCTCCGCCCGGGAGCAGAGCCGTCAGGAGTTCCGGCACAGCATGGTCGAGATGGTCACCCCGGTCTGCGCCGACCTCGCCGAGCTGCGCGACCATCTGGTGGCGCTGCGCCGCTCCGCCGCCGAGGCCGCCACCGCGGCCGGGGCCCGGCTGGTTGCGGTCGGGGCCACCCCCGTGGCCGAGCCGCACCGGACGGTGCCCGACAGGCCGCGCTACCACGCGATGTCGCGCCGGTACGGGCCGGTGGCGCACGACCCGGCGGTGTGCGGCTGTCACGTGCACGTCGGGCTGCCCGACCGGGAACTGGCCGTGCAGGTCTGCAACCACCTGCGTGCGTGGCTGCCGGTGGTGCAGGCGATCACCACCAACTCGCCGCTGCACGACGGGCAGGACACCGGCCACGCCAGCTGGCGCTCGATGCAGCTGGAACGCTGGCCCAGCATCGGCCCGACACCGTACTTCGACTCCGCCGCCGACTACGACCGGACGGTCGACGAGCTGATCGCCGCCGGCATCATGCTCGACGCGGCGATGGTCTACTGGTACGCCCGGCCGTCGTCGGCCTACCCGACCGTGGAGGTGCGGGTCGGCGATGTGTGCCCCGACGTGGACGACGCGGTGCTGGTCGCCGCGCTGGTCCGGTCACTGGTCGCCACCCTCGCCGACGACGTACGCGACGGGGTGACCGCCCAGCCCACCCGCGACTGCCTGGTCGCCGCGGCGCACTGGCGTGCCGCGCACGACGGCCTCGACGGGGAGCTGATCGACCTGCGCGCCGGTGGCACCCGACCGGCCTGGGCGCTCGTCGACGAGATGATGGCGGTGATCGCCCCGGCTCTGCTGCGCCACGGCGACCTGGGGTACGTGTTGGCACAACTGGCCCGACTGCGCCGCGACGGCACCGGCGCGACCCGGCAGCGTCGGGTGCTGGAGCGTACCGGTGACCTGCGGGCGGTCATCGACGACCTCGCCGCGCGCACCAACGCCGGCTGACCGGCGGCTCTCAGCGGATGTCGTGCGTCTGCAGCCACAGCTCCAGGAGTCCGAGCTGCCACAACTTGTTGCTGCCGGCCGCCGCCTCGGCCCGGTCCGGCTCGGCGAGCAGGCGGGCCACGTACTCCGGGCGGAACAGCCCTCGCTCGCGCGCGGCCGGCGCCTGCAACGCCTCGGCGACCAGCTCGCGCACCGGGCCGTCCACGTTGCGCAGCGCCGGCACCGGGAAGTAGCCCTTCGGCCGGTCGATCACCTCGGCGGGCAGCACCTCCCGGGCGACCTCCTTCAGGACGCCCTTGCCGTTCTGGGCGACCTTGTGCTCAGGCGGGCAGTGCGCGGCCAGGGTGACCAGGTCCTGGTCGAGGAAGGGAGTGCGCACCTCCAGGCCCCACGCCATGCTCATGCTGTCCACCCGCTTGACCGGGTCGTCGGGAAGCATCAAATGGGTGTCCAGGCGCAGCACGGCGTCCAGCGCGGTCTGCGCCCCGGGCGCGGCGAGGTGCCCGGCGAGCAGTTCCCGACTCGCGTCGTGGTCCAGGGCGTACGCCGGGCCGACGATGCTGCGCAGCTCGTCGTGGTCGCGGTCGAAGAACGCGGCGGCGAACGTCTCTCCGGCGCCGTGCCGGGGCGCCTCGGTCAGCGGCTGGTGATAGCCGTAGCCGGCGAACACCTCATCGGCGCCCTGCCCGGACTGTGCCACCTTCACGTGCCGGGCCACCTGCTCGGAGAGCAGATGGAAGGCGACCACGTCGTGGCTGCCCATCGGCTCGGTCATCGCGAGCACGGCCCGTCGTACGGCGGGCACCAGGTCGTCGTTCGACAGCCGGATCCGGTGATGGTCGGTGTCGTACGCGCGGGCCACCAGGTCGGAGTAGTGGAACTCGTCGCCGGACTCGCCGTCGCGGCTGTCGAAGCCGATGCTGAACGTGCGCAGGTGCTGCTGACCGGCCTCGGCGAGCAGCGCCACGATGAGGCTGGAGTCGAGTCCACCGGAGAGCAGCACCCCGACCGGTACGTCGGCGACCAGCCGTCGGCGTACCGCCGCGCGCAGCGCGTCCCCGATGGCGGCCCGCCAGTCGGCGGCGTCCATCCCCGAGTCGGACGGCTCCCGCACGTAGTCGGGTCGCCAGTACACCTCCTCGCGGCTGCGCCCGTCCGCCTCGATCACCCGCAGGGTGGCCGGCGGCAGCTTGCGCACGCCGCGCAGCACGGTCCGTGGCGCGGGCACGATGGAGTGCCAGGACAGGTAGTGGTGCAGCGCCACCGGGTCGATGCCGGTGTCGACGTCGCCGGCCCGCAACAGCGCGGGCAGGGTGGAGGCGAACCGGAGCCGCCCAGGTGTCTCGGCGAGGTAGAGCGGTTTGATGCCGAGCCGGTCGCGGGCCAGGATCAGCCGCCGTCGGGCCCGGTCGACCAGGCCGATCGCGAACATGCCGACCAGGTGGTCGACGAAGCGTTCACCCCAGTGCGCGTACGCCACCAGGATCACCTCGGTGTCGCTGGTGGATCCGAAGGCGTACCCGGCGTTCCGCAGCTCCTCGCGCAGCTCGGGGTAGTTGTAGATGCAGCCGTTGAAGACCAGCGCCAGGCCCAGGTCGTCGCGCACCATCGGCTGGCCGCCCGCGTCGGACAGGTCGATGATGGTCAGACGGCGGTGTCCGAGGGTCACCCAGTCATCGGTGAACAGCCCCTCGTCGTCCGGGCCGCGCGAGCGCATCGCCTCGGTCATCCGGATGACCGCGGCCGCGTCAGGTGACCGGCCGTCGAATCGCGCCTCCCCGCTGATCCCGCACATCAGGCGGGGCGGTGGGTCAGATGGGCATGGTGGTGGGTCAGGCGGGACACCAGCGGCACGAGCATCCTCCTGTCACCTCGTTCCCGGACGGGGGCGGCTGGCTACCCGCGCGCGAGGTGGGCAAACCCGCTGCCGCGCCCCGTCCGCTCCCCTTCGGTGCAGGTCAGGCGCGCAGGGTGCGCAGGATGCGGGCCAGCTCGGCACGGTCGGCGTCGTCCAGGTGGCCGAAGAAGCGGTCGGCCTCGGCACGGCGGGCGGTCCGGATGGCAGCACTGACGCGGTTGCCCTCCTCCGTGAGCGCGACCAGTGTCGCCCGCCGGTCGGCCGGGTCGGGTCGGCGTTCGACCAGCCCGCGGGCCTGGAGGTCGTCGACGACCTCGGTGGCCGAGCGGGGCGCGATGCGCAGGTGCTCGGCGAGCGTGCTGGGGCGTACCTCACCGTGCCGGCCCAGCACACCGAGCGCCCGGGACTGGCTGGGGGTGATGTCCCACGGTGCCAATGACTCCCGGGTCTGCTGACGCAAACGGGACGCGACGCCCCAAAAAGTCTCGGCCAGGCTCTCGTCGTCGGCGCTGCCGGTGGTGTCCGCGGTCACCGGAATACCGTAGCAGTCGATGCTGTTGTTCCCTCATGATGAGGTAACCTCAGCATATGCCAACCGAAAGGTAGTGCTCCTTGGAACCCACCCCCATGGGCCGCGACCGCGGCCACCGCACCCTCAGCGCCGAAGAGAAGGCGCAGGCCGGCCAGGTGTCGCTGCGCCGCATCGGTCGCCTGTTCACCCCCCACCGGCCCGCGTTGGCCGCCGTCACCGCGATCATCGTGATCTCCTCGATCATCGCGATGGCCACCCCGTTCCTGCTGCGCGCCGTGATCGACCGGGCCCTGCCGCAGGGCGACGTGACCCTGCTGGTCTGGCTGGTCCTCGGCATGGTCGCCGTGGCCGCCGTGACCGCCGTCCTCGGCGTCGTCCAGACCTGGATCTCCACCCAGGTCGGCCAGCAGGTCATGCACCGGCTGCGCACCGACGTCTTCAGTCACCTCCAGCGGCAGTCGCTGGGCTTCTTCACCCGGACCCGCACCGGCGAGGTGCAGTCCCGGATCACCAACGACATCGGCGGCATGCAGTCGGTGGTCACCTCCACCGCCACCGCCGTCGCCTCCAACCTCACCACCGTGGTCGCCACCGCGGTCGCCATGGTCGCGCTCTCCTGGCAGCTCTCCCTGGTCTCGCTCGTGGTGCTGCCGCCGGCGATCTGGCTGACCCGCCGGGTCGCCCGGATGCGCCGCGAGATCACCGCCCAACGACAACGCGAACTCGCCGACCTCAACGTCACCGTCGAGGAGGGGCTCTCGATCAGCGGCGTGCAACTGGCCAAGACCCTCGGCACCGGCCCGGCGTTGATCGACCGGTTCACCGCCTCCTCGGCCCGCCTGGTCGACCTGGAGCTGCGCAGCGAGTTGGCCGGCCGCTGGCGCATGGCCTCGATGAGCATCATCTTCGCCGCCGTACCGGCGGTCATCTACCTCGCCGCGGGCCTGCCCGGCACCGCCGGCACGCTGAGCATCGGCACCCTGGTCGCGTTCACCGCCCTGCAGGGCGGGCTGTTCCGGCCGCTGATGGGGCTGCTCAACGTCGGCGTCTCGCTCACCGCGTCGCTGGCGCTGTTCGCCCGGATCTTCGAATACCTGGACCTGCCGATCGACGTGGCCGACCCCACCGAGCCGGTCCGCCTCGACCCCGCCCGGGTACGCGGCCACCTGCGCCTGGAGGACGTCACCTTCGGCTACCCGGGCAGCGACACCGCGGCGCTCGCCGGGATCACCCTCGACGTGCCCGCCGGCACCAGCCTCGCTCTGGTGGGGGAGACCGGTTCTGGCAAGAGCACCCTCGCCGGTCTGGTCAGCCGGCTGCACGACCCGACCGGCGGCCGAGTAACCGTCGACGGTGTCGACCTGCGTGACCTGCGCCTGGCCGACCTGGCCGCGATCGTCGGCGTGGTCAGTCAGGAGACGTACCTGCTGCACACCACCGTCCGGGAGAATCTGCGCTACGCCCGGCCGGACGCCACCGACGCGGAGATCGAGGACGCCGCCCGCGCGGCCCAGATCCACGACCTGATCGCCGGGCTGCCCGACGGGTACGACACCACGGTCGGCTCACGCGGCCACCGGTTCTCCGGCGGCGAGAAGCAGCGGCTGGCGATCGCCCGTACGCTGCTGCGCGACCCGCGCATCCTGGTCCTCGACGAGGCCACCAGCGCCCTGGACACCGAGACCGAACGGGCCGTGCAGCGGGCGTTCGACGTGCTCGCCGAGGGGCGGACCACGATCACCATCGCGCACCGGCTCTCCACGGTCCGCGACGCCGACCAGATCGCGGTGCTCGACCACGGCCGGATCGTCGAGGCTGGCACCCACGACAGCCTGCTGGACCGCAACGGCCGCTACGCCACACTGGCGGCCTGACCGGTATTTCGCAACCGTCTCGAAACCGTCGCTAAACCGTCTCATTACTCTCGTCCAGGTGGCGGTAGACGGTGGCCCGCGAGACGCCCAGCGTGGCGGCGATGGCATCCACCGAGTGGGTGCCCGCCGCGTGCATCCGCCGAGCCGCCTCGACCTGCTCCCGGCCCAGCGCCGGAGGCCGTCCCGGCCGCCGCCGACGGGCAACCGCCCCGACGCCCGAGGTTGCGTCCGGCGGGTTCCCGGAGCCTGAGGCCGTGCCCGCCGGAGCCGTGCCCGCCGGAGCCGTGCCCGCCGGAGCCGTGCCTGTCGGGGTCGTGTCCGTCGGGGCTGCGGTGTTCGAGGTTGGCGTGGCCAGCAGGCGGCGTACGCCGTCGAGCATGTCGGCGCGCAGGACCTCGTCGGGCACGTCGGTGAAGAAGACGATCGGATCACTGCAGGCTGCCACCGCCTGTACCGCCCGGACCCGCTCCCGGCGCCCGGCGTCCGGCCCCGCGATGAGGTCGTTGGCCCGCATCGCGATCACCATCAGCCGGTGGTACGTGTCGCCCCGGCCGACCAGCGCGATGTCGTGGAAGAGCATGCCGAGTGGTCGGCGATGGGCGAGCATGACGTCGACCCAGCCCTCCAGCACCATCCACCGGGCCTTTTCGGTCGGCTGGCCCTGGGCGGCGTCGAGCAGCGCCTCCAGGTCGGCCACCAACGGCTCGACCAGTGCGGCGAGCAGGTGCTCCTTGGCCGGGAAGTGATACAGGATCGCGGCCTTGGTCAGCCGCAGCCGCTCGCCGATCTGGCGCAGCGAGGTGCGCTGGTAGCCGTGCTCCCCGAAGAGGTCGAGCGCGGCGCGCAGGATCCGGGTGCGGGTGTCGTCCGCGGGATCGGCGGTCATACCGGCCAGCCTAGCGACGTCCTGACCGGTGGCCGCCATCACCGTTGATTCGACTGACCATCGGTCAGTACAGTGAGGGCGGTCGACGCAGCCAACGGCAGGAGGGGCGATGCCCGTCATCTCGATCGGCAACCTGGTCAAGACGTTCGGCGCCATCCGGGCACTCGACGGGCTGGATCTGCGGGTCGAGCAGGGGGAGGTGCACGGCTTCCTCGGGCCCAACGGCTCCGGGAAGTCCACCACCATCCGGATCCTGCTCGGGTTGCTCCGCCGCGACTCGGGCGAGGCCCAGGTGCTCGGCGCCGACCCGTGGCGCGACGCGGTCCGCCTTCACCGCCGGCTGGCGTACGTGCCGGGCGACGTCAGCCTCTGGCCCAACCTCACCGGCGGGGAAGCCATCGACCTGCTCGGTCAGCTGCGCGGCGGCCTCGACCGACGTCGCCGCGACGAGCTGCTGCAACGCTTCGACCTGGACCCGACCCGCCGGTGCCGCACGTACTCCAAGGGCAACCGGCAGAAGGTCGCCATCGTCGCCGCGTTCTCCTCCGACGTGGAGCTGTACGTGCTCGACGAGCCGACCTCCGGCCTCGACCCCCTCATGGAGGCGGTGTTCCAGGACGAGATCCGGCGGATCAAGCAGGCGGGCGCCACCGTGCTGCTCTCCAGCCACGTGCTCGCCGAGGTCGAGGCGCTCTGTGACCGGGTCAGCATCATCCGCGAGGGCCGTACCGTTGAGTCCGGCACCCTCGCCGAGCTGCGCCACCTCACCCGCACGACGGTCACCGTCGAGACCGCCCGCCCGGTCACCGGCCTGGCCACGCTGCCCGGCGTGCACGACGTGCACGAGGTCGACGGGCGTACCCATCTGGAAGTCGACCCGGCTCACTTCGACGAGTTGCTCGGTCAGCTCATCCGCTTCGGCGTCCGCGCGTTGACCAGCACCCCACCCACCCTGGAGCAGCTCTTCCTGCGCCACTACGGCGACGATCCCGCCGCCGCCAACGGCCACCAGCGGACCGGTGCCTCGGATGCCGGTGCCCCGCCGGCTGGTGCGTCGGATGCCGGCGCTCCGCAGGCCGGTGCCCGGTGAGCGCCCTCACCGGCACGCCCCGACTGGCCCGGCTCGTGCTGCGCCGCGACCGGATCCGCCTCGCGATCTGGATCCTCGGCACGCCCCTGCTCGGCTACGCCCTCGCCGGCAGCGTCGCCGGCATCTACCCGGACCAGGCGGCCCGCCTGGGCTACGCCACCACCTCAGCGTCCAGCCTGGTCGCCCGCGCCTTCAACGGCCCCATCGCCGGCACCGACCTCGGAGCCGTGGTGGTCGCCGAGACGTACGCGACGCTGGCCGTGATCGTCGCCCTGCTGAGCACCTTCGCGGTGACCCGGCACACCCGGCAGAACGAGGAGACCGGCCGGGCGGAGCTGCTCGGCGCCTCCGTGGTCGGCCGGTACGCGCCGCTCACCGCAGCGCTGCTCGTCGTCGTCGCGGCGAACGTGCTGGCCGCGGTGCTGCTCGCGATCGCGCTGGTCGGTGCCGGCCTACCGCTCGTCGGCTCCATCGCGGCCGCCGCCGCGATCGGCGGCGTCGGGGTCGCCTTCACGGCAATCGCCGCAGTCACCGCTCAGCTCTCCGTCACCTCCCGGGGCGCCAACGCGCTCGCCGCCGCCGCCGTCGGGCTCTCCTTCGCGCTGCGGGCCGCCGGCGACGTGTTCGGCGACTCCAGTGCGAACGGCACCCGGGTGGACAGCGCCTGGCCATCGTGGATCTCCCCGCTCGGTTGGGGCAACCAGGTGCGGGCCTTCGGTGGTGAACGCTGGTGGGCGCTCGCCCTGCCCATCGCGCTGCTGCTCGCCGGGGTGGCGCTGGCATACGCCCTCGCCGAACGACGCGACCAGGGCGCCGGGTTGATCGCCCCCCGACGCGGACCGGCGACCGGTACGCCCCGGCTGCTCAGCCCCGCCGGGTTGGCCTGGCGAATGCAGCGCGGCACGCTGCTCGGCTGGGCGGTCGGGGTGGCCGTGCTCGGCCTCTCGATGGGCGTCGCCGGTGACGAGTTCAACGCGATGATCGACCAGAACCCGGCCGCCGCCGAGGCGATCACCGCGATGGGCGGTGGAAGCGGTTTCGTCGACGCGTACCTGGCCGCGATGCTCGGGCTGTTCGCGCTGACCCTCGGCGCGTACGTGGTGCAGGCCCTCCTGCGGGTACGCGGCGACGAAACCGACGGGGTGCTGGAAGCCGCCCTCGCGGGAGCAGTCAGCCGCACCCGCTGGCTCGGCACCCAGGTGCTCGCCGCGGTGCTCGGCGCGGTCGCCCTGCTGCTGCTCGCCGGCCTGACCACCGGGCTCGGCTACGGCATGGTCGCCGGAGACCCGCTCGGCTCGGCTATCGAGCTGGCCGGGGCCGCACTCCTGCGACTGCCCGCCCTGCTCGTGGTGGCCGGGGTGGTGACCGCGCTCTTCGGGCTGCTGCCCCGCTGGTCGGTGGTGCTCTCCTGGACGGCGCTGCTCATCTTCCTGCTCCTCGGGCAGCTCGGCGCCGTGCTGAAGCTGCCGCAGGCCGCGCTCAACGTCTCGCCGTACACCCATGTGCCGTCCGTGCCCGCGGTAGACCCGGCGGTGCTGCCGCTGGTGGTGCTGGCGGCGGTGGCGGCGGCCCTGCTCGCCGTCGGCGTCGCGGCCTTCCGCCGCCGCGACGTGCCGTCGTAACTGGGCTAGCTGCTCGGGTCACCCCTGATCGTTGGCAGCTGAGCAACTCGACACGCCGACGCCCGCCCTGCTGAACTGCCACCGATCGGTGGGGCTAGCAGAAACCTCGCGTTGGCGGGCATCGTCCACAGGGTCACTGCTGTCCACAGGGGTGAGGTGGACGTGGTTGCGGGAGGTTGGGGCGGAGCTTCACGGTTCTCGGTGTGAACTCGGTGCTTCGGGAGCTGGTGGAGCTTGGTGGAGGGCTGGTGACGTTCGGGGTTGCCGGACAGGTGGTGCCACCGTGGGCGGTGCAGCAGGCCTGTCGGAACGGCGAGCTGGTGCGGGTGCTGCCTGAGGTGTTCGTGGCGGCGGATCTGGTTGGTGCTCGGCCGGGCGCTCCTGCCCTGAGTCGACTCGACCCTGTTCTGGGTCAGCGTGCGGCTCTCGCGTGGGCTGGGGGCTGCGGCGCGCTCAGTCACCTCAGTGCGCTCAGCGCGTGGGGGTTGCGCCCGCAGGCTGTCGGTGATCCGGTGCACCTGAGCACACCGGCGAACGCCAGCCTGCGCACCCGACCCGGACTGGTCGTGCATCGACGCCGGAGCCTCCGCATCGAACCACCCCAGGTGGTGGTCCGGCGAGGACTGACGGTCACCCGCCTTGAGCAGGCCCTCGTCGACTCGTGGCCGACGGTGCCGCCCACCGAGCGGCGGGCACCGGTGATCCGGGCAGTCAACGATTGGCTGACCACACCCGAGCGGCTGGCGGAAGCTTTGGAGAGTGCGCCGAAGCTGGTCGACCGTGGAGCACTCCGAACGCTGGTGGCCAGTCTCACCGACGGCTGCCGCAGCCCGTTGGAGATCTGGGGTCATGAGCACGTCTTCAGAGGCCCGGGCATGCCGGCGTTCCGTAGGCAGGTGCCGATGCGCCTGGGGCGACGCACCGTCTACCTCGACATGTTCGCCGAGCGGGAGCGGGTCAACATCGAACTCGACGGGTCCACCACCCACGGTGACCCACGCCAGCGGGAGATCGACCTACGACGTGACGCGCTGCTGGCGACCATCGGGATCGCGGTGGTCCGCTTCAGCCACCGTCGCCTGGTGCACGAGGTCGACGCGGTGCGCCGGGAAACCCTGGCCATCCTCGCGACCCGCCGGCCGGGCGTGATCGCCTGAGCTGATGGGATGCTGGCTCAGTGAGTGGGCTTCACGAGCAGGACGAGCGGACGAGTTGGTGGAACACCGTTGGCCGGGCTTGACCGGTGCTGGCAGCCTCGGCGGCGTGAGCACGTTTCTGACGCAGCTTCCGGCACTCCTCGGCGTACTGGTCGGCACTCTGGGCACGATCCTCGCCACCTCGCTGGGCGACCGGGCGCGGTGGCGGCGTACTCAGAGCGTCCGCTGGGACGAGCGGCGGCTCGATGCGTACGTCGACTATGCGCACGCCCTCAAGGAGAGTCACGCGGTGGCGCTGCGGATGACAGCCGACCACCGGCCGGGGTCGTACAGCCATCCGATCGCCCGGGATGACGGCTTGGCCCGGTTGGCCGCATCGGATGCGCGGCGCACCATCGTCTGGGAGAACCTGCTGCTGCTCGGCGACGAGCCGACAGTCATCGCCGCCGCAAGCTGGCGCGACGCGGTATGGCAGGTCGAACGGCTCGCCCGGGGGATCGTCGAGGCTCCAGAGGACGTTTCCGCGATGCTGACCCAGGTCAACGAAGCTCGCGACGGCTACTACCGGGCCGCTCGGCGGAGCCTAGGCGTCCGAGGTGGATCGGTCGAGCAGTCCGCGGCGCTGCGCCAGGCGCTGCTCGGCCGGTCCGCCGCGACGTCGGACGTACCCGCCGGCTGAGAGCAGCGGCCTTCGCGGTACGGGTGCAGGTGACCGTTCGGACAGTGGTGTTGAGATCGACTTTCACGCACCCTGTTCGATGTGAAGGCCTTCGTAGGGGTGACGGACGAGAGGTGGTACCGCTTCCTCGCAGAGCGTCCCGAGCTGAATGAGGTCAACTTCTGGCGGCCGTCCGGCGGTGCTTTCCGCGCTCTTACCCCAGGAGAACCTTTCCTGTTCAAGGCGCACTATCCGCTGAACAGAGTGGTTGGGGGCGGCTTCTTCAGCGGCTTCACGCAGCTTCGAATCTCGGAGGCCTGGGAACTCTTCGGCGAGGCCAACGGCACTGCGAGCATCGCCGAGATGCGCCGCAGTGTCGGGCGTTACCGTAAACAGGCGATCGGCCCCGGCGAGGACCCCGTGATCGGCTGCATATTCGTCCGTGACGTCACCTTCTTTCATGATGGGTCGACCGCCGACCCGCCGCCGGGGTTCGCGTCGAACGTCGTGCAGGGCAAGACCTACAACCTGGCGGACGCTGCTGCGGCGGCGTACTTCGATCTGTTGATCCACCGGTTGATCGGGACCACGGTGGAGGTGGACCTGAGCGGGCCGTGGCATCGCCCAGGTCCCGTCTATGGCGATCCCCGATTGGTGCCGCAGCGGCTCGGGCAGCAGTCATTCAAGGCGGTGGTCCTGGGGGCCTATGGCCGACGTTGTGCCATCACCGGCAACAAGGTCCAGCCTGTACTGCAGGCCGCGCACATCCGTCCGCTTCCCATGGGTGGCGAGCATCGGTTGGACAATGGCCTGCTGCTCAAGTCCGACGTGCACATCCTCTTCGACCGGGGATATCTCGGCGTCGATCCGAAGCATCGGCTTCTGGTCAGCCCACGGCTTCGGACCGAGTTCGGCAACGGTGACCAGTTCTATGCAAAGGCGGGCGAGCAGATCGCCCTTCCGGAGCGACGAAGTGATCGGCCGCGTGCTGAATTCCTGGAATGGCACCTCGACACTGTTTACAAGGCGGCTTGATCGCGCCTCACCCACGCTTGCCGTCCCGCTCAAGGTGCGTCGAGGGCCGGTATGGCGTCAGGCCGGCGAGTCGGACGTACACCTCGCGCCTGGCAGTTGCGTTGCCACGCCGGTTGAGGACGTAGCCGGTCAACCAGATCCAGCCTTCGTAGGTCGGCTGGTCGGACACTGAGACGACGCGGAACGTCAGCGCGCGATCCCCAGCGAACTGCACCGAAGCGCGGTCGATGACGAGCAGGTCGCCGGGGGAGGGGCGCCGGGTCACCAGCGCCCGGAGTTGTGGTGGTGCTCCGGCGGCCGGCACTCCCGCGCGTGCATGCTCTGCCAGTCGCGCAGCGCCCGCTTGATCCGGTCGTTCTCCTGGCTGAGCAGCCGTACCGTCTCGTTGTGGGTGGCCAACTCATCGGCCACCCGGGTCTGGAACTCGCGTACCTCAACGGGGTCGACGCCCCGCCCGCACGGGGCGAACTCGCGGGTCCGCACCTCGTGGGGCGTCAGCCGCGCCGGGTAGCCGGCGGGGTAGGGCTGGCCACCTCGATACACCTGAGCCACGGCGGTCCTTTCTGAAGGCAGGCGCGAGCGTGGGACGTCCGTGCGGTGGGCCTGCGGGGTCCGGAGGGTCGGGACGGGCACGCGCACCCGCCCCGACCGGGGGAATGAGCCGAACTCGTTGCCACGCGAGGAGCGGCTCGGAATCAACATAGCTAGATATGTCAGATGAGTCAACGCTGCTTGTTAGGTGAGTCGCGGTGTGATCGAATCGGATCGCCACGCGAGGAGTGCCATGCGAGAAGTGCCGGACTACTGGCGCATCGCCGATGATGTGATCGCCGACGTCAGATCGAGGAAGTTGAAGCCGGGGGACAGGCTGCCCTCGATTTCTGAGCTGCGCGCGACCTATGGCGTCAGCCACGGGACAGTGCAGATGGCCTACGCCCGGCTGGAGGCGTTGCGGGTGATCCGGCGACATCAAGGTAAGGGCATCTTCGTCACCGATCCTGAGACCTGGATGCGGGAGCCGTGAGTGGCGGAGGATGAGGCCTTCAACGCGCAGGGAGAGTTGACCCGGACGGGGCACCACGGGTCCTAACAGACGCGTACCACAATCGGGAAGGGCGTGGGCTGCCGTCCACAGGTGCCTTCGCTGTCCACAGCGGCCCCCGCGCGGGCATTGCTCGGGCGGCAGATCGGGGCAGGGTAGGCGCGTGGACCCGAGGCTGCACGCCCTGCTCGTACGCGGAGATGGCCTGGTCACCCGTCGGGACATGATGCGAGTGGCGCCGGCCTGGACGATCCAGAGTGCCTGGCGGGCTGGTCGGCTGGTACGGCTGCTGCCCGGGATCTACGTTGATGCGGCGCTGATCCGTGACACCACCGCCGACCTGCCGATTCTTGCCCGGGTCGAGTCCTCGCTGGCTCGCCGGGCGGCGCTGGCGTACACCGACCGGCGTGCGGCGCTCAGTCGCCTGACCGCGCTCGACGTGTGGGGTCTGCGCCGCCAGCCAACGGGGGAGCCGGTGCATCTCGACCTGCCCAAGGGGTCAGGGTTGCGTGGTCGGCCACATCTCGTGGTGCGTCATCGCTCCGGCTTCGCGGTTGCGCCGCCGCAGGCGGTGACCAGGGGAGGGTTGCCGGTGACCCGGCTCGACCGGACCCTGGTGGACTGTTGGCCGCTGCTGACGCCGGTCGACCGATCGGGCCCGCTCATCCGCGCGGTCAACGACCGGCTGACCACCCCGAGGCGGCTCGTCGCCGCTCTTGCCGAGGTGCCGAGGATGACCGACCGGGCGGGACTGCGCGGCTTGCTGGACAGGCTCACCGCTGGTTGCCGCAGCCCGTTGGAGATCTGGGGCCACGACCACGTTTTCACCGGCCCGGGTATGCCGACGTTCATCCGGCAGGCGCGGGTGCAGGTCGGTGCCCGGACCATCTACCTCGACATGTTCGCCGAGGCCGAACGAGTCGACATCGAGCTGGACGGTGCCACCACCCATGGCGATCCAGCGGTACGCGAGATCGACCTCCGCCGCGACGCCCTGCTCGCCACCGTCGGCATCCACGTCGTCCGCTTCACCCACCGCCGCCTCATGTCCAACCCCACCCAGGTCCGGCAGGAAACCCTCGCGATCCTCGCCGCCCGTCCCCGTTACCCATGATCAGTTGATGAAAAAGAGGCACCGGGGGCCGCCAGAACCTACTTACCATCAATTGATCATGAGGGGGCGGTGCCGCTAGGGGTCGGCAGGGCTGGGGCGGCTCTGTTGGGGTGGGATTGGGGACGGGGCCGGCGGGTCGGTGGGGCGTTGAGAGTGCTGGTGGAGGAGTTCGCTGATCCAGCGGGCTGCTTCTTTCTGAGCGGTGAGCAGGTGCTGGCGGGCGTCGGCGACGTCCTGATCGTCGGCTTGGGCGCTCAGGATCGTCACCCAGCGCCGGCTCAACTCCTCGGCGTACCGGGCCTTCCGAAGCTGCTCGTCGAACTGGTACTCCAATTTCAGTAGCCGGTCGACGTGCGGCTGGAACGTCGGCATGATCCGCTCGTCGAGCCGGACGGTGGCGTCGGGTTGGCAGGTGATGACGATGTCGCCCCGCTGGTAGGTCCATGTCGGGTCGTCGGCGAGCACCCGCTGCAACGCCAACTCCAGGTCCGCCGCCCGGTGCGGCGGTAGGTCCCGGGCGGCGTCTCCGGCGAGCCGGGTCAGCCGCTGGATCGCGTTCGGCTGGAAGTACTGCACGTACCAGCTCAGCACCTCGGACCGGAGGCTCACCGGCGACGACCAGGCGAACGTGGCGCGGATGTGGAACGAGTACACGTAGCCGCGGGCGGGAACCACGATCAGCCGGGGCGCGTCGCGCTGTTCGACGAGCGGGCCGGACGGAGACGGCTCGGCGGCCAGCCCGACAGGCGCCTCATCCTGGAGCGACGCGACCAGTCGGTCCCAGGTCCGTGCCCACCACCGCCAACTGCGGACACTCGCGTCCCGGGTGATGGTCAGCCCGCGGATGCCCCGGTGCCTCCACTGATCCGCCGGCCTCGGCCTCCCATCGGGGGCGTCCGTCATGGCACCCCTCCATCGTCACGGATCCGCGTTCCACGCTAACAACAGGTGACCGATATGTCCGCCGCCACGCCGTCACGAGCCCACCGCACTGCCCCGACGGGGGAGCGGTTCACCGAGCATTGTGGAGCTGTTGGCACGTTGAGGG
This sequence comes from Micromonospora sp. NPDC005291, assembly GCF_040607415.1. Lineage (NCBI taxonomy): Bacteria > Bacillati > Actinomycetota > Actinomycetes > Micromonosporales > Micromonosporaceae > Micromonospora > Micromonospora sp. NPDC005291. The sequence continues at coordinate 162,839 of NZ_JBEXGR010000006.1, forward strand.
CTGTTGCCGGCAGGCGAGAACGGTGAGACTGGTCCCGATCCGACAATGATGCGGATCGATGGATCGGATGGTCTGGAGGCAGCCTGTGTCCACCCTCGTGTCCCCGCTGGCCACGCTCGGCGCGATCCGCCGGCGTACCACCACCCTCGCCCTGCTCCTCGCCATGGTCGCCGCCGCGCTTGTCGGCCCGTCCGTGGTGGCCCCCCAACTGACCGACTCCGCCTCGGCGGCGGTCTACAGCTCCTGCACCATCAGCCGCTGCGCGGACGCCCGTGCCGCCCGCTCGGGCTGGTCCGCCAAGAGTTTCCCGACCAGCCGCGGCTGGTATTCCTGGAGCGGGGGCAAATCCAACTTCGCCGGCGGCCGGTTCTACAACTACGAGGGTCAACTGCCCACCAACGCCACCTACCACGAGTACGACGTGTACCCGCGCACCCAGGGCGCCGCCCGGGACGCGTACCGGATCGTGGTGAACCGCAGCACCGGGGTCACCTGGTTCTCGCCCAACCACTACACCGACTTCTACCGGCTCTGACCAGCCAGGGGCCGGCCGGTCGCCCCGGCCGGCCCCGCCGGTGCCCCGCCAGATCAGGAGGTACGTGATGGTCGATCAGGATTGGCTGACCGTGAGCCGGGACGGCTCCCCGCAGGTGCCCGACGCGTCGGTGCTGGCCGGTGCGGCGACCCGGACCCGGCCCGCGCTCTTCGCCGCGTTGGCCGATGCGCTGGCTCTGCCGGCCCACCTGGGGAGCACCTGGGACGCCCTCGCCGACGTGCTTCGGGACCGGCTGGACGCCGGCCCGCTCACTGTGCTGGTCAACGACGCCAGCCAGCTGCTCGCCGACGAGCCGGCCGGTCAGTACGCCCTGCTGCTCACCGTGCTCGGTGACCTGGCCACCACCGCCCCGCACCCCCTCCGCGTCATCCTCAACGACGCCCCGCACTCCTGACCGTTGCCCGGGCCCACGAGCATCGGAGCGCTGTGCGGGTGCTCAGTTCCCGACAGTCGGGGCAGCACGAGCGCACGGTGACGGTGGCGGTGACGGTCGGGTGACGGGCCCTTCGAGATCCTCGTGCCGAGCCGGGCAGGGTGCACCGGCGCGGGCAACGGGGAGGCCGTGCGGTGGACTTCGTCGACGGGGTACTGGTGCGGTTGGCCGATCCGGGCACCCGCGCCGCGCTCTTCGACGACGCCTCGCTGGCCCACCTGGTCGAGGCCGCGTACGACACCGAGGCGATGCCGGTCGCGCCCCCGTACGCGGCGGTCTTCGACGAACTGACCCTCGGCTTCGCCGCCGCCCCGGTGACCCTGGCCGAGGGGGAGTGGCTGGGCTCCGGCGGCACCACCCGCACCGAGCTGCGCGTACGCCTGCACGGCCTCGGCGGCTCGGCGCTGCGCATCGACGCGCTGTGGCGGGGCAGCCTGGTGGTACGCACCAGCGTGGCCCGGGACCGGGTCGAGGACCTCGACGTGGCGGTGCCGGCCTTCGACGTGGACCCGCAGATCATCGCCGACCTGGGCGCGCTGCCAACTGATCCGTCGCAACTGGAGACCGAGCGCCGTACCCGGCTGGTGGCCCGGCTGCGCTCTGACCTGCACCAGCCGGCCGCGTTCACCGACGCGCACCTGGACCGGCTGCTCGCCGGCGTGGGAGCCGCGAACGCCGGTGACCTGGTGACACGAATGCGCGGACAGGCCGCCGGTGCCACCGTGAAGCTGCGCTACGCGGCCCCACCGGCCGCCCCACCCACCCCGCGCCCGCTGCCGTTCGCCGCCGCCGTGCTGGTGCGCGACCAGGGCTTCTCCCTCGCCGACCTGCTCGTCGAGACCCGCCTGGTGCGGGCCCGCGCCGAGGAGTTGGGGCTGGACGTGCCCGCACCGGACGACGTCCGACGGCGGCACCGGGTGGTCGCCGTCTGGGTGGTCCCCATCGAGACGTTCGACGACGACGGGTGGCCCGGCGGCGACACCGGCACCGACGCGCAGAAACGGGCCGCCCGGTTCGCCCGGGCCGGCCAGTGGCTCGCCCGCAGCGGCATCGGGCTCGCCGCCGTGACGACGTGAGACTCCCGGCCGCTGGCAGCCGCAGCGGCCGGGAACCGCCGACCGACCGCAGCGGCTGGAAGCCGCGTACCGACCGCAGCAGCAACTTCGTCCGGGAGGACCCGTGGCACCGACAGCAGCATTCCCGTTCATCGAGGTCCGGATCGTGCCGCCACCGGCGCCGCTGGCACAGCGCTCGCCCGGCGTCATCGCCGTGGTCGGCAAGGCGCCGTCCACGGCCGACGGCGGCTCGGCACCGGCGAACACGCCGGTCCGGATCGAGACCCTCGACGACGCGGTCACCAACTTCGCCCGTCGGCAGGCTGGCAACGTGCTCCGCAACGCCCTCTACAACTCGCTCGAACTGGCGTTCCTGCAGGACCCGCGACCGGCCAAGGTGTACGGGGTCAAGGTGTCCGGCGACGACTACGCCGCCGCGCTCAGCGGCCTGGAGGCCGCCGACGACGTGACCATGGTGTCGCTGGCCAACGAGTCGGGCGTCGGCAACCCCGCCGGTGCGGGCGCGCCGACCGGGCTGCACGCGCTCAAGGCGCACGTGGAGACGATGTCGGCGGCCGGTCAACGGCGGATCGGCTTCGCCATGGTCAACCCGGCCACCGAGAAGGGTCCCAGCTACGTCGCCGACATCACCACCGCCGCGAACCCGCTCAAGAGCAGCACCAGCCGGATGCTGATGATCGCCGCCCGGGGTGCGGACGGCGACGCGGCCACTGCCGCGATGGCCGCCGTGGCCGGCCTGCCCGTGCATCACAGCATCGTCCTGAAGAAGATCCGTGGCGTGGCCATCCCGGTGGCCAAGCAGTACAGCCCGGCCGAGATCAAGGGCCTCTCCGAGGCCAACCTCACGCCGATCATCGACCCCACGCTGATCACCGGGGAGAGCCTGCACTTCGCCGACGGGCGGCTCTTCACCACCGACGCGAGCCTGCTGCACGTCGACCTGGTGCGCACCCTCGACCAGATCGAGTTCATGCTGCGCGCCGGCCTGATCGGCCTGGTCGGCGACGCGCGGATCACCAAGCCGGGGATGACCCTGCTGAAGACACAGGTCGACGGCATCCTCGGCCCCCTCAAGCGGCAGTCGGTCATCGACGACTACCGCATCGAGATCCCGGTGCTGGAGATCCTCAGCATCCCCGAGGTCGCGCGTACCGCCACCGACACCTCGATCGTCACCGCCGCCCGGGCCGACCGCACCGTCGACCTGATCGTCACCGTCACGTACGGCCCGGCCGTGAGCCGCCTGCTGGTCACGCTCGTGGCCAAGTTCTGACCCGGAGGAACCAGACCATGGAGTGGAAGACCCGCCTCGCGGTGCAGTACACCAAGGGCACCGAGACGGTGCTGATCAGCCCGATCGACTCGTTCAGCCCGTCCTTCTCGCTCAACGTCGAGGCGCTGCACTCGTGCGAGGCGACCCACCTGGGTGCCATTCACGCGCCGGTGTCGATGAACTTCACGATGACCGTCAAGGCGATCGGTGACGTCGCCGGCCGGCTCACCAAGCTGGCCCTCGACGGTGAGCTGTTCGACATCGCGCTGTTGGAGCACACCGGCGACGACTGGGCGTTCTCGTCCTTCGTGTTGCAGGACTGCATGATCACCAGCGCGACGCCGACCACCGCCACCATCTCCGGCGCACCGGCGGCCACGTTCAGCGGCTTCAGCCTGGCCGCCACGGTCGACCCGAAGACCGGCGACCAGTCCGTGCTGCCCTAACCCGCCAACGACAGCCCGACGAACCGGAGGTAGCAGATGGCGACCGGTGCTGGCCGTGCCGCCCGGGTCACCCGTACCGGGCTGGCCCTGGTGCACGCGGGTGAGTTGGTGCTGCCGGCGGCCGGCAGCGAGGCGGAGGCCGAGCAGGTGGCCGAGGACGACCGCGCGGTCATCGCGTACCACTTCCCGGTGGAGATCGAGGTCGTCGCCGCCGGTGGCGCGGTCGACGCCGACGCGCTCGCCGACCTCGCGCTGGCCCGCCTCGCCGAGCACCTGGACGGGCGGTTCTGACGGTGGCCATCTCGGTGCACGTGCCGGTGCGGATCCGGCTGGACGCCCGGTCGCTGACCGAGCGACCGGAGGCGGTGACCGAAGCGCTCGCCGCAGCCCTGGCCCGCGTACTGGAACGCTCCCGCCGCGAGGTGGTCGCGCCACGCGGCGGCTACCTGGAGGTACGCGCAAAAGCGCCGGAGTTCCGGTGGACCGGCGCGGGCGGCGGCCGGGTGTCCCCGGATGATCGGCGGGCCTTCGAGGCCCGGCTGCGCCGGCGCATCGACGAGGTCGTCACCGCGGCGCGGCTGGACCCAGGGCTGCCCCCCGGGGTGGCCGCGCCGTTGAGCCGGCCGGCGGTCGAGCTGTTCGACCCGCAGCGGATGCGCCAGCTGCTGGCCGTCTACCGGGTGCCGTCCTACGACGACGGTGGTGACGCCGCCGAGGTGCCGGTGGACGGCGACGAGCCGCCGCCGGTCACCCACCAGTGGCTGCTGCGGCCGGTCACCTACCTGGTCAGCCACTTCGCCGAGCTGGCTCGTGAGGCGGTACGCCAATACGGCGGCCTGCCCAGAGGAATCCCCCAGGGTGTCATCGCCAGGGTGATCGACCCCACCGGTCGGCAGGTCTGGCTGGTCATGGTGACCACCACCCCGCTGTCCTACCTGACCTTCGACACCTTCGGCGAGACGGTGTTACGGACCACCCCGCAGCCGCACTTCGAGGTCGAGGCGCGGGTGCCCAGCCCGCAGCCCGGCACCGTCGAGCGCCGGCCCGTCACCGACCGGGCCGCCCTGGTCGCCATGGTGGACGACGAGATCGGCGACGACGTCCGGCAGCGGCTGCGGACGGCCCAGCCGCGCGGCGGGACCACCAGCGCTGAGGAGTACCGGGCGCAGATCGAGCGGGCCGTGGACGTCGAGGTGACCCGGCGGGTCGACGCGATCCTCGCCTCGGTGGGTGGGGCAATGCCGAGCTGCCTGGTGGTGATCCGGGTCGGCGGGGTCTCCCTGCTGTTGGTGGGCACGGAGGAGACCGACGCCACCCTGCACTGGACCGGCAAGGCCAACCTGCTGCCGATCAGCATCGAGCAGCCCTCGGCTACTCCGCCGGACCCGAACGCCCCGCCCGGCGGCGGCGTCGGTACGGGTACCGGCTCGGAATCGGGATCCGGCAGTGCAGCCGGCAGCGGACCGGGCGGAACCGGCACCGGTGGCCTCGGCACGGGCACCGGACCGGGTGGTGACGCCGGTGGCACCGGTGGGGACGGCACCGGCGGTGCCCGACGGGGCGGGTTCGTCTTCGACCCGAGCAGCCCGAGCGCCCCGCCCGGCGCCGAGGGACGGCGGTTTCCCGCCGTCGCGGGCGCGCACTCCGAGATGCGTGCCTGCGCGCCGTTCAACGGCGAACCGGAACTGGCCACGCTCGGCCCGGACGGCGACGAGCTACGCCGGCTGATGGACGACATCGCGTTCCGGCTCCAGATGGGCGAGCCGTGCCGCTACCCGGCGAACTTCTGCCTCCAGGCCGCCGCCATGCTGCGCGGCCGGGCCGCGGCGATCAGCCTGCTGGTCGGCGCCGCCGAGCGGGAGGCGTTCACCCGACCCGTGCCGGAGGGCACCGGAGGGCTCGGCCCGCTGGACTTCCGACCGGTGGCCTCGCCCGCCGTGCAGTTCCTGCGCCACCTCGCCGGTGTGGTGCCCCGCCTGGACCACCTGGCCCAACTGGTCATGGGCCGATACAGCCAGCCCGAGCACTTCGCCCGCATCCAGGGCGGCTGGATCGACTCGTCCGCCTCCTGGAACCTGCACTTCATCCAGGCGCTCAGCGGCGCGATCAAGGGCGCGGTCGGGCAACTCTTCATGGTCGGCAGCCAGGCGATGCTGGTGCAACTGCTGCTCAGCTCGCGTACCGGCATCGACGCCCGGATCACCAACTTCGACCAGTACGCGCCGATCTTCGAGCGGCTGATGGTCTCCCAGCTCAGCGACTACGCCGAACTCCAGGGGCTGCGCGAGCGGCTGCGCCGCCACGAGGCCGCCCGCTGGACGTCTGAGCACACGTCGATGGGCGGCGGCACCCTCGCCACGCTGAGCGTGGCCAACCCGTCCACCGCCTGGTACGGGGCAGCGCGTGCCATCTCCAGCGCGTTCCTCGCCACCGAGGCCGCTCTGACCAGCCCCGGCGCGGCCGGCGAGATCGTCGAAACCGACGGCACCACGCGGATCCGTGACTCGCACGCGGTGCTCTGGACCCAGGCCGAGATCGAACAGGCGCTGGTCATCCAACGCGGCGAGGCGGAGGGCATCGACCCGCTGGTCAAGCAGATCACCGACCTGCCCGACCTGCTGGCCCGCTTCGCCGGCAACCGGTCGGCGATCCGCGACGAGCTGTGGCGGGTGCTGCAGGACATGCGGCGCAACAACACCGAGATGCTCGGCCGCGCCCGCACCGACGCCCGGTTCGCCTTCAGGTCCAGCCGGATCAGCGAGCACATCCCATCGGCCACCATCCCCCGTGGACGGTTCGCCCTGCAGGGCATCCACCTGGTCACCCACCAGCAGATCGGCGAGTTCTTCGGAGGCAACCTCTACTACGCCACCGGCGTGGACGACCTGTTCGCCACCGAGCTCGGCCGGGAGGCGTTGTCCTCGTTCGGGATCATGGTGGGGATCATCGCGCTGTCCATTCTCTGCCCGCCGCTGGGCTTCGTGGTCGGGGTGGCCGTCGCCGCCGTCGACGTGGCGCACGCCCACCAGCGCGCCCGCCTCTACGCGTCGATGCTCGACCCGGAGCTGGTGCTCACCCGCACCGAGGTCGAGGTCGAGCTGTTCGCCGCGTACCTCGGGTTGGCGTTGTCGCTGATCCCGGAGGTCGGCACCATCGGCGGCGCGGCCGTGCGCGGCGGCCGGGTCGCCCTGCGCTTCGGCGTCCGCGCCGGGCTGCGCGCCGCCCGGGGGTACGTGGTGCGCCGGGTCACCCGGCAGATCATCGAAGCGGCCTCCCGCGACCTGCTCCAGGCGTTCCTCACCGAGATCCTGCTCAACGAGGTGCTGGAACGGGTGGTGCAGAAGCTGATGGAGCCGGTGCTCGCGTACGTGGAGCGCGAGGCGATGCTCAGCGGCGCGGTCGGCGGCCCGGAGGGCGCCCGGTTCATCCTCATGGTGCTCGACTCGCAACCCGGTGGCGCCGCCGCCGGACCGCGTGTGCCGGTGGTGCGGCCGTGACCGGGCCCCGCCGGTTCCGTGCCGGCCGCTTCCTCGACGCCGCCGCCGTGCACGCCGCCGCCGATGCGAACCCCCGGCTGCGCCGGTTCATGCGGACCGTCGCCGCGCACAGCGAGGCCGGCGAGGTGCGGTCCCGGCGGCTGCTGGAGCACCTCATCCGCCGCATCGTCGACGACGTCGGCGACCTGCACCTGGGCAACGCGGTCAACCGGCTGGAACGCATCGCCGTGCTGCGGGACAACATCGCCGCGATCCTCGACCACGTTCTTGAGGGCGGAACCCTGCCGGAGGGGGTGCGGGTGGCCACCCTCGGCGAGTACTTCGACCAGCTCAACACCGAGATGCGCGAGCTGAGCCGGCCCCGCGAGGGCATCGTCGGGGACGCGCCGCTGCGGCTGGCCGACGACGCCGCCCAGTACGCCGACTCGCTGCTGCGCGAGTTCGACTCCGCGGGCGGTGGCACCTCCGGTCGACACGCCGAGCCCGCTGCCGTCGTCACCGACGCGTTCCGGGCCATGCCGGCGGACCGACAGGCCGCGCTGCGCCGTGCCGCCGAGCTGGAACCGCAGGCCTTGTGGCGGGCGGTGGCCGCCGAAACCGAGAGCGGCAAACGGGCCGCCGTGGCCGACCTGGAAACCCGCCTCGGCGGCCGGCTCACCCCCGACGAGCTGGCCCGGATGCGCACCGCCGTCGACGACCTCGGTCGCGCCCGCTCACGCGGCCTGCAGATGGGTCAGGCCCGGCTCACCGAGGCCCTCGCGCGGATCGGTGACCCCGATCTGCGGGCCGTGGTGGCCGGTGGCGACGTGTGGCTCACCCAGCAGCTCGCCGTGCACAACCCGGAGGCGCTGGCCACCCTCTGGCAACGCTTTCGCGACCGGGGCGGACGCGCCGACGACGGCCCCGGCTTCCGTGCCTACCTGCGCCACGACATGGTCACCTACGGCCGGGGTGTGCTCGGCGAGTACAGCGCGGCGTTCTCGCTGAGCAGCATCGAGCTGTTCCTCAAGGGCCCGGACGCCAACGTCAAGGTCGCCGGCACCGACCTGGTCGGCATCGGCCATGACGGCTGGGTGTGGCTGATCGACGACAAGTCACACCGGGCGGCCAGCGTCGGCGGGGTCAGCGCGCTCACCGACAACCTCGTCACCAACCTGCGCCGCGACGCGGCCGACTTCCGTGAGGCCATCACCCGGCTGCAACGCGACGACCCCGGCTTCACCCCCGACCCACGGATCCTCGACGCGATCTCCCGGATGGAGGACGCCGCCGCCGAGATCGACCGGATCAACCGGCGCGGCTCCGCGTCCACCCGACCTGCCCGGATCAGCCGAGCCCTCGAAGAGCGCCGGCTGCGGCTGCGGGTGACCAGCGCCGCCGGCGAGGTCCGCGAGATCACCCAGGCGCTGCGCGACCTGGGCCTGGCCGTCGAACCCACCGGTACGCCGGTGCCGCTGCCACCCACCGGAGGGCGCTGACCATGGCCGTCACCAGTTTCATGCGGTACGGCACCGTGCCGTCCGCGATCATCAGCGACGGGATTCTGCCGATCCCCCTCTGGGCCGTCACCGCCATCTCCCTCGCGCAGACCTACCACCTGCCGCCGATCGGCTCCACCGCGCACAAGGCGATCGTGGCCACCCACGACGACACCATCACCCTGACCGGGGTGCTGGTCGGCCCGGAACGCTACGCGTGGAAGTTCGCCCTGGAGACGATGGCGGAGGCGAGCAAGCGTGGCACCGCGCTGGCCGCGTACTCCGGTGGGAAGTTCGGCGGCCTGATCCTGGTCACCTCGATGACCATCCGCACCGACATGCAGGTGCAGTCGCTGACCTTCAACGCCTCCGCCGCCCGCCGGGACGTCCTCGACACCACCATCACCCTCGTCCACGTGCCCCGTCCCAGCCTGCTCGGCAAGCTGCTCGACGTGGCCAGCATCGGAGTCGGCGCGCTCGCCGACGGATTGGGGAACTGATGCCACCGTTCCCGATCGACCGCTACCTGCTGCCGGAGGCACCGATCGAGGTACCCGACGGGTTCACCGAGGTGCGGCAGAGCCTCACCGCCGGCGTGCCGCACCGCATCGAGCTGGGCGCCGGCGTACACGCGGTGCTGATCCTGCCCACCGGGCTGGCCCGGCAGTGGCTCGACACCGACCCCCTGGCCGTGGTCAGCAGCTCCGCCGACGACCGGGCGCCCCGGCCCGCGCCCCCGGCCGCGCCCCGGCCACCGGTGCTGGTCGGTCGGGTGCCGCTGCGTCTGGTGGTCCGTCAGGGCACCCGGATCCTCGGCTCGGTGCCGCTCGCCGCCGGCCTGCGCCGGGTCTGCCCCGACGCCGGCGCGCCCGCCGACACCGCCGGGCCCGCCCCGGTCGCCGTCGAGGTGGTGGTGCTCGCCTGGCTGCTGCACGCCGGGACGGTACGCGGCTCCGGCGACTACGGCTCGTCGGTGACGCTGGCCTGGCGCCGAGCCGACCGCGCGGTGGACCAGTTCGGGCCGCCCCCGATCAACGAGTTCGTCTGGCGTCGCCGCCCGCCCGCACAGCGCGTCGAATCCGAGCTGGGCCCCGGCAAGCTGCGCTACCGCTACCTGCTCGACAAGAAGCTGCGGAGGGTGCTGCGATGACGCTCACGCCGTTCCAGACCGGCCAGGTACGTCAGGGCGCGGTCGGCAACGACGCCGGCTGGACCGTGACCTTCCACCGGGAGACCCCGACCGGGCTCAGTCAGGACGCGGCGCTGACCCTGTCCAGCGCCGACTACTACGCGGCCATCGACGCCGCGCTGCCCGACGGGCTGGGCCCCGGCGCGTACACGATCACCGTGCAGGGGCTGATCGACGAGCACTTCGCCGCCCTGCGTACCGCCGAGGGGCAACCGCCGCTGGTGGCGAAGCTGCACCTGTACTGGCGTGACGCCAACACCTCGGTCGGCGCCTTCTTCACCAACCTGGTCGGCGTCAACGCCGGCCCGTCACCGGCCGAGCTGACCCAGGCACTGGTCGCCGTGCTGCGGGTGACGAAGGTGCGCCGGCTCACCGGGGAACGGACGTACGACACCGAGCTGACCCTCGTCGAGCAGGCGTACGCCCGGCTCGGGCAGCGGGTCGCCGAGCGGTTCGAGGCGGCGAACTTCACCGCCGCGATCCGGGCCATCGCCGACCGGAGCCGCGTGGACATCGCCACCTGGGGCGGCAACCCGGACGGCACGATGACCCAGGGCGCCAGCGAGGCGGCCGGCGACGAGCGGGTCGCCTTCGGCGCCGGGCTGCTCTACCGCGCCGCGCTGGACCGGATCGGCGGCGCGTTGCAGCAGTCGCTCAACGCGTACGGGCGGGGGATGCTGCTGATCCGCGACGGCACCGTGCACGTCGGCAAGCGGCCCATCCCGTACCCGGAGGGAGAACCGAAGCCACTCACCCTCGCCACCGGGCTGCTGGCGTGCACCGAGAACGGCAGCCAGGACACCGACCCGTACGCGGCCACCGAGACCGCCGGCACCGCGGCACCGCGCCGTCGGGCGTGGACGCTCACCCTGAAGGGTCGCCCCGACCTGAAGCCCGGCGACCTGGTGCGTTTCGACCCGCCAGCGGTGGATGAGGCCACCACACTGGGCAGCGTCGGCGCGGCGCTGCTCGGCTCGTTCGCCGCCCCGTTCGCCCCGTCGACCGGGGAGTTGGGCGCGGGGGCGAAGCTGCTCTACCTCAGCGCCGCCCGGCACACCCTGTCGCGTACCGCCGGTTTCGTCACGGTGGTGCAGGGCGTCGAGGTCACGTCGGGCGACCAGGCCTGGGACAGCTGGAGTGACGCCTCCGGCGTGGGCACCGCCGAGCCGGCCGGTCCGGCGTCCTCGCCCGGTGTGGCCGCCGCCGAGGCGGTGCGTCGAGTGGCCCGCGCGGCCCGGGGCGAGACGCGCGGCCTGGAGATCGGCGAGGTACGCGCGGCGGCCACCAACGCCAGCGGCGCCGTCGAGCCGCCAGCACAGACCGAGACGGTGTGGGAAGGGTTGGCCCGCTCCGACGGCCGACCCAACGGCGCCCGCCGTCTGCCGGTACGCCGGGAGCAGCCCGCGCCGCTGCCCGGGGTGACCTACCTGACCCCGTTCGCCTGGGGTGGGTGTGGGCTCATCCTGCCCCGCTACCCAGGCACGCGGGTGGCGATGGCCTACCGCAACGGCGCACCGGACGACCCGGTGGAGGTGGGCGCGCTCTGGCCGACCGGGCACGCACCGGTCTCCGAGCCGGGGGACTGGTGGCTGTCACTGCCGGTCGGGGTGGCCAGCAACAGTCGCTCGTCGATCGGCGACACGGTGGTGCCTGCCGACCATGACGGCAAGGTGGCGCACGACCTCACCGACGGCGACGGCAACCGGGTCATCGAGCTGGGGGAGCTGACGGTGCGGGTGGGTCGGGCCCAGCTGGGCGGTCGGGGCCAGCGCCCGGAACGCGCCGACGAGGCCGACAGCATCACCATCGAGCACGCCGCCGGCGGGTCGTCGATCGTGATGAAGCAGGACGGCTCGATCACCATCACCGCCACCCAGATCGACCTGGACGCGGGCAACGGCGCGGTGAACATCAGCGGCGGCACGGTCACCATCGCCGCCGACGACGTCGACGTCCAGGTCAGCAACGCGATGAACGTCCACTGAGGAGAGCGACATGGCTTTCGTGCTCACCACGTCGAGCGACGTGCACTGCCCGAGTCAGGGTGCGGTCACCCCGGCCGGGCAGGCGAAGCTGACGGTGGCCGGGACCCCGGTGGTCCGCCCCGACGGCATCACCGGCAAGTCGGTATCCGGCTGCACGATCACCGACAGCAGCTCCACCGTGCAGTGCAAGAACGTCGTGTCGGCGTCCGGCGCCGCCCAGAAGCTGCACGTCGGTGGGGCCGGAGTAGCGCTCGACACTCTGAGCGGCGCCACCAACGGCAGCACTCCCGGCCTGGCCGCCAGCGCCGGGCAGAGCAAGCTGAAGGCGGTCTGAGGTGGACCGGACCGAGCGGGAACGGCAGGCGGCCCAGCGCCGCTACCTCGGCTGGGGCCTCGCCTTCGAGCCCACCATGCCCGGCGTGGACCTGGCTCGCGACGTCGTCTTCGACGACGGGCCGAACGGCCGCGTGCTGGCCCTCGTCGCCGGCACCGACAACGTGGCCCAGAGCCTCGCGGTGGCGCTGACCACGTTGCGCGGCTCGAACGTCTTCGACGCCACCTTCGGCTTCGACGGGCTCAACGCCCTCGCCGAGCCGATCGAGCCGAACCTGGTCCGCGAACAGGTGCGGATCGGCATCATCACGCTGCTCGACCGCGACCCCCGGGTTCGCAAGATCGTCGACGTGAATCTCGACGACGGCCGGCTCGGTGCGAACGGCACCGATGACGCGGCCCGCGCCGCGCTGCGCTCGTCGCGCACCCTGCAGGTGCAGGTCCAGTTCGAAACCATCACCGACGACCGGCTCTCGGTGCATCTCGGGGAGCTGCCCAATGTCTGATCCCACCCTCCCGGCCGAGCTGGCCGACGTCCTGGCCGTCGACGCCGCCGCGTTGCGGGCCACCGGCTCGACCGGCTTCGGCATCGTCGAGAGCGGCTTCGTGCCGAAGTCCTTCGCCCGACTGCTCGCCGAGAAGCTGGCCACCGCCCGGCTGCTCTTCGGCGACGACATCGACCTGACCAGCGGCGCCGTGCTGCGCAAGGTCCTGGAGCTGGCCGCGCTGGAGGATGCCCGACTGTGGGCGGCGCTCGGCGCCGTCTACGACAACTCGTACGTGGTGTCGGCGACCGCCGACGCGCTGACCCGCCTCGGCGAGGAACTGGGCATACCCCGGCCGTACCTGCCGGCCCGGGGCACGGTGAAGCTGAAGCTGAAGGCCGCGCTGCCCACCGGCCGAACCCAACTCACGCTGCCCCGGGGCGCACGGCTGTCGACACCGGGCGGGCACCACGTCGCCCTGGACGAGACGGTCGTGCTCTCCGCCGCCGTCGGCGAACGGGTGCCGGCCGTCGCCGCGTTCTACCCCGGCCCCGCGCACAACCTCGACCCCGCCCAACCCACCCAGAAGATCGACCGGTGGAACCGGGCCGACACCCTGCTGGCCGACCTGGACGACGCCGAGCAGGCCGCCGGCAAGGAACTGGTGGAGATCACCCACACCGTCGCGCTGACCGGGGGTGAACAGCAGGTCCCCGACGCCCGCTACCGGCAACTGCTGCTGGCCGCGCCCCGCTCCATCTGGACGGCCGAGGCGATCGGTTTGGCTGTGGCGACCGTGCCGGGCGTACGCCAGGTGCAGGTCTTCGACGGCCGGGGCGGGCTGGACCTCAACCAGTCCATCTTCGGCAACTTCAACTTCATCGAGCGGGTCTTCAGCACCGAGCGTGACCTGGGAAATCCGTACTACGTCACGGTGCTGGTCGCGCCGACCGCCGCCGCCATCTGGGACGGCCCGGACGGCTTGCACGCCGCCGTCGAGTCGGTCATCGAGGACCTGCGCCCGGTGGGCATCTTCGCGTCGGTGGACCGGGCCGACGAGGTGGGCATCGGTGTCGAGGCCGACCTGGTGATCCGCGGCCTGCCGCTGCCCACCGGCTCCCGCGAGACGGTGAACGCCTCCACCGCCGCCACCGAGCTGCGGGCCCGACTGCACGCCCGGTTGCGCCGCTACGTCGACGAGCTGCCCTTCGGCGAGCCGGTCCGGGCGGCCGAGGTGATCTGGACGCTGATGAACGAGCCGGGCGTCGCGGACGTCCGCGCACTGCGGCTGGTCCGCTTCCCGGCCGACTCGGCGGTGGTGGTGACCGGCAGCGCGCCCACCGGCGACGGCGTGCAGCGGCTGCCGGTCGGCGACAACGCGGTGCTCGCCACCAACCAGGTGCCCGTCTACGTCGACCGGGACGACCCCCGGCCGTTCCGGATCGTCTGAGCGGGGGGCGCGATGACCGACATCCGGGTGCCGGTGGACGGGGCCGACCCGTCCGTCGAACGTAACCTCGTCGACCAGCTGGAGGGCCCGTACCCGGGCACCGTCCGGCGGGTCGTGGTGCCGCTCGCCACCACCGGCACCGCCGCCGTGGACTGGACCAGTCGACACCCACTGCTCACCGTGGTGCTGCGCCGCGACCTGGTCGAGGAGACCGTCCGGGTGACGGTCACCGTGGACCCGGGCGGCACCGGTGAGCGGGTGCTGCCCCCGGTGGTCTTCGCGCCCTGGTCGGCCGCCGGAGCGTCGGTGCCGGCGTACGTGCCGAACACCGCCGACGAGCCGCTGGTCGCGTCGTTCACCGTCGCCGTGACAGCCGAGCGGGCCGTCGACGGTGCCGCCGCCACGGCGGTCACCGGTGCGGCGCTCACCGGGCTGGTCGAGCTGGCCGTGCTGGAGGGCAACCTGGGCCGGCTGCTGTACCTGGTGTCGTACGAGAAGCACCGGCTGCGCCGCGCGGCCCGGGAGGTGCACGCGTACCGGACCCTGGCCCATGCCCGGCGCGACGCGCTGGACCGGATCGGCGCGGACGTCGGGGTGGCGCGCTTCGTCGACGAGTTGGTGCACGAGCCGGCCAGTGGTGAGGTGTACGCCCGGCGGTTGGCCCCGCCGGCCCGCGAGCTGGACCCCGCGTACGCCCACCGGCTCGGGCTCTACCGGCGGTTCCTGCTGCCCACCCCGGGTGCGGTGCGTCGGCTGCTCAACGGCCCCGGCGCCGACACCGACCCGAATGCAGGGCTCTTCGCGGACCTGCCCGGCGGCGCCCGGTTCACGCTGCGCGAGGACGACGACCGGTTCGCGGTGGCGATCCGGCTGGTCGCCGCCGGCGATCCGCAGCACCGGATCAACTTCCTCGCCCAACTGCGCCGGGACCGACTGGTGCTGCCCGCGAACACCCCGCCGAACAACACGGTGCACGCCGGCCGGGCGTTGCCGGGCAGCCGGCTGACCGAGGTCACCGCCCTGCGGGCCAGCCTGCGCCAGTCGTACGCCTTCGACAGCGCGCACGGCATCGCGCCGCCGCTGGCCGCCGCACTGGACCGGGCGGGGCGGGTGTGCCGGGCGCTCGGTTCGTCGGTGGTGTGGCAGGTGACCCGGGCCCAGGACGACGCCGGTGGCAGCCGCTACGAGTTGGGCCTCGGTGTGGACGTGAGCTGGCCGACCCCCGCGCAGGCCACCGACCTGCGTAACCGGGTGTTGGACACCGGTCGGGCGGTCACCGCCGACCGGACCGCCGAGGCGTTGATCGTCGCCGCTCGCGCACGCGGTGTGCCCACCGTGGCGGCCGACGGTGAGCTGGCGTGGCTGTGGCGGATGTGCGGGTTGCCGACCACGCACCGGATCAGCACCACCCGGATGTACCTGTCGCACCTGCCCACGCGCGGGCTGGCGGTGACCGCACCGCTGAGCGCCGCGGTCGGTGCCGACGCGGCGGTCGAGGCGCAGTTCCACGCGCCGGGCGACCCGGGTGGCAACGCCCTGTTGCTGGCCGGGCTGGCCGCCGCCGCGACAGCCTGGACCGGCGGTGGCGAGCCGGCGTGGGCGCCGCTGACCGACGCGGTGGCCCGGACCCGGTGGGCGGCGGTGCCGACCCGGCCGGCCGGGCAGCCGGTGGACCAGGTGCTGGCCGCAGCCGGCCTGCCGGCGGTGCGGGAGCCAGCACCCGTGGTGGCCGCGCTGAACCGGCTCCCCGACGAGCTGGTCGAGACCATCGAGTTGCCGGCGGCGCTGGCCTCCGCGCTGATCGCCGGGCAGCCGGCCGCCGCCGACCGGCTGGCCCGGCTTGTCGGGTTGCTGCGCGATCAGCACCTCGCCGCCGCGCTGCCGCTGGTCGACACCGGCAACCGGGTGCTGCTGGTGTGCAGCGTGATCGGTCTGCCGCAGGCCGGGCTGAACCTGGCCGAGCGCCGGGCCACCGGGTTCCGCTGGTACACGGTGGGGCTCGGCGGCGGCACGGCGGAGATCAAGGCGGTCGGCGCGCGGACCACGCTGCGGCCCACCCACGCCGGGCTGGTCGCCGTGGTGGCGCTCTCCTATGTGCGCACCGGACTGACCGACCCGTACGAGTTCCGGGTGGAGCTGCCCGACGGGGTGACGTTGACCCTGGCGCAGTACGAGCGGCTGATGAACGCGCTGATGCGGGTCTGCCCACTCGGTGTGGAGATCAACACGTTCGGCATTCGCCGCGACCACGTCGACCTCGACGCCGACGGCGACGCCGAGCCGCTGCGCCCGGCGGTGGCCCGAACCTTCCGCACCTTCCAACAGCGCCGGCACCGCGGCGTGTACGACCAGCTCTGAGAGGGATACCACCATGGCGAGCGAGATCAACTATGACGGGGTGACCGTCACCGAGCTGTACGAGGCGTTCACCAAGCACGGCATTCCGGCCTCGGACGCCAGCGTGCTGGTCTCCTCCTGGATCTACGAGAACGTGGGCACCGCGAAGCGGGTGTTCAGCTACGCCGAGTCGTTCCCGGCGGTGGAGCCGGGCTGCGCGCCGCCGCCGTTCGCCCGTACCTTCGCCCACGCCGACTGGGTCGACGGCGAGGACGTGGTGCAGGCCGGGCAGACCCCGGGCGAGCAGGGCTTCAACGAGCGCTTCCACCGCATCGAGCACGACCTGGACCACCTCGGCACCGACCTGGCCAAGGCGTTCTCCTGCATGGCGGCGATGCGGGTGAGCCTGCGCCGGCTGCTCGACGAGATCCGCGCGGAGATCAACCGGCTGCACTCGACGGTGCACGAGACCAAGGTCAGCCCCGGCCCGTACACGATCGAGCAGATCCCGAACTACATCGGCACGCTGGACTTCGGCAGGTACATGGGCACCACGATGTTCATGGACAAGAAGGTCAGCATCTGGCAGACCAAGGCCGGCACCATCGTGCTGCCCGCCGTGGAGACCCTCGGGGTGGACGTGATCGCCGGTCCGAAGGTCCGCGGTGCCGCCCAACTCGCCCGCTACGCCGCCGAGCACGAAGACGTCCGGCAGCGCTTCCCGCGCGAGGTGAAGCTGGTCGAGTTCATCCGCCTCTTCGGCGAGGACGAGGTGGCCGACGGCCGGCTCGTCCGCGACGTGCTCAAGGTGCTGCCGGCGGAGACCGCCTACCCGAGCGTCGACGCCATGTTCGCCGAGGTGAGCGAACGGGAGGCCGTCATCGTCCGGACCACGGTCGGCGCCCAGTCGGCGGTCTCCGCCGCGCTCGGCATCGAAGCCGAACTGGAGAACGTCGCGGACGCCGACATCGCGATGCTCGCCGGCGTGCCGACCAAGGCCCGGGCGGCGCTGGCCCGCGCCGGCATCAGCACGCTCGGCAAGCTGGCCGACGCGCAGCCCGAGCAGGTGCTCGCCATCATGAAGGAGGCCCAGATACGCGCCGACGTCGGCGACGCCGCCGAGTGGACCGGGTACGCCCGGACGCTGAGCAAGCTGCGCTGAACGGCCGGTACCGACTCCGGCGAACGGCTGATCCACGCCGCTCGCCGGGTCGGTGTGACGACACTGTGCTGGCGCGTTGACCGTCCACACCCGACCGTGGAACTGCCACGGGGCGATCGGGTGCGAAAGGCGCATGCATGGCTGTTCACGAGGTAACGCACGACCTCCGCTTCGGGGCACCCGAGACCGACGCGGGGCAGCTTCCCCGGTACGCGTTGCGGTTGCTCGGCGGGTTCGGGTTGGAACGCGACGGGCGGGCGGTGGCGGTGCCGCAGGGTGCCCGCCGACTGCTGGCCTACCTCGGCGTACGCCAGGGATGTGCCCGGTCTGAGGCCGCCGGCACGCTCTGGCCCGGCTCGCACGAGGAGCGGGCGCGGGCCAACCTGCGCACCATGCTGTGGCGGCTGCACCGGGTCACCCCCGAGCCACTGGTGGAGGAGGACGACCGGCTGGCCCTGGCCGCCGGGGTGACCAGCGACGTGGCCACCCTGGGCGCGGCGGCCACGGCGCTGCTGGCCGGCGGGTCACCGGTCGGTGTCGGCCCCGGTCTGCCGGCGCTGGCGACCGGTGAGCTGCTGCCCGGCTGGTACGACGACTGGGTGCTGACCGAACGGGAACGGCTACGCCAGACCCAGTTGTACGCGCTGGAGGCGCTCGCCGAGCGGCTCACCACGCAAGGCCGGTTCAGCGAGGCGGTGCAGGTGGCGTTGACCGCTGTGCAGTTGGAGCCGCTGCGGGAGAGCGCCACCCGCACGTTGATCGCCGTGCACCTGGCGGAGCGCAACATCAACGAGGCGGTACGTCGGTTCGAGCTGTTCCGCGCCGACCTGGGCCGGGAGTTGGGCGTCGCCCCGACACCCTGGCTGGAGCACCTCGTTCGCGCCGGCCTGCACCAGGTGTGACCTCGCCCGCAGCGGCATCCGCAGCGCCCGTCGGGCGGGTCAGTGTGTCGCGGGCGGGATGCTCTGCTCGTACTGGAAGACGTTGTGGGGGTCGTACTTCGCCTTGACGCGGCGCAGCCGGTCGAAGTTGTGGCCCCAGTAGGCGGTTTCCCATTCCGCCATGCCGATGTTCGGCACGTTGACGTAGGCGCCGTTCACGTAGGGCCGCAGTGCCTGGCTGAACTCGGCGATCCAGGTCTGGGCGATCGGGGTGATGGCGTCGCCGCTGTCGGGCTCCCCGCGAGTGCCCCAGCCAGCGCCGGGCTCGGAGTAGAAGAGCGCGTCGCGGTGCGGGAAGGCCGCGCCACCGAACGGTTCGTGTCTCTGCGCCCCGGTGCCGAAGGCCTGGGTAAAGAAGTTGCTGTCGTCCGACGGGGCGTCCTGCATGAACGCGCGGATGACGCTGATCGCCTTCTGCGGGAACGGCTCGCTGGTGAACTGCGAGAAGAACTTCCAGTTCGCGGGCTCGTCCTCGGTCGGAATCTGGAAGCCGGCATAGGTGTCGCCCCAACCTCCGATCTGCACCGTCACCTGGGGGTTGCCAACCGACAGGATCGGCGCGAGCAGCTTCCTGGCCTCCGCCTCTGATCCCTCGGCGAGCACCCCGAACAGCAGGATCTCGTTCGGGTGGACCTCAAGCTGGCTGCCGAGGCGGGGGTCGGTGAACGGTGCGGTGCGCTGCCAGGTGTCGAAGACCCCGTGCAGGTCGTCGAGGCCCTCCCAGGTCGCCTGGAGGTAGGCGACGCTCTTGAGCGGGGCCACCCTGTAGGTGAGCGAGGTGACGATCCCGAAGTTGCCGTTTCCCGCGCCGCGCAGCGCCCAGAGCAGGTCCGGGTGGTTCCACGGGTCCACCTCGAGCACCTTCGCGCCGTCGGCACCCGCCGCCACGACGATCTCCGCCCCGACCAGGTTGTCGCAGGCCATTCCGAGGTAGCGGGTGAGGAAGCCGAAGCCGCCGCCGAGGGTTGCGCCGGACAGGCCCACGGTTCCCTCCGTTCCCGTCGTCGCCGCCAGGTCGTACTCCCCGAGCGCGGTCACCGCCTCCAACTGGTTGAGCCCGGCGCCGACTCGTGCGGTGCGACTGGCGACGTCGATGTGGGTTTCCTTCAGCTCGCTGACGTCGATCACGATGCCGTTGTCGACGTTCGACCAGCCCTCAAGGCTGTGACGGCCGCTGCGGACCCGCAGCGCGACGTTGTTCTGCCGCGCCCACGTGAGCGCGTTGACCACGTCCCGGGTCTCCTGGGCGAAGACGATGACCAGCGGATAGTGAACGAAGAGCTCGTCCCAGCCGATGCTCGCTTCCGCGTAGTTGGGGCTCTGGGGACGGACGATGCGGCCGGTCAGCTCCGCTGGCGGGTACTTCGCGCCGGAGGAGGACCCGGGACCGTCGGCCGCGATCGCCGAGCTGCCGGCCATCATGCCCGGGAGAGCGACCGCTCCGGCGCCGACGGCCGTCGCCTTGAGCAGATCGCGCCGAGAAAGGTCGCGCATGGGTCCGAATCCTCTCGATCGGGGGTACGCCAGAGATTCCGACCAAGAGGACTTTTGCCTCCCATCTGGCGCAAACTCACCGTAATGCCGGAGGCTTCTTCACAGATCTGAGAACTTGTCGCAGAACCCGGTCGGGTGATGCGACGCCTGGTCAGTGGGGGTGGGCGGGCTGGTCCAGGATGGCGCTGAACCGCTCCTCGGCCAGGTCGAGCTGGCCGAAGATGTGCCGCTTCACCTCCGGTGACAACGGTGTGTCCGGCCGGCCGATCAGATCCCGGAAGAGCGGCACCAGCGGCCGGTACTTCCGCGCCGACGAGACGACCTTCGGCCCGACCGTGTGGATCACCCCCACGCCGTTGTCGGTGAAGTCCGACACCTTGATCACCCGGGCCCAGGGCTCCCGGTCCAGGCTGACCGCCAGGTGCTCCCGGTACTGCGTGTTGCGGTCCCGCTCGGGGTCGTACACCGGGTTGGTGACGGCGGCGACCAGGGTGGCCACCCGCGGCCCGAACCGCGCGGCGAGCGCGGTCAGCGCGGCCCCGGCCGGGTCGGCCCCCGGGTCGCCGCCGGCCAACTCGGCCGGGTGGTCCTCCACCGCGTCGTGCAGCAGGCCGGCGACGATCACGTCCACGTCCCGCACCTGGTAGTGGTGCATCAACCGGATCGCCACCCGCAGCAGGTGGTTGAGGTACGGCTCGCGGACGCGTCGGTCGTCGCGGTGCAGCTCGGCGGCGAGGTCGAGCGCGGCGGTCAGCCGCACCCGGGCGGCGTCGTCGAACTGCTGGACCTCCAACCGGAAGCGTTCCAGCAGGCCCGGTTCGCCGTGGATCTCGGTGATCGCGTGCATCGGCATGCTGCCCAGGTGCGGCGGGAAGTCCATGCGTCACTTATAGCCGATCTTCACCACATCGATGAGCCCGTGCGTCGCCGACCCGACCACGAGATCCGCGAGGCAACCCGCTGTCCTTCTGCGTGATTGACTCCGGTTCGCCGACATTGCGGTATCCGGGGCACTCCGACGCCGCGATATCGGCGAAACGGAGTCGATCAGCCTGGCCGGCCGGTCAGAGCGGCAGCCGGCCGGCGCCGGCGAGGGGGTCCACCAGGAATGGAACCAGTGGGGCCGGTAGGACCGGGTCGTGGCGCAGGGTGGGCGTCCAACCCGCGTCGGCCCCGAGGTCGGGGTCATGGGTCGCGTTGTACGCCGCCAGCAGGTCGACCGGCCGCGCTGGCCCTCCGCCGCGGCGCACCCAGGAGCCCCGCTCGGTCAGCGCGGTGCCGCCCCAGTCGTAGAGCAGATCGGCCGGCTCGACCGTCGTGTCCAGGGTGAAGAAGTTGTTCTGCGCGTAGATCGCCGACTGGACACCGACACCGAGCGCGTACTGGAAGTCGTCCCCACCGAGCCGGTAGTGGTTGTTGTAGACGTCGACCTGACCGAAGCGCACCCGGGGCAGCCGTTGCAGGACGCCGTCGAAGAGGTTGTGGTGCAGGGTGACCTTCAGCCGGCCCACGTCCGGGCCGACGGTGTTGGACGAGCCGATCAGCATCAGCTTGTCCCGCCCGGTGAAGCGGTTCCACGACGCGGTGACCAGGCTGGCGGTGTGCGTGACGTCCAATGACCCGTCGTGCACCTGGTACGGCCGTCCGAAGTAGACCGGCTGGGCGCTGTCCGGGTTGTCGCCGTCGGTGAAGGTGTTGTGGTCGACCCAGACGTTCTCGCTGCGGCGTACCGAGATCTGGTCGTACTGGCTGTTCCAGTTGCCGGCCTCGCCGTCGGTCGGTGACCAGGCGGGAAAGCAGTCCCGGGCGTCGACGAAGGTCACATTGCGGACGATGACCTTCGACGCCCGGTCGATCATGAGGGTGAGCCCCGTCAGCCGGGCGCCGCGCAGCCCGACGATGGTGGTGTTCGGGCCGACGTTGATCTGGGTCTGCCGGGTCTGGTTGGCGACCGACCGCACCCGGGCCTCCTCCAGCGGCCCGCTCGGCGTGACCCGACCCCACACCGCCGGGTCGTACGCGGCCAGATAGGCGTCCAGCCGGTACGCCGGATCGGCCAGGTCGCCGCAGCTCAGCGGCGTGCCGTCGGGCCCCTCGAAGCCGTCGACGGCACCGTCGACGTAGATGAGCTTCGGAGTGGCATCGGTAACGTTGCTGGCGTTGTCGCCGCCCAGCGCGGCGACCAGCTCGGCCCGGCTGTGCACCACCCGGGTCCGCTCGGGGGTGGCTGCCGAACCGCCGGTGGTGCCGGCGCCCTCGGCCGCCCAGCCGTCCCGCTCGGGCAGGGCCTGCCGGCCGACGTGACGGGCCGACCAGGACAGCCGGTCGGGGTCGGGACTGGGCGCCGCCGCAGCCGGTGCGGCGACGAGCAGGAGTGCGGTCGCCGTAGCGCCGGCGAGGAGTCTGCGCATCGATTCTTCCCATTCGCTGGTGGTGGGGGTCTGTCGGAGGTGGCCCGCAGAGGTCCGGGCGGCGTTCGCACTCCGGTTGCCGTCGCCCCCTATCCCGCCAGCTCGGCGCGGTAGGCCGCGGCCGCCCACGGCACCGCCAGCTCGCTCGGGAGCGCCCCCCGCTCGGCCGACCGACGCAGCACGTCGACCACGCCCCGCAGGTGGCGGACCCGCTCCCCGCCGTCGCCGACCGTGGTCACCAGGTCGCCGTCGAGCAGCCGGGGCTCCGGCGCGGCCCGCAACGCGTCCAGCAGCGCGGTGAACGGCGCGGTACGGGCCAGCGGTGCGATCAGCGGCACCCCCGCCGGGTCGGCCCGGTGCGCGAGCAGGTTCTCCAGCAGCCCCAGCCGTCCCGGGAAGCGGCGGCTCACCACGTCCCCGGGCAGCCGCAGCCGGTCCGTCGGGTATTCCAGCACCGCCTGTCCCGCCGTACCGGTCACCAGCACGTCGCCCGCCACGAACTCCTCGGCGGCCAGGGTGACCGCCGCCAGCACGGGCGGGCCCGCGCGGAACAGGACCCGCAGCACCGCCGTGTCCTCCACCTCGATCGGGCGGACCCGGTAGCGCTCCACCTCGATCGCGACCGGCCAGGGCGTCGCCCCGTTGAGCGCCTCGGCGATCGCCAGGCACTGCATCACCGCGTGCGCGAGCGGGTTGGCCAGTGCGCCGTCCAGCACCGGCCGGCCGTTCAGGCTCCGTCGGCCGGCCCAGGGGGAGCGGGCGTAGTAGGCGTCCGGCCGCTGCCACGCCGCGACGGTGGAGATGCCGGTGACGGTGCCCAGCCGGCCGGCGGCCAGCGCGTCGGTCAGCGCGGTCAGTGCCGCCGAGCCGAGCGCCTGGAAGCCGACCTGGGCCACCCGGCCGGCGGCGGTCAGCGCCCAGGTCAGCTCCTCGTGCTCGGCCAGCGACAGCACCGGCGGCTTCTCCAGCAGCAGGTCCGCACCGGCGGCCAGGGCCTCGCGGGCGATCGCCAGGTGAGTGTGTGGCGGAGTGCAGATCACCACCACCTCCGGCTGGGTGGCGGCGAGCATCGCACGGTGGTCGGTGAACACCTCGACCCCGGGCGGCATCGGCGCCGCCTGGTCGTCCTCCACCGGGTGGACGTCGACCAGGGCGACCAGCCGGAGACGACCGGCGTCGTGCAGCGGCCCGATCACCCGCCGGTGCCACCGGCCGTGCCCGTTCGCCCCGATCACCGCCACCCGGGGCGGCGTCGCCCCGGTCACCGGGCACCAGCCAGGGTTGGCCCGGTCATCGGGCACCGGCCAGGGTGGCCTCGACGCCGTGCCGCTCCAGCGCGGTCAGCCAGGCGATCACGTCGGCGCGGACCTCGTCGTCCCCGGCCACCTCGACGGGGATGACCTCGCGCAGCGCGAAGACCGCGTCGACGGTGCCCGCAGGGCTCTGCACGCCGGCATCCAGCGCGGCGCGGATCGGCCCGGCCAGTGGGTCCTGGAACGGCAACGGGTGCCCGTCGTCGGCGTAGCCCAGCGCGAAACGCAGCCACGCCGCCACCACCAGCGCGCCCCAGCGCGCGGACCGACCGGCGGCGCGCAGGTCGACGATGGTGTGCAGGACCCGCTGCGGCAGCTTCTGCGAGCCGTCCATCGCCACCTGCAGGGTGCGGTGGCGGATCGCCGGGTTGCCGAACCGGTCGAGGACCTGCTCGCCGTAGTCGACCACCCTGACCCCGTCCGGCGGCGTGAAGCTCGCCGCCACGTCCTCGGCGATCAGCCGGCGCAGCACGTCGGTCAGGTGCGGGATCTCCAGCGTGTCGGCGATCGTCTCCCGACCGGCCAGCGCCCCCAGGTACGCCACCGCCGAGTGCACGCCGTTGAGAGTGCGCAGCTTCAACCGCTCCCACGGGCCGGCGTCGTCGGTGAGCACCGCCCCGGCGTGCTCCCAGCCCGGCCGGCCGCCGGGGAAGTCGTCCTCGATCACCCACTGCGCGTACGGCTCGGCGGCCACCGCGGCCAGGTCGGTCACGCCGAGCGCCCGGCGTGCCGCCTCGATCGTCTCCGCGGTGCTGGCCGGCACGATCCGGTCCACCATGGTGCCCGGGCACGTGACGTTGCCGGCCACCCACTCGACCAGCCCGGTGGGCACCCCGACGGCCCGGCCGACCGCCTGGTCGACCATGCCGCGCAGCCGTCGGCCGTTGGCCGGCAGGTTGTCACAGCTGACCAGCGCCACCGGCCCGGCGTCCGCGGCGGCCCGGGCGGCCAGCCCGCGCAGCAGCAACCCCGGCACGGTCATCGGCGGACGGCCGCCGGCCAGGTCCGCCGCCAGTGCCGAATCCGGGGACAACCGGCCGGTCACCGGGTCGAGTTGGTACGCCTTCTCGGTGACGGTCAGCGTCACGACGCGGACCGCCGGGTCGGCGAGCAGCGCCACCACGGCGTCCGGGTCGCTGGCCGCGTGTCGTACGCCGCTCAGGGCGCCCACCACCCGGGTGGCGCTGCCGGCGGCGGAGAGGGTGCTGACGCTGAACAGGTTGTCCTGCGCGGCGAGCGCCTCGACCAGGGCGGTGCTGCGCGGGGCGACGGCCACGATGCCCCAGTCACCGCCGGCCGCGCCGACCGCCGCCTCGGTGTAGACGGCCTGGTGCGCCCGGTGGAACGCGCCCAGCCCCAGGTGCACGACGCCGGCCGGCACGGTGCCCGGCCGGACCAGGGGACGGGCCTCGGCGGGCAGTTGGCGCAGCATCCCCAGGCCGAGTCGGGACGCGCCGACGGTCACCGCCACGCCGGGCCGTCCGGGAAGCGGAACTCGGCGATCGACGCCGGCTTCATGGTGGCGCTGTAACCGGGTCGCTCGGGCAGCAGGTAGCGGCCACCACGGGTGCGTACCGGGTCGACGAAGTGCTCGTGCAGGTGGTCGACGTACTCGATCATTCGACCGTCCAGGCTGGTGCCCACCCGCAGGTAGTCGAAGATCGCCAGGTGCTGGACGTACTCGCAGAGGCCGACGCCGCCGGCGTGCGGGCAGACCGGCACCCCGAACTTCGCCGCCAGCAGCAGCTCGGCAAGGACCTCGTTGACCCCGCCGACCCGGCACGCGTCGATCTGCATCACGCCGATCGCCTCGGCCTGGAGCAGCTGCTTGAAGATCACCCGGTTGGCGGCCACCTCACCGGTCGCCACCCGGCACCGGCCGTCGGTCAGCTCCGTCACCGCGCGGGCGATCCGGGCGTGGCCGAGAATGTCGTCGGCGTGCGTCGGCTCCTCGATCCAGTACGGATCCACCTCGGCCAGCGTGGCCATCGCGGTGATCGCCTCGTCAACGTCCCAGACCTGGTTGGCGTCCATCATCAACAGCGCGTCCGGGCCGATCTCCTCCCGGATGATCCGGGCCCGGCGCAGGTCGTCGGCGAGCGGGCCGCCGACCTTCATCTTCATCGCACGCCAGCCCTCGTCGTACGCCTGCCGGCTCAGGGCCCGTACCTTGTCGTCCGGGTAGCCGAGCCAACCAACCGAGGTGGTGTACGAGGGAAAGCCGTCCCGTTCGAGCGTGCCCAGTCGGTCGGCCAGCCCGTCGCGCCCCTTGTCGAGGATGGCGGCGGCCTCGTCCGGGGTGAGCGCGTCGGTGATGTGCTTGAAATCGATGCTGGCGACCAACTCATCGGTCGGCAGCTCGGCGAGGAACCGCCACATCGGCTTACCGGCCAGGGTGGCCCGCAGGTCCCAGACAGCGTTGACCAGCGCGCCGGTCGCCATGTGGATGACGCCCTTCTCGGGGCCCAGCCAGCGCAGTTGCACGTCCGCGCTGAGCGAGCGCCAGAACGCCACCGGCTCGGCCGCGATCTCCTCGATCGTGCGTCCCCGCACGTGGTGGGCCAGTGCGCGGACCGCCGCGCAGGTGATCTCGTTGCCCCGGCCGTTGGTGAAGGTGAACCCGGCGCCGACCGGAGCGGCGTCGGTGCCCAGCTCCACGTACGTCGCCGAGTAGTCGCCCCGGTTGATCGCGTCGGAGCCGTCGCCCCGGGCGGCGGTCGGGAACCGCACGTCGTGCACCTCAACAGAGGTGATGGTGATACTCACTGGTTCGTGCCTCCGAAGTTGAAGACCCGCTTGGGCAGCCGGTACGCCAGGTCGACGATGGTCTCGGCCGCCTCGTCCATCGGCAGCCGTTGCTCGGCGACCAGCCGAGCCAAAAAGCCCGCGTCCACCCGACGGGCCACGTCGTGTCGTACCGGGATGGAGCAGAACGCCCGGGTGTCGTCGACGAACCCGGTGGTGTTGTAGAAACCGGCGCTCTCGGTGACCGTCTCCCGGAAACGGCGCAGCACCTCGGGGGAGTCCAGGAACCACCAGGGCGCGCCGAGCAGCAGCGCGGCGTACCCGCCGGCCAGCGGCGCCAGCTCGCGGGTGAAGGTGTCCTCGTCGAGGGTGTAGAGCACCAGCCGCAGCCGTGGGTCGTTGCCGTAGCGCTCCAGCAGCGGGGCGAGCGCGTGCACGTACTCGGTGGCCTGGGGGATGTCGCCGCCGACGTCGCGGCCGTGCCGCGCGTGCAGCCACCGGTTGTGGTTGCGCACCGCGCCGGGGTGCAGCTGCATGACCAGGCCGTCATCCAGCGACATCCGGGCGAACTCCATGAGCATGTGCGCCCGGAACGCTTCGGCGTCGGCGGCGTCGGCCGCGCCGCGTCGGCCCCGGTCGTACAGCCGCTCGGCCTCCTCCGGCGTCAGGTCCAGCGTGCGCGCGGTGGGGTGGCCGTGATCCGACGAGGTCGCGCCGGCGGCGATGAACGCGGCCCGCCGGGCCCGCAGCGCGGCCAGGTAGCCGGTGTACGTGCCGGTGTCCTCGCCGGCCAGCTCGCCGAGGCGCTCGACATTGGTCGACCAGCCGTCGAACTCCATGTCCACCACGTCGTCCGGGCGGAACGTGGTGACCACCCGGCCACCCGGCCCGCCCCAGCCGTCGGCGGCGAGCTTGGCGTGCTGGCCGAGGTCGTCCAGCGGCGACTCGGTGGTGGCCAGCACCTCGATGCCGAACCGCTCGAACAGCGCCCGGGGCCGGAAGTCCGGCTCGGCGAGCCGGGCCGCCAGCTCGTCATAGAGGGTGTCGGCGGTGGCCGGGCCGAGCGGGGTGTGCACCCCGAACACGGTGCGGAAGGTCTGCTCCAGCCAGAGCCGCGACGGGGTGCCCCGGAACAGGTGCCAGTGCGCGGCGAAGCGTCGCCAGATGACCCGGCCATCGGTCTCCACCGGGCTGCCGTCGCGGGTGGGCACGCCCAACCGCGCCGGGGGTACGCCCTGACTGAGCAGCATCCGGGTCAGGTAGTGGTCGGGCACGATGAGCATCTGCGCCGGGTCCGGGAATGGCTGGTCCTCGGCGAGCAGGGCCGGGTCGACGTGTCCGTGCGGCGAGATGATGGGTTGCTCCGCGGCCAGCGCGTACAGCTCTCGGGCGAGCGCGCGCTGGCCGGGCTCGGGTGGCAGGAGCAGGTCGGTGTGGTCGAACGTCGGCACGGGGATGGGCTCCTCGTCGGTGGTCAGCGGGGGGTGAGCAGGTCAGCGACCCGGACGGGTTGACCGGTCTCGAAGGATCGGTTGGCGGCCAGGCCGGTGAGCAGGGCCAACGCGCCGTCGTCGGCGGTCGCGGCGCGGTCCAGCGGGTCGGGTTGGCCGCCGAAGAGCACCCCGGTCATCCGGGCGTCCGCGCCGCCGTGCCCGTGCCGGCTGCGACCCTCGACCGGAATCTGTCGGGGCGGGGCCCAGAACGGGCGCACGGTGAGCGTCGCGCCACCGCCCTCGGCCGGTGCCTCGGTGCCGTGCAGAGCCGCGCCCTTGACCGCACCGGCGGTGCCCCGGTCGACGAAGTCGTTCTCGGTGACCTCCAGCTCCAGCCGGCCCCGGCTGCCGTTGACCATCACCCGGTAGCCCTCCCAGGGGGCGTACGCGGTGAGGTGGTACGTCATCGTGGCGCCGGTGGAGTAGCGGGCGAGGACCGCCATGTCGTCCTCGATGCTCACCCCGGGGGCGAAGACATTGCGGTCGCGCTGATAGCCGTCCTCGGCCTCGCTGTCGAGGTACAGCTCACGGAGCCGGGGGTGCGCGTCCAGCCGCAACGCGAACGGGTCGTCGACCGCGGCGGGGGAGCCGTGCGCCCGCTCGTAGTCACGGGCGTAGCCGTGTCGGCGGCCGTCCTCGCCGTAGAAGAAGAGCCGGCCGGCCGCGTACACCTCGACGGGGGTGGCCGCCAACCACCAGTTGACCAGGTCGAAGTGGTGGCTGGCCTTGTGCACCATCAGCCCGCCGGAGGTGGCCTTGTCGCGGTGCCAGCGGCGGAAGTAGTCGGCGCCGTGGCGTACGTCGAGCAGCCACTCGAAGTGCACCGAGCCGATCTCACCGACCGCGCCCTCGGCGAGCAGCCGCCGAACCTGTTCGTGCAACGGGTTGTAGCGGTAGTTGAACGCGACCGTCACCCGACCGCCGGTCTCGGTGACCGTGTCCAGGATCCGCCGGCAGCGCGGCACGTCCACGGTCATCGGCTTCTCGGTGACGACCTCCCGGCCGGCGCGCAGCGCGGCAACCACGTACTCGTCGTGAGTGACGTCCACGCTGGTCACCAGGACGACGTCGACGCGCTCCTTGTCCAGCATCGCCGTGAAATCGGCGGCCGGGTACGTGGGCACCGGACGGTGGCCCAGCTCGGCCAGCCAGCGGTTGTGGGCGTCCATCCGGGCCTGGTTGACGTCGGCGAAGGCGACCAGTTCGGTGGTGTCGGCGTGGTCGAGCACCAGGGCCCGAACGAACATCTCGGCTCGTGCGCCCGTGCCCACGACGGCGTATCGGACCCGTCCGTCGGCTCTCGGTGACATGCGGTCGCCTCCCCGGTGATCCTGCAAAGGTTTGCAGTGAAGTAATCACGATCGATCCGGTTGCGTCAACGACGGCGATGCAATCAGCGGTATTTGTCGGTGTTTGCGGAGTCACTGGTCACCAAGGGGAGCCCGGGCGCAACAAAGCCGTAACCATTCACCGTTGACACTGGAGCAACCGTTTGCATTAATGGGCCACACCCACGTGACCGCCACCACATCGGACGGAGGAGCCGCCGTGCCAGTCACCATCCGGGACGTCGCACGGGCATCCGGTGTGCACATCTCCACCGTGTCCCGCACCTTCTCCGCCCCGCACCTGGTCAACCCGGAGACCCGGGTCCGGGTGCTGGCCTGCGCGGAGGATCTGGGCTACCGGCCGAACCGAGCCGCCCGAGCCCTGATCACCGGACGTACGCACAACATCGGGCTGATCATCGCGGACATCGCGAACCCGTTCTTCCCGCCGCTGATCAAGGCGGCGGAGAGTCAGGCCCGGCACCGCGACTACCACGTCTTCGTGGCCGACACCAACGAGGACCCGACCGTCGAGGAGGAGCTGGTCCACGCGCTGGCCAAGCAGGTGGACGGTGTGCTGCTGTGCAGCCCCCGGATGAGCAACAGCCTGATCGAGCAGCTCAGCCGTGAGGTGCCGCTGGTGGTGGTGAACCGCCAGGTGACCGGCCTGCCCTGCGTCCTGATGGACGTCGGGCAGGGCGCCCGGACGGCGATCGAGCACCTGGTCGGCCTGGGTCACCGCAGCATCGCGCTGCTCGGTGGCCCCCGCAGCTCGTGGACCAACCGGGAGATGCGCCGAGCCGCCGGCACGGCCGCCCGAGCCGGCGGCGCGGAGTTGACCGTACTCGGCCCGAACGCGCCCACCGAGATCGGCGGCTCTGCCGCCGCCGAGCAGGTGCGGCGCAGCGGCGTGTCGGCCGTGCTCGCCTACAACGACCTGATGGCGATCGGCCTCATCGAAGGGCTGGACGCGCTCGGGGTCCGGGTGCCGCAGGAGGTGAGTGTCGTCGGGGTCGACGACATCACCCTGAGCCGGCTCACCCGCCCCAAACTGACGACGGTGGCCACACCAACCGGGGCCGCCGGCCGGACGGCCGTCGACATGCTGCTGCAACAGGACATCGAGTCACCGCGCGGCGCGCGGGGGTCCGGTGCCGGCACGGCGCTCGGCGTCCGTCGTACCACCGCACAGGTAATGCTCCAGACCGACCTGGTCATCCGCGACTCGACCGGCCCGGGCCCACACGCCCGACCGGCACGTCCCCTGGCCGCGCCGCAAGGCCCGGACCCGCATTGCCCTGCGGGCCCGGGCATCCCGACCGCGGCCACCGGTGACGCCGTCGCCTCCTAATGCCAAGGAGTGAGCGCACATGCACCCCGCAACGCCCCCCACCACTGACGCGCCCGTCGGGCGCACCCACCGTACCCCGCTGCCTCGGCGGCGACTGTTGCGCGGCCTGCTCGCCGCGACGGTCGCCGCGCCACTGATGTTCGGGGCCGCCGCCTGCGGAGACGACGGCGGTGCCGCCGACCCGAACGCCCCGGTCAAGCTCTCCATCTTCTGGTGGGGCGCCGACGCCCGGGCCAAGCTGACCGAGGACGCCCTGGCCCTCTACACCAAGAAGCACCCGAACGTGACCTTCGAGAAGACCTGGCAGGCCAACCAGGGCTACTTCGACAAGCTGGCCACGCTCACCGCCGGCGGCAACCCACCGGACCTGTTCCAGATCGACGACAACTACCTGGCCGAGTACGCGGGACGTAACACCACGCTGGACCTGACCTCCTACCAGGAGTCCGGCAAGCTGGACACCTCCAAGTTCCCCAAGAGCCTCTGGCAGTACGGCGTGGTCGACGGCAAGCTCGCCGGCCTGGCCGCCGGGGAGAACACCCAGGGTCTGGTCTACAACAAGACGCTGCTGACCAAGAACAACCTGCCCGAGCCCACCACCGGGATGTCGTGGGAGCAGCACATCGCCTGGGCCGAGGAGGTGGCGAAGAAGGCCGGCGTGCCCGGCACCCAGGATCCGAGCGCCGACTACAAGGCGTTCTGGGTCTGGCTGCGCCAGCAGGGCAAGGACCTCTACAAGGGCAAGGAACTGGGCTTCACCGCCGAGGACGTGACCAAGTGGTTCGACCTGTGGAAGGGCGCCCGGGACCGCAAGGCCACCCCGACCCCCGACGTCATCCACGAGGGCAACTCCAGCGACATCAGCAAGCAGTTGGTGGTCACCGGCAAGTCGGCGACCTCCTGGGTCTGGGCCAACCAGATGCCGGACCTGAAGAAGAACACGAAGGACGAGCTGGGCGTGATCGCCTACCCGGGTGACCCGAGCGCGCAGTGGGCCCGGGCCTCGATGTACTGGTCGGTGTTCAAGGGCAGTAAGCACAAGGACGTCGCGGTCGACGTGATCAACTTCCTGAACAACGACCAGGAGGCGGTCAAGCTGCTCGGGACCGACCGCGGCCTGCCGTCCAACCTGGACCTGCGCCGGGTGGTCAGCGACGACACCACCGACCCGGCGATGAAGCAGTCCATCGCCGTCGAGGCGGAGCTGACCCAGAAGTTCGGCGAGTCCCCGCAGGTGCCGATCAAGGGACACAGCAAGGTCAAGTCCGAGCTGATCAAGGCTGCCGAGAACGCCCAGTACGGCCGCGCCACCCCCGCGCAGGCCGCCGCCCAGTTCGTCGAGGCGTGCAAAGCCGCCATCGCCTGACCGCCTCACCAGGCGAGGAGAGGAGCTGTTCGTGGCGTTGACCACGGCGCCCGACCCGACCCGACGCGGCCCCGGCTCCGTCCGGGCCCACGCCGAGAGGCGTGGGCCCGGACGCCTCCGGCACAGCGAAGGTCTGGCGGGGTACGTCTTCCTGTCGCCGTGGCTCATCGGCCTGATGGGTATCACGGCGGTCCCCATGCTGTTGTCGCTCTACCTGAGCTTCACCAACTACGACATCCTCACCCCCTTCTCCGAAGTGGAGTGGGTGGGGCTGGCCAACTACGAACGGATGTTCACCGCCGACCCGTCGTACTGGCACGCGGTGCGGGTCACCCTGACCTTCGCGTTGATCGCCGTACCGCTGAAGCTGGCCGCGGCGCTCGGCGTGGCGCTGCTGCTCAACCGCGCCTGGCGCGGGGTCGGGCTGTTCCGAGGGCTGTTCTACCTGCCGTCGCTGCTCGGCGGCAGCGTCGCGCTGGCCATCGTCTGGGTCAACATGTTCAACCGTGACGGCGCGTTCAACTCGCTGCTGAGCCTCTTCGGCATCCAGGGCAAACCGTGGGTCAACGACCCGGACTGGGCCCTGGAGACGCTGATGGTGCTGGCCATCTGGCAGTTCGGCGCGCCGATGGTGATCTTCCTGGCCGGACTCAAGCAGGTGCCCACCGAGCTGTACGAGGCCGCGTCGGTCGACGGCGCGGGCCGGTTCCGTCAGTTCCGCAACGTCACCCTGCCGATGCTCTCCCCGGTCATCTTCTTCAACCTGGTACTGGAGACGATCAACGGGTTCCAGGGCTTCACCGCCGCGTTCGTGCTCAGCAACGGCACCGGCGGCCCGGTCGACTCCACCCTGATGTACACGCTGAACCTCTACATCACCGGCTTCACCGACCTTGAGATGGGCTACGCCTCGGCGATGGCCTGGGTGTTCCTGCTCGCCATCGCGGTGATCACCGCGATCTTCTTCAGCACCGGGCGGTTCTGGGTGCACTACTCCGACGGGGAGGACCGGTGATGGTGACGGTGACCCCGACGGCCGACGTGCCGACCGGAGCAGCGACAGCGGCCCGCCGCCGGACCGGCGGTCGGCCCGTGCTGCGGCTGCTCATCCTGGTGGCGATCGTCGCCGTGGTGCTCTACCCGCTGATCTGGATGATCGGCACCTCGGTGAAGTCCCAGGAGGAGATCGTCAACAACGTCGGGCTGCTGCCGGAGCGTTTCACCCCGGGCAACTACACCGACGGGTGGTCCAACTTCGACGTCAGCTTCGGCCGGTTCTTCCTCAACAGCGCCATGGTCAGCCTGCTCACCGTGGTCGGCAACGGGCTCTCCTGCCTGCTGGCCGCGTACGCTTTCGCCCGGTTGCGGTTCCGGCTGCGCGGCATGTGGTTCGCCGTCATGATCGGCACCCTGCTGCTGCCCCAACACGTGCTGATCGTGCCGCAGTACATCCTGTTCCGGACCCTGGGACTGGTCGGGGGGGACTGGCCGTACCTGCCGCTGCTGATCCCGCAGTTCCTGGCCACCGAGGCGTTCTTCGTGTTCCTGATGGTGCAGTTCATGCGCGGGGTCCCGCGCGAGCTGGACGAGGCAGCCCGGATCGACGGCGCCGGCCCGTACGGCATCTTCCGGCACATCATCCTGCCGCTGAGCCGCCCGGCGCTGGTCACCACCGCGATCTTCTCGTTCATCTGGACCTGGAACGACTTCTTCCGCCAGTTGGTCTTCCTGTCCCAACTGGAGGACTACACCGTGCCGGTCGCGTTGACACTGTTCATCGACTCGACGAGCCAGAGCGCGGTCGGGCCGATGTTCGCCATGTCGGTGCTGTCGCTGTTGCCGGTCTTCCTGTTCTTCGTCGCGTTCCAGCGGATGCTCGTCGAGGGGATCAACACCAATGGCATCAAGGGCTGA
Organism: Micromonospora sp. NPDC005291; assembly: GCF_040607415.1. Taxonomy (NCBI): domain Bacteria; kingdom Bacillati; phylum Actinomycetota; class Actinomycetes; order Micromonosporales; family Micromonosporaceae; genus Micromonospora; species Micromonospora sp. NPDC005291. Next base: position 196,895 of record NZ_JBEXGR010000006.1, read on the forward strand.
GCCGGAGGATGCCGGCGGGCGGCGGGACTGGCGTGACGTCGCCCGCGACGCCGCCGACCTGGCGCTGCTCGGCATCCTGCTGACCCTCGCTGCGGCGCCCCTGTTCACCGCCGCCGCGGCGGCGGGCACGGCCAGCGCGGCGGTGCACGACTGGACGCGTACCGGCAGTTGGCCGTCGGCGCGGGCCACCCTACGTCGGTTTGGCCGCTCCGTGCTGCCCGGCGTGCCGGTGAGCCTGCTCGTGCTTGTCGTGGCCGGGCTGCTCGCCGCCGATCTGGCGGCGCTTGCCACCGGCCGGGTGCCGGGCGGCCCGCCGGCGCTGGTGGTGACCGCACTGGTCACGGCAGCCCTGGCCGGGTACGCCGGGCTGGTCGTCGTCGAAGTGGGCGGCAACGGGGGCGGGCGCTGGCGGGCGGCGGCCCGGTCCGCTGCCCGCGCCTGCCTGGACGCGCCCACCCGTTGGGCCGCGCTCAGCGGGGTGACCGCGTTGGCCGCGCTGCTCGCTGTCCTGGTCACACCGGTCGCGGTGCCGATCCTCGCCGGTTACACCGTGGCCGCCCTGCACGCCGTCGCGAGCCGCCGGACGGTGCCCGCCCACCCGGAGCTGCCGTGAGCACCGGGCGCGCGTCCCGTCCCGCCGCCGACCTCGGGCCGGGGGTCGCCGCCGGCCGGGGTGGCGCAGCCGACGAGCCGACGCGGCTGCTGGTCGGGGGGACGGAGGTGGCCCGGTACGTGGTCGACCCGGCGCTGGACGCGCGGCACGGGCCCCGGCCGTACCTGCACCCGGTGCGAACCCTCGGCGGCACGGTGGTGACCGACGCGCTGCCCGCCGACCACGTGTGGCACCTCGGCGCCTCCCTCGCGGTGCAGGACGTCAACGGCAGCAACCTCTGGGGAGGGCGCACCTACGTGCGCGACGTCGGCTACACCTGGCGCGACGACCACGGGCGGATCGCCCACACCGGCTGGTCGGAGCGCTCCACCGACCGACTCACCCACCGGCTGGAGTGGCGCGACCCGCACGGGGCGGTGCTGCTCACCGAGCACCGTCAGCTCACCGCCGTTCCGCTGACCGGAGAGGGACCGGCCGGGGAGATATCGGCCTGGTGGCTGGAGGTGGACTACACGCTCAGTGCCCCGGCCGGGCAGGACGTGCGGTTGGGTAGCCCGGCCACCAACGGTCGCCCCGGTGGGGCCGGGTACGGCGGCTTCTTCTGGCGAGCGGTCTCGGCCGAACCCGCGTCGGTGTTCAGCGCCTCGGCGACGGGGGAGGAGGCGGTCAACGGCTCCGCCGAGCCGTGGGTCGCGCTGCGCGGCACCGGGCCGGACGGTAGGGCGTACACCCTGGTCTTCGCCGGGCTCGGCGACGGCGACCGATGGTTCGTGCGGGCCGCGATGTACCCGGGTGTGGGGGTGGCCTTCGCGTTCGCGCAACCGGTCACCATCGCGGCCGGCAGAAAGCGGCACGGCCGGCACGGCGTGGCCGTCGTCGACGGAACCCTCGACCGCGACCGGGCCGCCGCTCTGGTCGTGACGATGTCGTGAACCCCGCGCCGGGTCGGGCGGTGCGGTCAGCGGGAGCGCTCGATCAGCTCGCGGATCGCCACCTGGTACGCGGCCTGGGTGTGGTAGGGCCAGTGCCGTTCGATCGGAGGTGGGACGGTGTCCGCGGGGTCGATGGTCAGGCTGCGGGGATCACGGAGTCGAATGTCGACGTCTCCGGCCGCCGGGTCGGCGCAGGGCGGGGGTGTGTCCGGGGCCCTGGGAAAGATCGGCCCGCCGATCGGATCGGTGTCCCGCCACAGGTTGCGCCATCGCCACCCGATCCGCCCGCCGAGGTCGCAGAGCGTCTCCGGCCCCAGGTACGCCGGATAGAGCCGGGCGTAGGTGCGCCGCAGCGGTGAGCCGTAGGTCAACAGCGAGACCCGGGCCAGCACGGGCGGCGGTAGTTGCAGGATGGTGGCGGCGGCGAGCACCGAGCCGTGGCTGTGGCCGGAGAGGACCACCGGGCCTCGCGCGGTGAGCCCGGTGATCCGTTTCGCCAGCTCCGGGACGGCGCGGGCGGCGTAGCAGGGGGGAGCGAACGGGTGGACCGTGCGGGGCCAGAAGGTGCCGAGGTCCCACAGCACCGCCACCACCCGTCGGGTCTGGGACGACCGGTACGAACGGAAACCCAGCACCATGAGGCTGATCACCAGGAAGCTGATCACCCAGACACCCGCGTCGGTGACGTAGGCGGCGATCACGGGGAGTGCACCGCCCTGCCCACCGAGCCGGGCGGCGAGCTGGGTGGGACCGATCCCGATCACGTCGAGAGCGACGGTGGCCAGCCCGAGCGACGCGATCACCAGGAACGCGATCAGCACCGGGCCAAGTTCCTCGGAGACCCGGGACCGGGCGATGGTCTCCCGGACCAGGCGCAGCCGGTGCGCGTCCTCCGCCGGCACATCCGGGTAGTCCCGCTCGATGATGCGCGCCGCCAGCCTTCGTCGCCGTCGCCGGCTCAGCAGAAGGGTGGCCGAGGTCACCGCCGCGCCGATCAGCAGCGCGGCGAGCCCGGCGAGCGCGGCCCACCAGTAGGCGACCGGCGGCTCCAGTGGGCCGACGATCGGCGAGTTGGGCCGGATCGGATCGGGGATGTCGCCGTGGTCGAGGGCGTCGGCGACGCGGTAGACCAGGGTCGCGGTGAAGGCGGCGCCGACGCTCACCGCCGCCGCTGCCATGATCGGGGTGCCGAGCCCGCGCAGGAACGGGCGCTCGGTGCGAACACCACGCTGGCGGGTGTACGTGACGACGGTGAGCACGACGAGCAGGACGCCCTGCACGGCGACCACCCCGGCGGCGGCGCCCTCGTACCCGGGCAGTTTGCCCGAGCCGGAGGGTGCCGCGCCCGCGAGGGCGGCGACGCCGAGGCACAGCACGCTCACCCCCACGGTGGCCGCCCACAGGGGGCGCAGAAGCCGTCGGGCCCCCGCCGCGCTGGCCGGCGCGGGCAGGCAGAGAAGGACCACGTTGAACACGAGCAGCCCGACGGCCACCCCGAACGGTGCGACGTGACGGGGCGCGCCGACCCCGGCCGGTGAGATGCCCGCGATCAGAGCGACGTTCAGCGTGCCGATGCCGAGCGCCACGTGGATCTGACGCAGCCAACCGATCGTCTGCTCGTCCTGCCAGAAGCCGGCGTCGGTGAGGCTCTCGGTCTGGCCGTGCGCGAGCGCTTGCGCCGAGGACGGGCCGAACCCCTCGAACGCCCGCGCCGACCGGGTGCCGATGGCCCAGACGACCCGCAGCGCCAGCAGCGGGACGACCGACAGCAGGGCCAGCCGGGGGCCGGACGGAAGCGTGTAGAGCCAGGCCAGGTAGGGGCGGCTGGCCCGGCACCCGGGGTACGGCACGCACTGCCACCCGACCAGGTCCAGCGTGACGCCCACGATCGCCAGCACGAACGTGGCCGTGAGGGTGCCGGCGAGCAGGCGGCACAGCATGCTGAGCAGTCCCCACCGGTCGCGCCCCGGCGGTCGCAACCAGATCGCGAGGTTGCTCAACATGAAGGGCAGCAACAGCAACATCGAGGCCGTCCGTACCGCCGCGCCGGCGGTCAGGGAACCCCAGCGGTACGCCTCGACGGCTACTCCGGCCGTGGCCCCGCCGGCGGCTCCGCTCCCCGGCCGGGGCCGGAAGAAGCCCGCGTGCGTGTCCCCGGCGACGCGGACCACGATCGGGTGGTCGAGGATCCGTTCCGCGGTGACTCCGGAGATGCCGTGCACGCGCAGCTCCACTGCGTCGCACCGCGGCGTCCTGTCCACGCCGTCAGGGTCACAGACAATCCACCCGAGCGTTGCCGATACCGCAAACGTCAACGGCTGGGCAGCGCGGCGGTGACCCGGATGGCCTTGACGATCGCCGGGATCGAACCGATCAGCAGCACCAACCCCCAGATGATCGCGATCACCGCGAAGACCAGCGCCGCCACGTCGTCGACGATGCTGACCAGGATCACCGGCACCAGGTTGTGCAGGAACTCCAGCACGACCGTGCACAGCAGGGTGGTGAGGATCAGCAGGACGAGGCCCTTGTTCTGCAGGAAGCGCGGCTGGGCCAGCACCAGCAGCCCGGCCCACACGAGCTTGAGCAGCAGCACCAGCCCGAGCAGCACCGCTGCCTCGCCCACCGGGAAGAACCCCCACAGGGCCAGGTACGCCAGCGTGCCGAACGGGACGGCCAGGAACAGCGACACCATGATGGACAGCTCCACGAACGCGATAACCAGCGCGATCAGCCCGACGATGATCAGGATGATCGAGAAGATCAGGCTGGCGACGCCCTGCACCCGCCCCTGGACGCGCTCGGGCAGCAGCAGCCCCAGGCAGAACAGCCCGGTGCTCCACACCGCCACCGCGTCGATCAACGCCAGGTAGCCGGTGCCCCGGCCGGACGGCTCACTGACCCCGGACACGTCGTCGAGCTGGACGTCCAGCGTGCCGGCGCTGTCGGCCAGCGCCGCGCCGGCGTCGGCGCCGCCGAGCAGCAGCCCGGCACCCAGCTCCACGCCGATCGCCAGGACGATGGCGAGCATGGCCAGCAGCAGGAACGGCTTGCGCAGGTCACCCACGGCGGCACCTTCCTCTCGGGTCAGGACGTGGCCACGACGACGGTGCAGCCACCCAGGCCGGGGCAGGTCAGGCCCACCTCGGTGGCCTGGTCGACGGCGATCTTCGCCACCGCGCCGGTGCCGTCCGACGCCGGCTCGACCTCGTCGCGGATGGTGAGGTCGGCGTCGCCGGGTGCCGGAGCGACGACCGTGAACCGTGCCGCGCTGCGCAGTACCAGCGTGCGCAGCCCGCCGGGGTCGACGACCCGCACCACGCAACTGCCGGTGAAGACCAGCCGGCCCGTCTCGTCGGCGCAGTCGGCGCTGACCGTTGCCGGGTCCACCGCGGCACGCTCGCCGCCCAGCGCACCCAACCGGTCGACCAGCCCGTGCCGGGCTCCCGGATCACCCTGGTCGTCGCGGCCCGTGCCCACCGCGACCACGAACAGCGCCACCAGCAGGACGGCGAGCAGCCCCAGCAGCGCCTTCTGTCGGCCGCTCATCGCGCGGCAGCCTGCGCCACGATCTCGGTGAACCGGATCTCGTCGACGCCCGCGAAGTAGCGGTTGGTGCCCTGTGTCTTGCCCACCACCGCCAGGGTGAGCCGGTGCGGACCCTTGGTGAGCCGGACCGTACCCACGTCCAGGAACTGCGTCTTCTGCACCTTCGGGGTGAAGCCGAGGAACGCCCCGCCGACCTGGGCGCCGTCGATCACGAACACGGTGTTGGCGTAGTCGAACGAGGTGGTGCGCACCGCGGCGAAACGCCACGTGCCGTCGGCCGGGATCTGCACCGTCACGGTGACCTGGTCGCCGATGGCCAGCCCCTGGAAGAACAGCTGCTTGTCCCCGGACCAGGTCACCTCGCAGCAGTTGGGTTGCGCCCCCACGACCGCCCCGCTGGTCCGTGGCGACTCCACCACCGCGGCCTCCACCAGGCTCTCCGCCTCGATGGTGACCACCCTCGGCTCGCCGGGGGCCGGCTCGCCGTCGCGGGTCAGCAGCACCACCCCCACGGTCACCACCACCAGCACCAACGCCGCCGCGGCGGCGATCCACAACCATGGGGTACGCCGTGGCGGCGCGACCGCCCGCACCTCGTACGTGACCCGGCCGCTGGAGCGGGAACTCTCCTCCGGCGCGGTGTTCGCCGAGTACGCGAACCCGGTCATGTCGTAGCGCCGTGGCGGGGTGCCCGCCGGCACGGCGAGCTTGACCAGGAACGACACCGAGCCCTGCCCGGGGACCACCCGCTGCGGCTCGGCGACGGTGAACCACGCACGCTGGGAGCCGTCACCGGGCGCCACGTCGAACACCACGGTGTCCGGCGCGTTGCCCGGGTTGGAGACGGTGAAGGTCAGCTCGCCGCTGTTGCGCGGGTCGAGGGTGAACTGCTCGGCGGCGGCGACGACCGCCCACTCGGTGGTCATGACGACTCCTCTTCCAGGACGATCTCGACGGTGGTCGAGGCGGGCTTCTCCGCCTCGACGATGCGGGTGATCACGGCGAGCTGGCCGGCGGCGGCGGCCGGCACCCGCACCACGACGTGAAAGGGCTGCTCGGCGGGTTCGTCGATCGCGAAGCCCGGCATCCCGGTGGCCAGCTCAAGGGCCCTGCGCATCCCGTACGGGGTGCCGCGCCAGCGGGCCAGCAGCGCCCCGTTGGCCACGAGGTCGCGCAGCCGACCCACCGGCAGTGGCAGCGGGGCGTCCGGGCGGGGCGAGGCCACCACATGGTCCATCGCCACCCAGCGGGTCAACTGCACGACCAGCCCGTCCGGTGCTCGGTACGGGTCGAACAGGGCGTCCACCTCGGCGAGGATCGCCTCGTCCGGGGCGTGCAACCCCTCCATCACGTCCAGCAGCGCCCAGAGCACGCTGCCCGGCACGCAGGCCCGCTGATAGGCAGCGGGCAGCAGTCGTTCAATCGCCGAGCGCCGCATCTTGGCGCACCACCTCGATGTCGTGCTCGCCGGAGCAGAGCAGCCAGGTATCCGGGACGGTCACCACGTCGGCCGTGGCCTGGTTGGCGCTGGGCGTCCAGTCGACGGCGTCGGCGCTGCGGTACACGCCGCGTTCACCGCCGGCCAGGATCAGCCGCTCCGCGGTGCCGGAACCGCCGCCGGTTGCGTGGCCGCCCGCGCCCCCGCTCACGGCGATGGCGTCGACCGGCACGAACCGGGTCCGGTCGCGCAGCGGCAGTCCGCAGTTGACCATCACCGGTTGCCACTGCGGCTGGGCGGCCAGGGTGTCCAGCCGCAGCACCCCTCCGCTCTGCGTGGCCGCCACCGCCTGCTGGCCGGCGAACGCGAGATCGCGGCAGGTGCCGCCGATCCAACCGGCCTGCATCGACTGCCACTTCACGTCGGACTCGAACAGCCGGGTGCGGTGACAGCCCTGGCCGGGCTTCTTCGGGTCGGGTTCGCCAGCGCCGCTCCACAGCAACGTGGCCGGGCCGTCGTACTGCACCGTCAACACCCGGTTGTCCACGTTGGAGAGACCGACGTGCGTGAAGCTGCCCGGCCGGCCGCCAGCGGTCGACAGGTACACCCCGAAGCTGGCCTGCGCGGCGACCGCGACGCCCGGCGCGCCCCGCTCCGAGACGAACGCGCGCACCGCGTAGAACCCCCGGTCGGCGTCGGACGGGTCGACCAGGATCTGCAACGGCACCGCCCCGGGCAGCAGCGACACCTCGTACAGGCCGGTGTCGGTGGCCACCAGCAGCGCGCCCGCGCCGTCGCGGTCCAGCCAGGCCACGTCGGAGATCCGCGAATCCAGGTCGGTGAGCAGCGACCACGTCTCGCCCAGGTCGGTGCTCAGGTGCACCCGGGAGCCGCCGGAGGCGCGCAGCGTCACCACCGCCACCGAGCCGGGACGCGCGACGATGCCCGGCCGCACCGGCGCGGGCGCGGGCGCCACCCGCACCACCGTCTCGCCGTCGAACCGGCCGGCCGGCTCCCAACCCGCGCCGCCGTTGCTGGAGCGGAACATCACCGGGCCGCGCCCGGCATACCAGGTGCGCGGCTGGTACTGGTCGACGGCGAGGGCGCGTACCTCGGCGTCGGGCGCCTCGTCGACCACGAACCGGACCGACTCGACGTAGCGCACACCCGGCTCGGCCTGCTCCAGCAGCCGGTACACGTTGGACGCCCGCAGTGGCTCGCCGAACGGCCAGCCGGCCGGGTTGAGCGCGGTCGGCAGCGGGCTCAACGTCTGGTGCAGTCGGTCGTGGATCCGGCGACGGACCGCGTCCACGTCCTCCTCCCGCCGGACCACCACCCGGGCCCGTACCGACACCGCCTTGAAGCGGGCCCAGGTCGCTCGGGACCGGATGCCGACCATCCGGCGCTCCTCCAGGTCCGCCTCCACCCGGTGCCGCGCCTCGGGCACCTCGTGCTCGCGCAGCACCGCCACCGGCAGCCGCCCACCGGGGCGGGCCGTCGGCGGCACGTACGGAACCAGCACCACCTCGACCTCGCCCGGCCGGGCGAAGCTGTAGACCGCCGCGCGGGTGAACGCCCGGGCCCGCGCCACCGCGCCGGAGCTGGTGGCCAGCACCTCGAAGTCGCGGGCGGTGACCGCCCGCTGCTGGGCGAAGAACTCGTACGGGCCGCGCAGCAGCACCGACTCCAGCGCCTCCATCTCCCGGCCGCCGGCCGCCGGCGCGGGGTTGTCCACGCGTACCCCGGGTAGAGGGTCACGCAGGCTGGTCAGCGTGCCCGCCGCCACGTTGCCGGTCGGCCCACCGCCGGCCCGGTACCAGAGCCGGATCTGCCGTCCGGCCGGCGGCACGGCCGCCACGGTCACCGACGCCGGGCCGCTCGCCGCGACCGGTGCGGGCGCGGCCGGCGCGGCCTCGTCCGTCGCGGCGGGGGTCGCACCGGCGGGCGGTCGCAGATCGAGGGCCGGGGCGAAGGTGACGGTGCCCGAGCAGCGATCGACCAGGTAGACCTTGGCCTGCGGGCCGAGTCCGGCGAAGCTGTCCACCGGCCGCCAGATCTCGAACGTGCGGCCGTCGTGCTCGCGGGCCGCCGCGCCCAACTCCACCGAGCCGGCCGGCACCTCCACGCCGAGCAGCAGGTCCAGCGGTTCGGCGGTGTGGGCCAGCGGAGCGTGGGCCGCCCGCAGCACCTGACCCGGCTGGCCGGTGCCCACGCCGAGCAACTCCGCCTCGACCGGTTCGCAGTGGTGCATCCGGACCGTCACCGACGTCTCGCCGGCCGGCAGCAGCGTCGGCTCGGTGTTGACGAACACGACCGGCCGGGGATCAGCGCCACGGGCCGCCGCGACCCGCAGGCCGGCCGGGATCCGCACCGCGCCCCGGTCGGTGCCGCTGCGGGTGAACCGGACGTCCGCCCAGGCCGCCGTGGGCGCGTGCCGGGCGACTCCGAGCAGATTCAGGAACGAGACGTACGCCTTCTCCGGCAACTGGTTCAGCCGGTAGATCATCACTTCGGTCAGGTGTGCGAACGCCTCCACCAGCGCCATGCCCGGGTCGTGCGCCGACAGGTCGGTCCATGCCGGGCAGGACTGCCGGATCCGTTCCCGGGCCTCGGTGACCAGGTCGAGGAACCCCCGGTCGTCCAGGTGCGGCACAGGCAGCGTCATGACGGTCCTCCCTGCGCGGGTTCGTCGACCGGGAGCAGGTCCACGGAGAAGACCAGCTGTCCGGGTGTCAGGCTGGCCCGCACCCGGTAGTCCAACCGGATCACCAGCCGCCACGCGTCGTCCGGGTCCGGCCCGGCGTCCACGTCGATCACCTCGACCCGTGGCTCCCAGCGGGCGATGGCCTGCCGGACGTAGTGGATGGCCAGGCCGGCCGTGGTGTCGTCGTTGGGCGCGAAGACCAACCGGTGCAGCCGGGAGCCGTACCCGGGTCGCATCAACCGCTCGCCCGGCGTGGTCGACAACAGCAGAAACAGCGCCTGTCGTACGCTCTCGTCGCCCTCGGTCATCGCCAGGCCGCCGGCCGCGGTGAGCGCCAACCCGCCGGTTCGGCCGGCGTCGAAGCCGGCGCCGACGAAGCGGAACGCCCTCATCGGTCCGCCCCCAGGAACTGCTGGCGCGGGTCGCGCACCGTGTGGTGGACCAGCCCTGGCGGCGTGCCGTCGGTGAACCCCTCCAGGTGCGACAGCACCACCCGGTGCCCGCCGACGCGGACCCAGTCGCTGTAGCCGACCCGGACGGTCAGCGTCTTGCCGCACGGCTTGATCGTCGGTCCGTAGTTGGGGCAGGCTTTGATGTCGCGCCCTTCCGGGTCCGTGTCCACCAGCACGGGCACGCCGGTGACGGTCACCCACTGCTGCGAGGGTCGGTTCTCGACCCGGCCGTCGTGATCGCAGGTGATCACGGAGTCACGGTGGATCCAGCGCATCAGCCGCCTCCTTCGTGGTGGGCGCGGGCGAGCGAACGGGCCTGCCGCGCCGCGGTGGTCGGGTCCTCGGTCGACTCGGCGTGCAGGAAGTCCACGCTGCGGGCGCGCACCACCATGGCCCGACCAGGCGCCGAGATCACCAGGTCGGACGCCGCATGCAGGGTGGCCAGATCGGGGGTCAGTTCCAGATAGCTGCCGCCCTCGGTTGCCAGCCGCAGGCTGCGCTGCACGTCGTCGACGACGATCGACTGCCCACCGGCGGTACGCAGCGTCCAGCGCCGCGCCCGGCCGTCGTCGATGCCCGCGTCGTACGGCTCGACGGCGCCGAACAGCGAACCGAGCACGATGCCCGAGGCCGGCTCACCAGCGGGCAGCACCACCAGCACGGTGTCGTCCGGATCGGGGAGCGCCACCAGGCCCTTGCCGCGCCCGGCACCGGGGCAGAGCACGGCGAGCCAACCGGCGTCCAGGTCCCCGTACGCAGGAAGGGTCAGCCGGACCCGGCCCAGCCCGTCCGGGTCGGCGACGTCGGTGACGGTGCCGAGAGTGACCACCGCGCCGCCGGTTGGGCCCGCCGGGGTGGTCGGCGGCAGCGTGGAGAACCTCGTCAGGTGCCCGTCGCCGTCCACGGTGTGCACCACCTCGGTCAGCACGTACGCCCCGGCGACCGGGTCGGGCACACCGCTCAGGTCGATCCGGCGGCCCGGCCGCAGCGCCGGATCGCCCTCGGCCACCCCCTCGGCGGTGACCAGCGCCGCCGCGCGAGTGTCCAACCGCGCCTGGGCCAGCGCCGCCAACTCGTCGTCGCTGCGGCCAGGCTGGTCGACGGCGGTGCGTACCCCGTCGGCACCCACGTCGGCCGGGTCCGGCCGGTCACCGGCCGGTCGGCCGCAGCGCGCCTCGTCGGCCTGCTGGCTGATCAACTCGGCCCGCTGCGGATGCCAGCCCAGTGCGGCGCTGGCACCGCTGGCCTGGTCGGCGTTGGTCGCCAGCCGCAGGGTGTGCACGCCCGCGCCGAGGGTCAACGCGACCGGCTCCCCGTAACCGGCGAGCGTGATCAGCCGGACCCCGTCGCCGTCGGCGGCCAGGTGCAGCCCGGCCCGACCGGCCACCTCGCGCAGCAGCTCCAGATCGCTGTGCCGGTGTTGCAGCAGCCGCTCCAACCGTGGCCCGTCGACCTCCGCCGTCACGTCCAACCCCACCTCGCCGCACAACTCCCGGGCCAGCTCGACGGCGGTCACCGAGGTGAAGACCCGCAACCCCTGCCGCTTTCGCAACCGGTGCAGCGCGTCGTACGCCCGCAGCCGCAGCACCGCCGCTCCGTCGGCGGCGTACTCGACCTCCACACCGGTGACCTCCCCGCTGAACAGGGCGTCGTCCTGGTCGGCGAGCCGGACGTCCAGCGCCGTGCCGGGGCGGACCGCCGGGTCGAACGCGCCGGCCCCGACGGTCGTTGCGAGCACCAGCTCGGCCTGCGTCGGCTGGTCGAGCCGCGCTGCCACCCGCAGCGAGCGGACCCGCTGACGGGCGGCACCGGCCAACTCGACGCCGTCGAGCAGGACGACCAACGCGCGGGGCGCGACGCTGCTCACGGCGTACCCCCTGGGGCTGGGTTCGGGCCGGTTGGTGTGGGTCCGGTCGACGGGCCGGACGTCGCGCCCCAGGCGGCGGGCGCGGTGGCGATCGAGGCGCCCACGAACGATGCGCCGGCACCTACCGCGCCGGCCAGCGCCCGCGCGACTCCGGCCACCGCACCTGCCACCGTTGACCCGCCGGTCGGGGTGCCGGGCGGCGGGACGGCGAGGGTGGTGCCGGCCGGCACCGCCAGCGGATCGGTGATCCGGTTGTGTTCGGCCAGCAGGCGCCAGCGCAGCGGCGAGCCGAGCGCGTCGTTGGCCAGCAGGTCGAAGCGCACTCCGGAGCGGCCCGGCTCGGCCGCGCCGTCGCCGGCGGCGATCACGGCGCTGCCCGGTGCGGCGGTCGGGGTGCTCGCCGCGGCCAACTCCTCGGCGAAGCCGGCCTCGGCCTGATCGGCCGTCTCAGCGGCTCGGACGAGCTTCAGCCGCAGCCAGGAACGGCGGGGCGAGCCGGTGCCGGTGAACGCGTCGAACCGCTCCGCCACCGCGATGATCACACCGGGCACGTTCCAGGTCTTGCCCCAGACCAACCGGACCAGCGGCGGTCGCAGCCAACCATGCTCCGCGGTGGAGTTCTCCGCCAGCATCCACAGGGGACGGGTGAGCACCCGTACGTCGGCCGGGCGGACCTGCGCCTCCACGAAGTCGACGTCGAAGAGCAGGTCGAGCACCAGTTCGGTCCGACCGCCGCCGGTGAACACCAGTGGGTCGTCGGCCAGCCCGGACCCGGTGAGCTGCCCGCCGGCGGCACCCCGGGGGCGTACGCCGGCGAGTCTGGTCACCTGCACGGTCTCCGGGTTGAGCAGGCAGTCCACCCGCTCGCCGGAGGAGTCGATGAGGAAGGCGACGCGTTCCATCAGTCGCCCGCCTGTTCCCGGTCCAGGCGCGCCAGGTGGGCCGCGTCCAACGCCGCATCCGGCACCGTCCACAACGGTTGGTCATCCGGCAGTGCGGGCCACGGCCCGTTGGCCACCACCGACCATCCACCGCCGACCAGGCCCGAGCCCGATTGCCCCGTCCACGTCCCGCTGGTGACCGCCTCGCCGGGCCACGCTGGCTCGTCCGGAAGGGCCGGCCAGGGGCCGCTGCCGGCGCTGCGGGCCACGTCGAGTGGGCCACCGCCCGTCGCGAGCCCCGTACCCGTCGACCCGGCTGGTCGTTCACCCCCGCCCTGCCCGCGTAGCACGCGGCCCGCCGCCGACTCCCCGCTCAGCCGCCCGCCGCGACCGTCGCCAGCTCTGAACCGGCTCCGGTCACCGCCGACGCCGAACCCGATCCGGTCAACCCCGAACCCGTTCCCATCAATCCCGAACCCATTTTTGTCCGCCTCGGACCGGTCCCGTCCTGCTGAGAGCCCGCCTCGGTTCGCCGAGGGGCGCCCTCCGCCCCACTCGTCCGACGCGCCGGCAGATGCAGCGGTAGCTCGTGGAGAGACAGTGCCCCTGGAGGGGCGGGAATCTTCCACGATCCGGCCCGACTCCCGCGAACCGAACGCGAGGGACGGTTGGGGAGCGGTCGGGGTCGTTCCGGGCTCTGTCCGGCGGTCGACGGGGCCGGGGACCGCAGGGCGGATCACCTGCCGGGATGGCCCAACGGCTTCCCCCTCCCGTCCTGACGCCGCTGACCCGTCCCCGCCCATCCCGCCAGCGGCGCCGGAAGCGCCCCGCCGCGCCGATCCACCCCGTCCCGCCGACGCACCCGATGCAGCCGACGCACCCGATGAGGCCGACGCAGTCGACGCTGCGGGTGCACCAGGCCCGGCCGTCGAGTCGAACCCGCGACGGAACCGCAGTCGGGCCGGCGGCGTCCCACCGGCCGCCGGTCCACCCGAGGTCCCGAACTCCATCCCCGTGCCAAGCTCTCCAGCCGTGCCGGGAGCACGTCCAGCGCCGGACCTGCCCGCCGTGCCGGGCTCCCCGAACCCGCCCGCGTCACGCCTTCCAGCGAACGCGCCAGCGGCGTCAGGGCCGCCGGTGCCAGCTGACCCGCCCAGCGCACCGCCAGGGCCACCAAATCCGCCGGCAGGGTCGTACCCCTCGAACCCACCTGTACCGGGGAGTGCGGCCGGCCTTCCGAACCCACCCCGCGGAGCGGCAGTGAATCGGTGACCCGACTCGCCCGGTTCCTGGCCGGCCCTGGTCGGCCCACCATCGAGGCCCCGGTCGGCTGGCCCGGCACCCTCCGCGCGGCCGGACCGGCCGTGATGTCCGTCGCCGGTGCCCGAGTCGGCGGCGCCGGTCGAGGCCCGACCGTCGGGAGGTACGTCGAGGTCCAGCTCGCGCAGCAGGCCGGGGACGTGTGCGGCGACCAGGTTCAGCCAGTGCTGCGGTGGCTCCCCGAAGCGGCGCGGGACCGCCGTGGGGGTGTCCGGCGGCCGGGGCGTCGAGTGCTGCCCGGTTGGTTCGACCCGACCGGCGAGGCGCTGCATCGCCACGGCCGCCGAGCGCAGTCGGCCGGCCAGCCAGCTACGCGGGAGTCGGCGCGGTGGCACCGCCGGACTCCAGCTCCAGGCCCTCGTAGCGCAGGGTCAACGAGGCGATGGCGATCTCGTGGCTGAGTGTGTTGAGGTGTGCGCCGCGCCACCGGGTGGGCCAGGCATCGATCAGGTTCCAGCGCAGCACCTCGGCGGTACCGACCGAGTCCAGCAGCACGACCGAGACGTTGCGACGGTTGAGCGTGCCCTGGGCGGTGGCGTTCACCCAGTCCCACAGCTCCCGGGACGCGGTGAGACCGAAGTGCAGCGTCACCGGCTCGTACTCGGCCTGGCCGGGCACCATCCGCATCCGGCCCAGGCCGTGCTCCCGGTACGGCTGCCCGGGGATGTTCACCTCCAACCCGGTCATCTCGGTGAAGTGGCCGTTGGTGACGCCGTTGATGAGTAGCCGGAAGTTGTACGCCCGGTACGGGTCGACCGGTGCGCCGGGCTGTGGGGTGGCTGTGGTGGGCATGTCAGCCTCCGATCGTCTCGGTCTCGGTGCCGCCGGCCCACTGGCTCAGCTTGAACACCACGAATTCGGCGGGCTTGACGACGGCGATGCCGATGTGGGCGATCACCATGCCCGCGTCCCGCACATCAACCGGGTTGGTCTCCTCGTCGCACTTGACGAAGAACGCCTCCTCGGGGCTGCGCCCGAGCAGCGCGCCGTCGCGCCACACGCGGGTGAGGAACGCGCCGATGTCGCGCCGGATCGAGCGCCAGAGGGTGAAGTCGTTGGGCTCGAAGACCATCCAGCGGGTGCCGTTGGCGATGGCCTGTTCGATGGCGATGCTGAGCCGCCGTACGTTGAGGTAGCGCCACTCGCTGGCCTCGGCGGCGAGCGTACGGGCGCCCCAGACGCGGATGCCCTCGCCGGCGAAGTAGCGGATCACGTTGACGCCCTTGGGGTTGAGCACGTCGTGTTCCGGCCGGGTGACCAGGTAACCGAGGTCGACGGCGCCGCGTACGGGTTCGTTGGCAGGTGCCTTGTGCACACCGCGCAGGGCGTCGGTGCGCGCCCAGATGCCGGCCAGGTGCCCGCTCGGCGGGGTGAGCTCCAACTCCCCGCTGATCGGGTCGCGTACCCGCAGCCACGGGTAGTAGAACGCGCCGAACTCGGACTGCCGGGGCCGGTACGCTGCCCCCTCCGCCCCGCCCGAGCCACCAGGACTACCCGAGCCGCCACCCGTACCCTCGGCAGGCTTGGGGGGTTTGCCGGAGGACGGCGTGGCGACCCGCGTCAACGCGGAGATGTCGTCGATGTCCGGCGCCGGGTCGCAGATCGCGACCATGGTGCGGGTGCGCTCGGCCATGCTGAGCAGCGCCTCGTGTGACACCACGTCGTGGAAGCCGGGCGCGGCGATGATGGAGATCTCGTCGACGGCCTCCAGGAGTTGCAGGCCGCCGCGCCGCTGCCCGGTGCCGGTGATCGCGCCGCCTTCGCCGACGTTGACGATCCAGCAGCGTGCGCCCCCGTTGTCCAGGAAGCCGAAGACCGCCCGGGCCAGCGGGGTGCTCTCCACCCGTTCCCCGTCGGCGAAGAGCCTCAGGAACTCCGTCCAGTTGTTGACCGGCACCGCCTCGCCCAGGTGCGCGTTGCGGTTCGGGGCGACGCCGACGAAGGCGGCGATGCTGGTGCTCGCCGGCCCGATCGGTCGGGCGCCGCTGGGGACCTCCTCGACATAGATGCCGGGGGAGAAGTAGCTGGGCATCGGTCCTCCTGTGCGGGTGGGCGTCAGTGGGTCGGTGGCGCGCAGACGATGACGATGTCGTCCTCGGCGGGGTCGACGTCGGCGGTGAGCACGAGCCCGCGCCCGGTCAGGCGGAGCCGTACCGGGCTCGGGTGTTCGGGGTCGTGCGGGATGCCGACGATCAGGAACCGGCCGTCGGTGTCGGTGCGGGTGGCGGACCCGGTGCCGGGAAGCTCGATCCGCATCGCGGCGAGAGGTTGGTCCTCGGGGCCGACCACGCGGCCGGTGAGGGTGCGCACCTCCAGTTGCCGCAGCCGCAGCGGTTGCAGCACCGGTGGCGCGGCGGGGGTCGGGTGGTCCACCTGCGCGGGCACGTCGATCAGCAGCGCCGGGCGCGGCGTGGCACCGAACGCCGTCCACAGTGGCGCGTCGCCGGCCTCCAGGACGACCGGGTAGCTGCCGTCGCTGGTGGCGGCGGTGAGCACCCGGTCCAGCCGGGGCAACCCGGCTGGACCGGTCACGCAGAGCAGGTAGCGGACCGTGAATCGGTACGGCTCGCGGACCGCCCCGCTGGAGCGGGTCTGTCGGGCCGGGCGCAGTTCGAGGGGCCAGAGGGTGAGCCCGGCGGCGTCGCCGTCGGTGCGGGGCGGGCCGATCGGGACGGGTTCCCCCGCCGCGCTGGTCAGCCAGGCTGCCAGCTCGGTGGTGGCCGTCTCGATCGGTCCGCGCCCGTCGGTGCTCATCGCGGCGGCGTCCCCTGGATCCGGTACGCGATGGCCTCGTTCCACACGTGCGGGTAGACGCCGATCTCGAAGTACCGGGTGAACCGGTTGATCGGTGCGTTGGTGTGGTCGTGGTAGAGCAGCCACACCGGGGCGATGGTGAACAGCACGTAGTTCGCCAGCACCAGCGGGATGTAGAGCGGGCCGAGCAGGCGACCCTGGAAGATGTGCACGTCCTCGTGCCGCTGGATGCCCGAGCTGGAGCCGGCGCAGACGGTGCCGATGGTGGTGGCGTAGCGGGGCGAGACCCCCTCCACCACGCTGACCCGGCCGCTGCCGGACGAGGTGGGCCGGTCCAGCGAGTGGCCGAAGATCAGGTGCACGGCCAGGTAGATGGCCCCGACGACCGTGTTGAGCAGGCTCCAGGTGTGGTCGACGACGAAGAGGAAGATGCCGCGGGCGTCTGATGCGTACACCCCGGCGGAGGCCACCGACCAGCCGAAGACCGCGCCGACCAGCAGGCCCACGACGGCGCCGATCAGCAGCCCGATCGTGCCGCCGGTGAGGAAGCCGAACAGGGCGCCGAAGCTGACCTGGACCGCCGCGCTGATGATTCCGAAGACCATGACGTCACCCCTCAGACCCAGGAGCGGAAGACTCGGGGCTCACGACCCTGCGCGACCTGGGTCGGCGACGCCTGTGTCGCCTGCCGGTTGCCGGGTGGGAACTGGTTGACGCCGAGCGCGGCGGAGAAGATGACCAGCGCGTTGAAGAACGCGATGATCCACTTCTCGCCGCCGGCGTCGTCGGCGATTGCCGCTGTCACGTAGGACAGCAGCAGCGCGATGCCGATGGCGATCCACTTGCGAATCTTGTCGCCGCTCGGGCCGATCAGCCCGCCGATGACGTTGGTGGCCAGCAGGGTGGCGGCGCTCGCGCCGGCGAGGCTCCCCAGAGCTGCCCAGGTGAAGAGATCGTTCATGGCGATCCCCCTTTTCTGCGATGGTGCGACCGGGATGTGGTGGTGGTGAGGTTCGGTGCTCCCAAGCTGGGAGCACCGGGGCCGGTCGCCGTCGTCGCGGGCGGCCGGGGCCGGGCGCGGCCGGCTGAGCCGGCCACCAGGTGGATCAGCCGGGCCCCGGGGCGCCGGCGGGCGGGCCCGGCGAGGTCGGGCCGGGCGCAGCCGGCGTCGCGGGTTGGCGGCGGCGCACCAGGAGTACGCCCACCGCGGCGAGCAGCAGCAGGAGGAGCGCGCCGCCAACGACCAGCAGCCAGGGGAACCCGCCTCCGTCGCTGGCGGCGGCCGGCGAGGCGGACGGTCGAGGTGGCGCCTCGGCGACGGCCCGCAGCTCGGTCGGCTTGTCCTGGTTGGGGTCCACCTTCCAGCTGACCGACCGGCCGTTGACGGTGCCATTGCTGTCGATCACCCGGCCGGGAAATGTCACCGAGATCTCGAATGACATCAACTTGAGGAAGGCCTGCTGGTTCTGCGGATTCTGCTGCGCCACCTTTCCGCCGTATTTCGTCGGATCCAGTGGCAACGTGAAGCGGTAGAAATCGCCGTCCCGGACCAGTTTCACACTTTCCGTGTCGAAGCTCGCCAGCGGCGCCTTGCGATAACTGATCTGGGTGCCGAAGAGTTTGTCGTCCTCGTAACCGGTCTCCTCGCCCTGCGGCAGGGCGGGAATGTTCTGCCGCAGCTCCGCGAAGGCCGCCGGAACGTTCTTGTTCCGCGAGGTCAGTAGGGACTTCTGGGCCGTCAGCAGCAGTTGCCCGTCGACTGTGTCGTCGGCGTTGACGGTGAGGCCCATGTTGAGCTGCATACAGCCGCTCAGTGCGGCGAGAAGGAGGAGACACGCCGCGACGCGGAGTGCCTTACCGCGGTTGACTCTCCTGTTCATGGGCTCAGTGTGTGTGATCGCTTTCACCATGGCAGTCAGCGATCGGTCACAACGCAGTCGCCGACTTTACCGGCACGCTGTCGCCTTTGATTAAGTCCGATGGCAGCCCAATTGACTACTCTGGAGTTTTGGGGCAACGACGGTTCCTCGTCGGTCGTAGGCTGACCGGATGTTGATGATCGCGTGCGTGCTGCTGGTGGATCCCGACGGCCAACTGCTGCTGCAACTACGCGACGGCAACGCCCGCTACCACCCCAACGTCTGGGGGCTGCCCGGCGGCCACGGCGAGCCGGGGGAGACGCCGGAGCAGACCGCCGAGCGCGAGCTGTGGGAGGAGACCGGCCTGCGCGCCGACGGGCCGCTGCGCCCGATCGCCGTGCAGACGTTGCCCGAGCTGGGCCGGGTGAAGCACTACTTCCTCGGCAGCACCCGGGCCCGGCAGGAGGACGTGGTGCTCGGTGAGGGCGCCGCGATGCTCTTCGTGCCCGGCGACGAGGTGCTCAACGGTCGACCCTGGACTCCCGGCACCGTCGAGGTGCTGACCCGGTTCCTCGCCTCACCCGAGTACGCCACCCGCACACCGGACGACTGTCGGTCCGGCTCAGTCTGACGGAGGTCGCCAGTCCGCGTAGCGGGCCATGCCCCGCAGGGCGGCCCGGGCGGGGGTGAGCCGTAACGCGGAGTCCCGCACCGCGACGGCGAGGGGGCCTGCGCAGTTGCTGGCCGTACCGGCCGGCGTTGAAGGCGGCCCGGGCAACGGCCTGACTGCGCGGGCCACGCTGCTCGTCGTACGCGTGGCCGCCGGCCGGGGCGTTCAGTGTGCCGGACCAGCAGACCTGCCCATCGCCAAGCGGCACCATGCCGAACTCGGCGCCCGGCCCCCAGCTGATCGCGACCGGGACGTGAAACGCGATGGCTGCTCGCCACGCCGTCGCCCCCGCCCCCGCCCCGCCCCGCCCGGCCCCGCCCCGCCCGCGCCCCGCCCGGCCCGCCCCCGCCCCGCCCGCGTCGATCATGGAGTTGTGGTGCCTCATAAAAGCCGTGTATCGCCATCAATCGCCCACCACGACTCCATGATCGAGGGAGGCGGGCGGGTCGGGGCGGGTTGGGGTGGGGTGGGTTAGGGGATGGTTAGCCAGGTGGTGGCGTCGTCGCGGATCGGGGTGGGGATCTCGTGGCCGCCGTCGAACTCTTCGTAGGTGACGTCGTAGCCGAGGCCATGCAGGTGTGGGACGAGCCGACGGCTACACACGTCGATCGGCAGCACCCGGTCGTCGACTCCGTGCGAGATGAAGATCCGTGGATGGCCGTGGGTGACCGGTGGCGCGGCGAAACCAGGGGAGAAGGCCAGCACCGCGTCGATCAGGTCTCCGTTGGCCAGGCCCAGCGACAGCGCGTACGAGGCGCCGTCGGAGAAGCCGCCGAGCGTCACGTCGCGAACCGGGTAGCCGTCGAAGGCGGTCGCCAGCAACCCGTCGATTCGCCCCACGTCCGCCCCGAATCCGCCGGCGATCAGGTCCCAACTGGCCGCCGACGACTGCGGGGCGACCAGCAGCAGGTGGTGTGCGTCCGCGACGGGCAGCAGCAGGTCCAGCCCCTGCCGAGCCGAGCCGCTCGCACCGTGCAGGAGCAGCACCAACCGGTACGCCGAACCGTCGGTCGCCGGCTCCGGGGCGTACGCGATCGCCACGTCGCCGCCGTCGGGGCCGGTCATCGGCACGAGCCCGCTGGGTCCCGGCGCCACCGGCGGGTGAGGGCGAACGGTCAACCGGCCGTGCCGGGGATTCCGGTGCGGCGGCGCGGAGTCGGACACGGGTCACCACTCCTCGCGATCGACGGATCGTCCGACGCGGTTACCCGGCTCGCGACGAGTTAACCGGCGGCAGACCCACGCGCCGGCCCGGCCCAGCAGGTGGGCCCGGCCCGGCCCAGCAGGTCGGCGCGGGCCGTCAGGAAGGGCGGCGGGCCGTCGAGTCAGGCGCTGGCCCGGGCGACCAGTTCGGACGGGAAGAGAGTCGCCCGAGCGGCCGGACGTCCGTCCAGCAGGGCGGTCGCCGCGGCGGTGGCGATCTGCCCCACCGGGTGGCTCGCCGTGGTCAGCGCCGGTGCGGTCATCGCGGCCAGCGGGATGTCGTCGAAGCCGGCCACCGCCACGTCGCCCGGCACCCGCACACCGGCGTCGCGCAGCGCCGCCATCACCCCGAGCGCGGTGTCGTCGCTGATCGCGTAGATCGCGTCGACGTCCGGCCAGCGGTGCAGCGCCTCCTCGGCCGCTGTCCGACCGCGCGCCGCCGTGAAGTCCCCGGGCAGCACCCGCTCCGGCAGGCCGGCCTGGCGCATGAGTCGGCGGTACGTCTCCACGGGGCGTTGCGCGCAGGGTAGCCACCGCGGGCCGGTCACCATGGCGATCCGGCGGCGACCGGTGGCGTACAGGTGGCGCAGCACCGCGTCGGAACCGGCGGCGTTGTCGATGTCGAACGACGGCACGGTCGCGGAGCCGATGCCGATCGAGACCACCCGGCCGTGCAGCGACCGTGGCACCCCGTCCAGCAGATCCTCGGTGGTGTTGATCAGAATCACACCGCAGACGGTGCGATCCTCGGCGAGCTTGTCGAGGCTGCGCGAGCCGCCGAGCGGCAGCCACTGCAGCGCCACCCCCACGCCGGCGGCCGTGCAGACCCGGGCGGCCGAGCCGACCACCCGGTGGACGTACGGGTCGTCCAGCACCGCCTCGTTGGCGGCCAGCGCGGCCACCACCAGTCGTACGCCGCCGCCGCGGACCAGAGCTCGGGCAGCCGGGTTGGGTACGTAGCCGAGCTGGTCGACGGCTGCCGTGACCTGTTCCCGGGCTGTCGGCGAGGCGAACCCTGTGCCGGCGATCACCCGCGACGCGGTGGACCGGGACACCCCGGCGACCCGCGCCACGTCCTCGAGAGTGGCCGGCCGGTGTGCCGCTGCCGTCATCGTTGCCTCCTGCGGCGGCCCATCTGGTCGGACAAACGCCAGTTCACATCATGCCCCGGTGACTTCAACAGCGGTAAGGGGATTACCGGTTGTGGTGGTAGCGCTCTCAGGTGTGCGATCGTCCGAGGAGATCACCCCGACGAAGAGGATCAGACGCGTGAGCGCCCCCACCAGCAGAGCTGTTGCCCCGGCCACCACATCGCCGCCGTCACGGGCGGTGCGGCTCGCCCGCAACGGCGTCGCTGTCACCTTCACCCTCAACGGGCTGGCCGTTGGCAGCTGGTTCTCCCGGGTGCCGGCGGTACGCGAGGCGTTGGACCTGTCCGCCGGCAGGCTCGGCCTGCTGCTGCTGGCGATGAGCGTCGGCGCGTTGCTCGCCATGCCGACCGCCGGCCTGCTCGCCCAGCGACTCGGCGCGGCCCGCACCGTGACCCTGGCCGCCGTGCTGGTCGCGGTTGGTGTGACCGTGGCCGGTGTGGGCGCCACGGTGACCGGATCGTTCGCCGTCGTCGCCGTGGGGTTGGTGGCCTTCGGCTACGGCTCCGGCGCCTGCGACGTCGCGATGAACGTGGAGGCCGCTGCGGTGGAGCGGCGGTTGGGGCGCACGATCATGCCCCGCTTCCACGCGGCGTGGAGCCTGGGCTCGGTGGCCGGCGCCGGCCTCGGCGCCGGGGCGGCCCGGTTCGACGTGTCGGTCGGCGCGCACCTCGCCGGGGTGGCGGTGGTTGTGTTGAGCGGCACCGCGCTCGCCGCCCGAATGTTCCTGCCCCTGGCGGGAGTTGACCCCAACGGCGATCCGGTGGACTCCACCCCGGCTGCCCGCCGCCGGGCACAGCTCGCTGCCTGGCGGGAGCCGCGCACCCTGCTGATCGGGCTGTTCGTGCTGGTGGCCGCCTTCACCGAGGGTGCCGCCAACGACTGGCTGGCCGTCGCGTTCGTCGACGGTCGGGACCTGAGTGAGGCCGCCGGCGCGGCGGTGTTCGGTGTCTTCGTCGTGGGCATGACCGTCGGGCGTACCGTCGGCACGGTCGCACTGGACCGGTGGGGCCGGGTGCCGGTGCTCATCGGCACCATCGGGCTCGCCGTGGTCGGCGCCACCCTGGCCGTACTGGCCGGCTCCGGGCCGGTGGCCATCGTCGGCGTCGCGCTGTGGGGTCTCGGCGCGTCGCTGGGTTTCCCGGTCGGGATGAGCGCGGCGGCCGACGAGGAGGCCCACGCGCCCGTGCGGGTGAGCGTGGTCGCGGTGATCGGCTACACCGCGTTCCTGGGTGGGCCGCCGTTGCTGGGGCTGCTCGGCGACGATTTCGGCATCCTGCGCGCGCTGTTGGTGGTGCCGCTGCTGCTGGTGCCGACCCTGCTGCTGGTGCCCGTGCTGCGCCCGCCACACAGCGCCGAACAGGCTCCTGCAGCACAGTAAAACTAACCCAGACCGGGGCCGGGCGGTATCGGGTGCGCGGCCGACTGTGCCGCGTACCCGACCTGGCTAGGGTCGCCCAATGCCAACCGACGAGATCACCGCCGCCGCGGCGGGCACCTGGACCCTGGGCGACCGCCCCGTGCACCGGATGGGCTTCGGCTCCATGCGGATCACCGCGAACCCCGACCGCGACCGGGCCGTCGCCCTGCTGCGCCGCGCCGTGGAACTGGGCGTCAACCACATCGACACGGCCGCGTTCTACGTCTCGCCCGGCGGAACTCTGCGCGTCGGGACCGGCCCGGCCCGCTACGCCACCGAGCTGATCCGCGCGGCGCTCGCCCCGTACCGGGAGGATCTGGTGATCGTCACCAAGGTCGGCTTCGGGTACGACCCGGAGGTGGGCTTCACCGAGGCGCTCACCCCGGCGCAGTTACGTGCTCAGGTGGAGGAGAACCTGCGTCGGCTCGGCCGCGACCACCTCGAGGTGGTGAACCTGCGCCTCGGTCGGGGACCGGGCACCGTGCCGCTGGTCGACCGGTTCGGCGCCCTCGCCGAGCTGCGTGCCGCCGGGCTGATCCGGCACCTGGGGCTCTCCAACGTCCGCCCCGAGCAGTTGGACGAGGTGGCGGGCATCGCGCCGGTGGTCTGCGTGCAGAACAACTACGGGGTGGACGCCTATCGGGAGCAGGACGACTTCGTCCGGTTCTGCGGCGAGCGGGGCATCGCCTACGTGCCGTTCTTCGCGCTGGCCGGCCGCGGCCGGGAGGCGGGCGCGAGCGCCGCGCAGGGCGAGGCCGTCGAGGCGGTCGCCCGCGCCCACGGCGTCACTCCGCATCAGGTACGCCTGGCCTGGACGTTGCACCAGGGCCCCCACGTGCTGGCCATCCCCGGCACCGGAGACCCGGAACACCTGGCGCAGAACATAGCGGCCGGAGCCCTCCACCTAACCCCCGAGGACCTAACCACCCTCGCCTAACCCGCCCCCTCACCCCCGTCCACCCTCTCCCTGCCTCGTTGATCATGAAGTTAGCGGCGCGACACGCCGGTATCGATGTCGCTAACTTCATGATCAACGGGGTGGGGTGGGGTGGGGTTGGTCGTGGAGCCAGACTCGGAGGTGGCCGGTGGGGGTGAAGCCGGCTTCTCGGGCTGGGATTAGGTCGGGGGTGGATTCGTAGCCGACCAGGGGTGCTCTGGGCAGGGTGGCGCAGACTCCGTGCCAGACGGACGTTGGGTTGTTGGTGTGGGTGAACAGGTTGGAGACGCCGTACGGGTCGCTGCCGCTGAGCACCGCGCCGCCGGTGAGCAGGCCCTGGTCGTCGTAGCGGGCGAGTACCCGTACCCGGGGGTCGGTCAGGAGCGCTGGGCGGAACAGCTCCCCGCCGCCGTGTGCCGCCGCCCAGGCCGCCAGATCGTCGGGCGTGGTGACCGGGGTGAGTGGCGCTTCGGGCGGTGGGTCCGTCGGTGCGCGGCGGATCCACTGCGCGTCGAAGAGCACCCGGAAGCCGTACCCGGACAGGTCGAGGTCGGCGAAGCTGTCCTTCACCGACGCACCGGATCCCGCGTCGATGCGGGCCAGCAGGGCTTCGGCGTCGACACCGGGCCGCAGGGTGACCGCATCCGGGTACCACGGTGGGGAGCGGCGGGGGACCGACCAGGCATCGGCGTCGGTACGACCGGCCAACCCGTGGCTGCCGCAGACGATGTCGCACCATTCGGCGTTGTTACGGGCCGCCGCGGTCCGCTGGTCCTCAGGCACGTCACGCAGCCTAGGTGGCCCACCGACCGGCCCGAGCGCAACTGTCGCTTCGTCAGGTCGGACGAACGGCGCTGGGGCAGCTCATGGGGCGTAGACCAGGTCCATCGTGTCGGTGTGCCCGGACCAGCGGAGGTCGAGGTGCCAGCAACCGTCCTGTGGCATGTCGATGATCGATGGGCCCGGGCCGCCGGCGACCTCCCGGGTCACCCGGGTGTTGGTGCCGTCCAGCGTCGCGGTGATCACCAGAGTGGCCGGTGACGTCGGGTCGGGCGAGGTCGTGGCAGCGCGGGCTACCCACAGGATCTTGTTGTTCGACCCGTCCTTCCTGTGCAGCCGCAGCGGATGGGCGAACAGCACCGCAACGATGTCGCCCTTCGCGCCGAAGACGTGCGGTGCCCGCGCGTCCCCACTGAATCCGGTGTCCGCCCAGTCGGGCAGAGAGCCGGTCTCGACCCGCGTACCGCAGCCTGTCGCGGCGGTCGCCGGAGCGGCGTTGGCGGTAGCGCCGGCCGGCGCGGCTGACCCGCCGCTGGTCGTGGTCGTGCACCCCGCCAGCAGGACCACCGATGATGCCAGCATCAACCTGCCCCATGAACCCATCTCGCCCCTTCCGGTACGCGTCGACGACTCGTCGCATCTTCACGACACCGGCCGGGCCCGCCAGGTTCCTAGCGCAACGAGCTGGCGACCTCGATCGCCTCAGCCTTGGTCAGAGCGCCCTCAAGCCGGTAGCTCACGTCGGCTTCCTGCCAGATCAGGGTCGAGGCGGCCAGCCGGGCGGTCTCCCTGCGGACCTCGCCCGCACGGTCCACGTACGACAGCACGTGCGGGCTGTCGACCCAGATGGCGAAGTCGTCGTTGACCTGCACCCAGGCCACACCCGGCGGATTCGCCTCCTTGTGGAAGGCCAGATCGAGCCGACCGTCGAACGCGTCGATGCGCAGCGCACCCCTGTCGTAGAGCAGCGTCGCCACTCGGCAGTTACCCATGGCGTCGGGGTCGGCGACCAGCACCTGCTCGGGCGGGCCCAGCTTCGCCGGTAGGCGGATCGGGAACCGCACCGCCCGTTGTGCCTCGTCCAGGGCAGCGGCCCGCTGTGCTGGCAACGGCGACGGAGTGCCGCTGGGCAGTGTCGGTGCGGACGAGGTGGCAATGCTGACTCCGGCGAAGCGCAGCAGCCCGACAACGGCATCGGCGACGGCGGCACGCGTCGGCGGCAACACCGCCACGAGCAGGGCGACGAGCGCCACCGCGGCGAGCGAGCGCCACCGGCGCCGCCGGGGTGCGGGCCTGCTGAGCCGTACGCGGACGCGGGCGGTCACGTCGGGCGGATCGGGCGTCTCCAGCCAGGCGGAGAGGTCACGCAGCTCCCGTTCGAGGTCACCCATGCCGGACCTCCTCGCGGTCGAGCATGCCGCGGAGCTTCGCCAGTGCCCGGGATGTCCTCGACTTCACCGTGCCTCGGGGCCAGCCCAGTGCCGCCACCGTCTCCTCCTCGGTGAGATCGAGAAAGAATCGGCAGACGATCACCTCGCGGTCCCGCACCGGCAGTTGACGCAGGGCCTCCACCAGCGCGGCGCGGCGCTCCCCGGCGAGGACCGCGTCGACCGCCCCGTCCTCGGCGATCTCCGCCGTCGGATCCGCCGCCGCGGCCCGCAGGACGAGCCCGTCGCGCCGACCTCGGGACCGGTGCAGGTTGCGGGTCTCGTTGGCGACGATCGCGAGCAGCCAGGATCGGAAGGACGACTCGCCCCGATAACGGGACAACTTGCGGTACGCCTTCACAAACGCCTCCTGGATGACGTCCTCGCAGTCCGAGCCCGCGCCGAGCAGCACCGCCGTCCGGTGCGCGGACGCGGTGTGCCGGGCGACCAGGAGGTCGTACGCCTCCAGGTCACCTGCCCGAGCGCGGGTGACGAGCGGGTCGTCGTCCAGGGGAACCTCCGTTCGGATCACACTCATGACACCGCCCACACGCCGCGGGTTCCACCCGTGGTTTTCCGACCGGGTCAGCTCCCTCCCATCCGACGTGCAGGGTATTGCCAGGAATCGGTGCTGCACTGGAGGGGCGTCGAGGAGAGGGGCTGGGCATGAGCTGGTTCAATCGCCGGTCGCGGGGTGCCGAGGCGACCCCGACGAAGCTGGACCGGGAGGCGACCCGCGACGACCTCGCGGCGTTGGAGGAATTCGTCGCCACTCGGCAGGGAGTGGAGTTCTACCTGGAGCCGGAGACCACCGCGACGGACACCACCGTGATGGCGATCGCCCACGACGGCGAGTGGATCCGTCGTCGTACCGGCACGCCGCGCGCCGCCGGCACCATCGCCCGCAAGCACGCGGTGCCGCTGTACGAGGCGGCGCGCACCGGCTACCCGGAACGGATGCGGGTGTGGAATCGCGCCCACCCGGAACGCCACGCCCGCTGAACCATGCGCCCGCCAGATCAGGCATGTCCCTGTCGGTCAGGTTGCGGCACGTGCCAGTGACCGCTGAATGAGCGTGAGGACGGGTGGAAGTAGCAGATCGTTGCTGGCGACCGTAGCCACAGCGTGCACGCTGTGGTGAGTGCCGTCGATGTCGACCACTTCGGCACCAGCCTCCTGAGCGACCACGACGCCCGCAGCGGTGTCCCACGGCTTGTTGTCGAGCATGATGAATGCATCGATCCTGCCTTGGGCCAACCAGGCGAGGTCGATCGCGGCGGAGCCGTGCATGCGTATTCGTTGGACGTGCTGGGCGAGTTGTTCCGTGATGGCCAGTCGTTCGGTGTTCTTCCGACTGGCCTCGGCACCGACGGCGTAGTCGCCGATGGCGACGACGGCGTCCTGCAGATCGGTGACTCGGCTGGCGTGGATGCGTTGATTGTTGGCGTAGGCACCGTGTCCTCTGGCGGCGTGATAGCGGGTGCCGAGGAACGGCAGGTCGACAATGCCGAGGACGGGATGTGTGCGATGGATGAGGCCGAGGGAGATGGCGCACAGCGGTGAGCCGTGGATGAAGTTGACGGTCCCGTCAACCGGGTCGAGTGCCCACGTGAGTTGGCTGGTGTCGCCGCTGGCGCCGTACTCCTCGCCGAGGAACCCGATGTCGGGTGCCTTGGCGGCCAGGTGCTCGCGGACCTGTTGCTCGATGGCGTAGTCCAGCTCAGAGGCCATGTCGCGGTCACCCTTGAAGGTGAGCGCACCGGGACGGAGAGTCCGCATCAGGTTATGCGCCAGGTCGATGGCCTCATGTGCCAGGGGGAGGAGATAGGCGTAGTCGGTCATAGCTGGCGGCTGCGCTCCCAGAGGGAGGTGAACATCTCGTCGAATACCGGGTAGAGGACGGCGGGGCCGGCGGTGCGTTCGATAACCATCGTGGGGCAGTCGACGCCGCGCCTCTGCGGTAGGTAGTGCTGGACGACGCAGAGCCGGTCGTCGATCAGAAGGACGTTGGCCCGGACGGATTCGTCGTACACGCGAATGGCCAGGCGGTCACGGTCATCCGCCGGGAGCCGGTTGCGGATACGGCGAGCCAGGTTTTGGATGTTGAGTTCGGTGAGTGCGCTGAGATGTCCGTCCGGATAGTCGTCCTCGCGCTCCTGCCGCCGGATCGTCTCGCCGGCCGGATCAAGGAACAGGCAGCGGAGGCGACCGCCGGCGGCGAGGAGCTTCAGGAGATGGTTGTCGGCGTACTGCTGACAGATGAGGTTGAGCGACAAGCCGGCCGCCCGGATGTCCTTGGCCTGGTCGAAAAGGACGTGCGGAGGCAACTCTGCGGTGAAGTCTGACCGGTTGGAATATATCGCCGTGACATCGCCCAGTCGGTCGCGATCAGTCCTGTCGAGCTGCGGGCCACTGATGTCCTGCTCTGCCGAGGCCGAGTGGCGTTCGCCGAGGAGGAGCGTCATGCGTGCGTGGCTCGGCACGGACAGGCCGGCGCAGATACGGGTGAGGACGTCGATGCTGCTGACCCGCCGGGTGCCGCTGGTGATCTCGCTGACCTGAGCCTGGCTGAGACCGGTGGCGATACCGAGATTGGTTTGGCTGGCGCGGGTGGCCCGCTGCACAAGCCGGAACACCTGAGCGATGTCGCGAGCGGTCAGAGCGTCGAGCATGTCGGCGGTCTCCCACAGCAGGTGGGGGATGGTGACCGCTGCGGCCGTTCGAACGCTCACGCGAGGCTCCCTTCCCACCTGTGGGGTGAGGTGAGCTTATCCAGTGGTCGAATGGCCCGACCCGGACGACATCCGGAAGGCGGGTGGAAACTATCCGCCGAAGAACCATCCGCCGTGATGGATGGCATCGGTTGCGGCAAGCAGGCTCGCTGCGTGAGACTCTCGTGCCGCCCACACCTGCCGATGCGCCCAGCCTGGCTGTGCCGTGACTGCGCCGCCCCGTGGCCGTGCTCGCGCGCGCAGCTCGATCTCGTCGCCGAGTTCTACGGCCACTCGCTGGCGCTGGCGTTCTACCTGGCGTCCTGCATGAACGAGGCGATTCACGACCTGCTCAGCCTCGGGGGTCGCCCCGACCTTGCCAAGATGCACGTGCGTTTCCTCGGCTGGCTGTCGCTGGCTCGTCG
This sequence comes from Micromonospora sp. NPDC005291, assembly GCF_040607415.1. Lineage (NCBI taxonomy): Bacteria > Bacillati > Actinomycetota > Actinomycetes > Micromonosporales > Micromonosporaceae > Micromonospora > Micromonospora sp. NPDC005291. The sequence continues at coordinate 225,985 of NZ_JBEXGR010000006.1, forward strand.
CCCCCGCCGCCGTGAGCCAGACTGATGGGCCTCGCGGACGTTGCCGCCCGGCTCAGGCGTCGTCGACGGCTGAGCGGGCTGCTCCAGCGCGGCCCAGGTCTCGGCGGCGTGCGCGGGGCTCCGCCCGGCGTCGATCATCACACTGCCGCGCTCGTCGGCGACCACCGCGACGCCGGCCTGGACCGCGTCCGGGTCCGGATCGCCTGGGCAGAGCCAGACTCGGCCGGAGAGGTGACGGAACTGCACGGCGACGATGGTGATCGACCCCCGAGATTGATGGCCGACGCTGGTCCGGCGATCACCGATCCTAGGTGCCGGGGCCGGGAGTCGCTGCCCCGCCGGGTGATCGGGGCAGGCCAGGGCATGCGCGCGGACCTTTGCTCTGCTTACGCATACGCACCGAAAAGACGTCGGCACTGTTGCGTCGGGTGAAGCAGAGCAAAGGAACCGCGGCATTGACCCAGGGCATTGCGATCCTGGTTTTCGCACACAAGCCAATCGTCAAATCTCGATGCATGGCGCTCGCCCGGCGGTGTCGGGGTCGGCGTTGACCGGCGACGGAGGGGTGTGGCAGCATTCGCGGCCTGACGGCAGTGAAGGAAGTCGGTGTGAATCCGACGCGGTCCCGCCACTGTCACCGGGGAGCGATCCCCCCTCGTGAGTCACGGCCGTGTGTCTGCGGTTGGAAGGCCGGGGGAGAGCGTCGATCCGGAAGCCAGGATACTTCGGCCGTCGGGACGTACCCCAGGGCGTGGACACCCGAGGAGGACCCGATGACGCACGGCGTCTCATTCATTGGCGAGCATCGTCATGAACCGCACGGTGGGCGCTTCGCCGCGCCCGTGACCGGCGGCACCCGCATGCGCCGAGCCGGCCGCGTCGGTGTGCTCCGAGCCGGCCGCGTCGGCCACCGGTACCGCTGAACTGACCGCCCGGCGCTGACCGTCCCCGACGCCCGCGTCGGTGAGTCGTCCGCCCGGCCGTCGTACCGGCTGACGCCGCACCCACTCGTATCGCCCCGTCACCCCCGTGGTGACCAGGGCGTCATCTCTCGGAGCCTGCCGTGCGCATCCTGCTGCTCTCCACCGCCGACACCGACCTGCTGGCCGCCCGCGCCAGCGGCGCCGACTACCGGCTGGCCAACCCCGCGCGGGTCCCCGCCGACGAGGTACCCGCCCTGCTCGACGGGGTCGACCTCGTCGTCGTACGCCTGCTCGGGGGTCGGCAGGCGTGGCCGGACGGCCTCGCGGCGGTGCTCGCCACCGGCGTGCCGACGGTCGTGCTCGGCGGCGAGGCACTACCCGACGCCGAGCTGATGGCCATCTCCACCGTGCCGTCCGGGGTCGTCACCCAGGCGCTGGCGTACCTGGTCGAGGGCGGGCCCGACAACCTCGGGCAGATGGCCCGGTTCCTCTCCGACACGGTGCTGCTCACCGGCGAGGGGTTCGCCCCGCCCGCACCCACCCCGGCGTACGGCGTGCACGGCGCGCACCTGGCCGACCCGTACCGGCCCACCGTGGGGATCGTCTTCTACCGGGCACACGCGCTGGCCGGCAACACCGGGTTCGTCGACGTGCTGGTCGAGGCGGTGCGGGCTGCCGGCGGCAACCCGCTGCCGATCTTCTGCGGCTCCCTGCGCGGGCTCACCGCCGACAGCGGACCGTTCGGGCTCTTCGCCCGCTGCGACGCGCTGCTGGTCACCGTGCTCGCGGCCGGCGGCGCGGTCGCCGCGGACGCCTCCGGAGGCGGTGACTCCGATGCCTGGGACGTCGGCGCGCTGGCCGCCCTGGACGTGCCGATCATCCAGGCGCTCTGCCTGACCAGCACCCGTGCGCAGTGGGCCCGCAGCGACGCCGGACTGTCCCCGTTGGACGCGGCGATGCAGGTGGCCATCCCCGAATTCGACGGCCGGATCGTCACCGTGCCGTTCTCGTTCAAGCAGATCGACGCGGACGGGCTCTCGGTCTACGCCGCCGACGAGGAGCGGGCCGCCCGGGTCGCCGGGATCGCGGTTCGCCACGCCCGGCTGCGGTACGTTCCCAACGCCGACAAGCGGATCGCCGTGCTGCTCAGCTCGTACCCCACCAAGCACTCCCGGGTCGGCAATGCCGTCGGGCTGGACACCCCGGTCTCGGCGGTCCGGCTGTTCGCCGCGCTCGCCGACGCCGGCTACCACCTGGGCGACGCGCCGCTGCCCGACGACGGTGACGCCCTGATCCACGCGCTGATCGCCGCCGGCGGTCACGACGTGGAGTGGCTCACCCCGGAGCAGCTCGCCGCCGCCGAGGCCCGGGTGCCCGGGCAGACGTACCGACGCTGGTTCGATCAGGTCCCGGCAGAGCTGCGTGAGCGGATGCGGGAGCACTGGGGTGAGCCGCCGGGCGAGCTCTACACCGAGGGCGGGGACATCGCGCTCGCCGGGCTGCGCTTCGGCAACGTGGTGCTGCTGATCCAGCCGCCGCGCGGCTTCGGGGAGAACCCGATCGCCATCTACCACGACCCGGACCTGCCGCCCAGCCACCACTACCTGGCCGCGTACCGCTGGTTGGCAGCACCGGTCGCCGACGGCGGCTTCGGCGCGGACGCCGTGGTGCACCTGGGCAAGCACGGCACCCTGGAGTGGCTGCCCGGCAAGGGCCTCGGCCTCGCCGCCGACTGCGCACCCGACGCGGTCCTCGGCGACCTGCCGCTGGTCTACCCGTTCATCGTCAACGACCCCGGCGAGGGCACCCAGGCCAAGCGGCGGGCGCACGCCGTGGTGATCGACCACCTCGTGCCGCCGATGGCCCGCGCCGAAACCTACGGCGACCTGGCCAAACTGGAACAACTGCTCGACGAGTACGCCACCGTGCAGGCCCTCGACCCGGCCAAGGTGCCGACCGTGCGGGCACAGATCTGGGATCTGGTACGCGCCGCCGAGCTGCACCACGACCTGAACGCCGAGGCGATGCCCGACGCGGACGACTTCGACGACTTCGTGCTGCACCTCGACGGGTACCTCTGCGAGGTCAAGGACGTGCAGATTCGCGACGGGCTGCACATCCTCGCCGACGCGCCCACCGGGGAGCCCCGGGTCAACCTGGTCCTCGCGGTGCTGCGCGCCCCACAGATCTGGGGTGGTGCCCGCGCCCTGCCCGGCCTGCGGCAGGCCCTCGCCGTCGCGTACGGGCTTGACGAGCAGGCGCTGCTCGCGTCACCGGGCCAGCGACTGGCACTGCCCACGGCGCTGACCGAGGTGGTGGACGGGCCGGCCGGCACCGCCGCCGACGCCGTCGACCTGATCGAGGCCCTCGCCCGGCGGTTGGTCATCGGCATGGAGACGCTCGACTGGGACGCCGAGACCGTCGACGCCGTGGTCGAGGAGGTCACCGGCCAGCCGATCCGGGACGTCGCCGCGGTGCTGCGTTTCGCCGCCACCGAGCTGGTGCCCCGGCTGGACCGGACCACCGACGAGCTGAGGAACACCCTCGGCGCGCTCGACGGGCGGTTCGTGCCGCCCGGTCCGTCCGGCTCACCCACCCGGGGCCTGGTCAACGTGCTGCCCACCGGCCGCAACTTCTACTCCGTCGACCCCAAGGCCATTCCCAGCCGCAACGCCTGGGACGTCGGGGTCGCCCTCGCCGACTCGCTGCTGGCCCGGCACCTCGCCGACACCGGGGCGTACCCCCGCTCGGTGGGTTTGACCGTGTGGGGCACCAGCGCCATGCGGACCCAGGGCGACGACATCGCCGAGGTGCTCGCGCTGCTGGGCTGCCGCCCGGTCTGGGACGACCGGTCGCGGCGCGTCACCGGCATCGAGGTGGTGTCGACCGCCGAGCTGGGCCGGCCCCGCGTCGACGTCACCGTGCGCATCTCCGGCTTCTTCCGCGACGCGTTCCCGCACGTCGTGGCGCTGCTCGACGACGCCGTCCGGCGGATCGCCGCCCTGGACGAGCCGGATGAGGAGAACTACCTGCGAGCGCACGTCGCCGTCGACCTCGCCGAGCACGGCGACGAGCGGCGGGCCACCGCCCGGATCTTCGGCTCCAAGCCCGGGGCGTACGGCGCGGGCCTGCTGCCCCTCATCGACGCCCGGACCTGGCGCAGCGACGCCGATCTGGCCGAGGTGTACGCGGTGTGGGGCGGCTACGCCTACGGCCGGGGCCTGGACGGGCGGGAGGCGCGCGCCGACATGGAACGCTCCTTCGCCCGGATCGCGGTGGCGGTGAAGAACCAGGACACCCGCGAGCACGACATCGTCGACTCCGACGACTACTTCCAGTACCACGGTGGGATGGTGGCGATGGTCCGTCACCTCACCGGCACGTCGCCGCAGGCGTACGTGGGTGACTCGGCGATGCCACACGACGTGCGTACCCGCACGCTGGGCGAGGAGACCCGGCGGGTGTTCCGGGCCCGGGTGGTCAACCCGAAGTGGATCGCCGCGATGCGCCGGCACGGCTACAAGGGCGCATTCGAGTTGGCCGCCACCGTGGACTACCTGTTCGGGTACGACGCCACCGCCGGCGTGGTCGACGACTGGATGTACGAGCACCTGGCCGCCGCGTACCTCTTCGACGAGACCACCCGGGAGTTCCTGGAGCAATCCAACCCGTGGGCGCTGCGCGGCATCACCGAGCGGCTGTTGGAGGCCGCCGACCGGGGGTTGTGGGCCACACCCGAGCCGACCACCCTCGACCGGCTCCGCGATACGTACCTGGCCAGCGAGGGTGACCTGGAGGACCGGGCATGACCAGTACCTACCCGTTCAGTGCTGTGCTCGGCATGGCTGACATGCGGCTGGCGCTGCTGCTCAACGCGGTGTCCCCGGCGATCGGCGGGGTGCTGGTCCGCGGCGAGAAGGGCACTGCCAAGTCGACGGCCGTACGGGCCCTCGCCGCGCTGCTGCCCCCCGTACCCCGGGTCGCCGGTTGCCGCTTCGGCTGTGACCCGGCCGAGCCGGACCCGGCCTGCCCGGACGGCCCGCATCCGGCCGAAGCCCCTACCGAGACCCGTCCGGCGCGGCTGGTGGAGCTGCCGGTCGGTGCCGCCGAGGACCGGGTGGTCGGCTCGCTGGACCTGGAGAAGGCCCTCGGCGAGGGCGTACGCGCCTTCGAACCGGGCCTGCTCGCTGCCGCGCACCGGGGCCTGCTCTACGTCGACGAGGTCAACCTCCTGCACGACCACCTCGTCGACCTGCTGCTCGACGCGGCGGCGATGGGCCGCAGTCACGTCGAGCGGGAGGGCGTCTCGGTCAGTCATGCCGCCCGGTTCCTGCTGGTCGGCACGATGAACCCGGAGGAGGGGGAGCTGCGCCCGCAGTTGCTCGACCGGTTCGGCCTCACCGTCGAGGTGGGGGCCAGCCGCGACCCGGAGGTCCGGGTCGAGGTGGTTCGCCGCCGGCTCGCCGCCGACGCCGACCCGGCCGGGTTCGCCGCCCGCTGGGCCGGTGCCGACGCGGAGATCGCCGGCCAGGTGGCCGCCGCACGCCGCAGGCTTCCCGGGGTACGACTCCCGGACGCCGCGTTGCGGCAGATCGCCGAGGTCTGCGCGGCGTTCGACGTGGACGGGATGCGCGCCGACATCGTCACCGCCCGTACCGCCCTCGCTCACGCCGCCTGGCACGGCCGGGACCGGGTCACCATCGACGACGTCCGGGTCGCCGCCCGGCTCGCCCTGCCGCACCGCCGTCGCCGCGACCCCTTCGACACACCAGGGCTGGACGAGAAGCGCCTCGACGAGGCGTTGCAGCGCGCCCAGGACGCACACCCCGACGACCTGGACGACGACCGTGGCCCCGACGACGGCAGCGGTCCCGACGGCGGCGGCGGTCCGGCTGGCAGTGGCCCCGACGGCCGTGGCCCGGCTGGCGGTGGCCCCGACGGTGGCGGCCCGGCCGGCGGCGGTGGCCCGGCTGGTCCCGGCGGCCGGGACGGCGGGGATGGGAGCGGCGGCGACCGGCAGAACGAGGGTGCGCACGGCGGTCGGGATGCGGCGACCGGTGACGACGACCTTTCCCGTGGGCGGGGCAGCGGCGGGGAGGGGCAGCCGGTGGCCGTACCCCGAGGTGGGTTGAGGGCGCGGGTCCTCACCGCGCCCGGCGTGGGTGACGGGGTGCCTGGCCGGCGTTCGCGTGCCCGCACCGGGCGGGGCCGCACCACCGGGGCCCGGGTGCCGACGAGTCGGGTCGGGGCGCTGCACCTGCCGGCGACGGTTCGTGCCGCCGCGCCGCACCAGGCCTCCCGGGGGCGACTGACCGGCCCTCTGCGGCTGCGTCCGGACGACGTGCGCGAGGCGGTCCGGGAGGGGCGCGAGGGCAACCTGGTGCTGTTCGTGGTGGACGCGAGCGGCTCGATGGGTGCCCGGCAGCGAATGAGCGCCGTGAAGGACGCGGTGCTCGCCCTGCTCACCGACGCGTACCAGCGGCGGGACAAGGTCGCGGTGATCGCCTTCCGGGGTGCTGGCGCGCGGACGTTGCTGCCGGCCACCTCCTCGGTGCTGGCCGCCTCGACCCGGCTGGCCGAGTTGCCCACCGGTGGGCGTACGCCGCTGGCCGAGGGGCTGCTCGCCGCCGCCGACCTGCTGCGCGTGGAGCGCCTGCGCGACCCGAGGCGGCGGCCCCTGGTCCTCATCGTCACCGACGGCCGGGCCACCGCAGGCAACCGCCCGTTGGACCGCGCGGCGGGAGCGGCAGCCGTGCTGGCAGCAACGAACGCCCCCTGCGTGGTGATCGACTGCGAAACCGGCCCGGTCCGCCTGAACCTGGCGCGCCGTCTGGCGACCCAGCTCAACAACGCACCCCACCACACCCTCGACACCCTCACCCGCCCTCGCGATCTTGCACTTACTGCCCCGGCATAGCGGACGAGGTGCACATATGACAGACCGAAACTGCGAGATCGCGGGGATGTGGGCCGGGGTCGGGGCGAGAAGGGGAGACTGCTGATGCCGCAGGGGAAACCTGACGTGGTGCCCGATGACGGGTTGACTACCCGGCAGCGGCGTCGTCGGCCACTGCTGATAGTCCACACCGGACAGATGAAGGGGAAGTCGACCGCTGCCTTCGGGTTGGCGTTGCGGGCCTGGACGGCCGGTCTGCCGGTCGGGGTGTTCCAGTTCGTCAAGAGCGCCAAGTGGCGGGTGGGGGAGGAGAACGCCTTCCGAGCGCTCGGCGAGGTGCACGCGCGCACCGGCCAGGGCGCACCGGTGGCCTGGCACAAGATGGGCGAGGGCTGGTCGTGGATCCAGCGTGGTGGCGACGCCGACCACGCCGCCGACGCCCTGGAGGGCTGGCGGCAGATCCAGCGTGACCTGGCCGCCGAGCGCTACGGGCTGTACGTGCTGGACGAGTTCACCTACCCGATGACGTGGGGCTGGGTGGACGTCGACGAGGTGGTCGCCACCCTGGCCGACCGACCCGGTTTCCAACACGTGGTCATCACCGGCCGGAACGCCGACCCACGCCTGGTCGCCGCCGCGGATCTGGTCGCCGAGCTGACCAAGGTCAAGCACCCGATGGACACCGGCCAGAAGGGCCAGAAGGGCATCGAGTGGTGAGCACCCCTGCCGAGCCGTGGCCGCTGCCCCGGGTGGTCGTCGCCGCGCCGGCCAGCGGCCACGGCAAGACGACCATCGCCACCGGGCTGCTCGCCGCGCTGCGCCGTCGTGGCCTGACAGTCAGCCCGCACAAGGTCGGCCCGGACTACATCGACCCCGGCTACCACGCCCTCGCCGCCGGCCGGGTCGGCCGCAACCTCGACCCGTTCCTGGTCGGGGCCGAGCGGATCGCCCCGCTGCTGCGGCACGGCGCGAGCGTCCCGACAGCCGCCGACATCGCCGTGGTGGAGGGCGTCATGGGCCTGCACGACGGCGCGGTCGGCCGCCGCGACTACGCCTCCACCGCACACGTCGCCCGGCTCATCGACGCACCCGTGCTGCTGGTGCTGGACACCACCGCGCAGGGCCGCTCGGCCGCCGCGCTGACGCTGGGCATGGCCGCGTTCGACCCGGCCGTACGGATCGGCGGCGTGATCCTCAACCGGGTCGGCTCGCCCCGGCACGAGACACTGCTGCGCGACGCCCTCGCCGAGGTGGGCGTACCGGTGCTCGGGGCGGTCACCCGCGCCGCCGAGGTGACCGCGCCGGCCCGGCACCTCGGGTTGGTCCCGGTCGCCGAGCGGGCACCCGAGTCCCTCGCGATCGTCAGCGCGCTCGCCGAACTGGTCGAAGCCACCGTGGACGTCGACGCCGTGCTCGACCTGGCCCGTACCGCCCCACCGCTGACCATCCCGGCGTGGGACCCGGTCACGGCCGTCGGCGGGCCGGCCGGCACCGAGCGGCCACGTGTCGCGCTCGCCGGTGGTCCCGCCTTCACCTTCTCGTACGCGGAGACCGCCGAACTGCTCACCGGGGCCGGCGCGGACGTGGTCACCGTCGACCCGCTGTGTGACCCGGCGCTGCCCGTCGGCACCCGCGCGGTGATCATCGGCGGCGGGTTCCCCGAGGCGTACGCGGAGGCGCTGGCCGGCAACGCCGCGCTCCGCGCCGAGCTGGCCGACTTCGACGGGCCGATCGTGGCCGAGTGCGCCGGGCTGCTCTACCTCGGGCGGTCCCTGGACGGCGTACCGATGTGCGGCCGGCTGGACCTGACCGCCCGGATGACCGGCCGGCTCACCCTCGGCTACCGCGAGGCCGTGGCTGTCACCGACTCCCCGCTGGCCCTCGCCGGCCAGCCGGTACGCGGCCACGAGTTCCACCGCACCACCACCGACCCTCAGCACGGTGACCGGCCGGCGTGGCGCTGGGATGACGCGGAGCACGGCTTCGTCACCGGTGGGCTGCACGCCTCCTACCTGCACACCCACTGGGCCGGTCACCCCGACGCGGCCCGCCGGCTGGTCGAGGCGTGCCGATGAACGCCGACGCCACGCTGACCGGGGTGGGCGTCGGCCCGGGCGACCCGGAACTGCTCACCGTCAAGGCGGTGCGGGTGCTGCGCGAGGCCGACCTGGTCTTCGTACCGGTGATGGCGGACCGGGTCGAGCCCACCGCGACCGCCGGTCCGACGCCGCCGGGCGTGGACGCCGGGCGCGCCGAGCGGACCGTGCGGACCCACGTCGCGGCGGACCGGCTGCGCCGGCTGCCGTTCGCCCTGGACGACCGGGGCGGGGTGACCGCCCGCCGGGCGGCGGCCTGGGACGACGCGGCCCGGGTGGTCGTCGACGCGATCGACGCGGGCGCACGGTCCCTGGTCTTCGCGACCATCGGCGACCCGAACGTCTACTCCACCTTCGGCTATCTGGCGCAGAGCGTCCGGGCCCTGCGCCCGGCGGTGCGGGTGGCGAGCGTGCCCGGCGTCACCGCCATGCAGGAGCTGGCCGCACGCAGTGGCACCCCACTTTGCGAGGGACGCGAACCGCTGACCCTGCTGCCGGCCACCGCCGGGCTGGCGCTGTTCGCCGACGCCCTCGCTGGGCCGGGCACCGTGGTCGTCTACAAGGGCTGGCGACGGCACCCGGAGCTGCTCGCCGAACTGCGCCGCCAGGGCCGGCTCCCCGCCGCGGTGCTCGGGCGCAGCCTGGGGCTGCCCGGTGAACGGATCGGCCCGGTCGACGACACCGCCCACGACCTGCCGTACCTGTCGACGCTGCTGGTCCCGGCCCGCCGCGACCACCGAGGAGGAAAACTGTGACCAGCGACGGCAAGGTGTGGTTCGTCGGTGCCGGCCCAGGTGCGGCGGACCTGCTGACCCTGCGGGCCGCCCGGGTGATCGCCGAGGCGGACATCGTGATCTGGGCGGCCAGCCTGGTGCACGCCGACGTGCTCGACCACGCCCACCCCGGCGCGGAGATCGTCGATTCGTCGCAGCTGCCCATCGAGGGGGTGCTGCCGCTCTACGAGCGGGCCGCCGAGCAGGGGCTGACCGTGGCTCGGATCCACTCCGGCGACCCGGCGCTGTGGGGCGCGGTGCAGGAGCAACTGGACCTGTGCCGTGCGCTCGGCCTGGCCGTCGAGATCGTGCCCGGGGTCTCCTCGTTCACCGCCGTCGCGGCGATCGTCGGGCGGGAGCTGACCGTGCCCGAGATCGCCCAGTCGGTGATCCTCACCCGCCTCGAAGGTGGCAAGACCCCGATGCCGCCCGGCGAGCGGGTCCGAGACTTCGCCCGGCACGGCACCACGATGGCGCTGTTCCTCTCCGCCGCCCGCTCCGGGCAGGTGCAGGCCGAGTTGCTGGCCGGCGGCTACCCGGCGGACACCCCGGCCGTGGTGGCGTACCAGGCGACCTGGCCCGACGAACTGGTCGTGCGCTGCACGGTCGGCACCCTGGAAGCGACGGTCAAGCAGCACCGGCTGTGGAAGCACACCCTGTTCCTGGTCGGACCGGCCCTCGCCGCCGAGGGCACCCGCTCGCACCTGTACCACCCCGGGCACTTCCACACCTTCCGCAAGGCGGAGCCGGCCGCCCGCGCCGAGCTGCGCCGCCAGGCCGGCGCCCGCACCGGGGGGACAGCCACACCGGGGCACACACCATGACGTACGCCGAGCCACCGCTGCGCGAGCCAGACCTGCCGCGTACCGCGAAGGTCCGGCCCACCGCGCTGCGGACCGGCTGGACCACCGGCGCCTGCGCGACGGCGGCGGCCAAGGCCGCGGTCACCGCCCTGGTCACGGGGGAGATCCAACCGGAGGTGGAGATCGGTCTGCCCGCAGGGCGTCGGGTGCGTTTCCCGGTGGAACGCTGCGAGGTGACCGGCACCCCGCCGGTCCGGGCCGAGGCGGTCGTCGTCAAGGACGCCGGGGACGACCCGGACGTCACCCACGGGGCCGAGCTGACCGCCACCGTGGACTGGACCGACGTCCCCGGTCTGCGGCTCTCCGGCGGTGCCGGCGTCGGCACGGTCACCAAGCCGGGTCTCGGGCTCGCGGTCGGCGGTCCGGCGATCAACGACACCCCGCGCCGGATGATCGGCGAGGCGGTGGCCGAGGTGGTCGACCTCACCGAGGTCGGCGTCCGCGTGCTGATCAGCGTGCCCCGGGGCGAGATCATGGCCCGCAAGACCACCAACCGACGGCTCGGCATCCTCGGCGGCATCTCGATCCTCGGCACCACCGGGATCGTCCGTCCCTTCTCGACCGCGTCCTGGCGGGCAAGCGTCGTCCAGGCCGTGCACGTGATGGCCGCACAGGGCGAGCCGACCGTGGTGCTCTGCACCGGCGGGCGCACCGAACGGGCCGCCCGCGCACTGCTGCCCGACCTGCCCGAGGTCTGCTTCGTCGAGGTCGGCGACTTCACCGGTGCCGCGGTGACCGCCGCCGTGGGCGACGCGATGACCGGGGTGGTCTTCGTCGGGATGGCCGGCAAACTGGCCAAACTCGCCGCCGGCATCCTGATGACCCACTACACGCGCTCCACGGTCGACCTGTCGCTGCTCGGCGCGGTGACCGCCGAGGCCGGTGGCGACCCGTCGCTCGTCGCCGCCGTGACCGAGGCGAACACCGGACGGCACGCGTACGAGCTGTGGGAGGCCGCCGGCCTGCTCAGCCCCGCCGGTGACCTGCTCTGCCAGCGGGTCCGCCAGGTGCTGCGGCGCTTCGCGGGGCCGACGGTCACCGTGGACGTGGCGATGGTCGACTTCGCCGGAGCGCACGTCGTCGCCTCCTCCGGGCGGTGGCCCCGGTGACCGGCGTGACCGTGGTCGGGCTGGACGCCGCCGGCGCACCGCCGCACCCCGCGCTCGCGCCGGTGCTGGCCGCCGCCGGGCTGGTCGTCGGGGCCGCCCGGCACCTGGCCGCGGTGCCCGTACCGGCCGGCACGGACACTGTCGCCCTCGGACCGCTCGCCCCCGCCCTGCACCGGCTGGCCGACGCCGTCGCCGCCGGGGTGCCGGCCGTGGTGCTGGCCAGCGGGGATCCCGGTCTGTTCGGCATCGTCCGGCGGTTGCGCGCGGCCGGGCTGCCGCTGCGGGTGGTGCCGGCGGTGTCCAGTGTGGCCGCCGCGTTCGCGCGCGCCGGGCTGCCCTGGGACGGTGCCGCCGTGGTCACCGCGCACGGGCGCGACCCGCGACCGGCCCTGAACGCCTGCCGGGCGTTGCCGCTGGTCGCGGTGCTCACCGCGCCCGGCGCGGGCGCGGCCGAGGTGGGCACCGGCCTGATCGGATGGTCCCGCCGCCTGCTGATCGCCGAGCACCTGGGCACCGACGCCGAACGGGTCCGCGAGGTGACCCCCGAGCAGGCCGCCGCTGAGACCTGGTCCGACCCACACGTCCTGCTCAGCCTCGCCGACGCCGAACCCGGTGGAATGCGCTCGGACAACCAGCCGGCTGCCGGGCCGGTCGGCGGTTGGGCGCTGCCGGAGACCCGGTACGCCCACCGCGACTCAATGATCACCAAGTCGGAGGTGCGCGCCCTCGTCGTCGCCTGGCTGCGACCCCGACTGGGCCGGCTGATCTGGGACGTCGGTGCGGGCAGCGGCTCGGTCGGCATCGAGTGCGCGTTGCTCGGCGCGGCGGTGCTCGCCGTCGAGCAGGACCCCCGGGCCGGCGCGACCATCCGGGCCAACGCCACCGCGCACGCCGTGGACGTCCGGCTCGTCACCGGGCGAGCTCCGGAGGCGCTGGCCGGCCTGCCCGAGCCGGACGCGGTCTTCGTCGGCGGTGGCGGCGGCGACGTCCTCGCCGCCGTGGTGGCCCGCCAGCCCGAGCGGGTGGTGCTCACCCTGGCCGCCCTGGACCGGGTCGCGCCGGCCGTGGGCCTGCTGCGCGCCGCCGGCTACACGGTCGAGGGCAGTCAGCTCTCCGCCGCCCGCCTCGCCGATCTGCCCGGCGGGTCGATCCGCCTCGCGGCCACCAACCCGGTGGTCGTCCTCACCGGGGAGCTCCCGTGCATGACCTGACCGTGACCCCCCGGATTGGTCTGGTGGCGGCCACCGCCGCCGGCCGACGGCACGCCCACACCGTCACCGCCGCGTGGCCGCACGCGCGGCTGATCGAGGGGGAGACCGTGGCCGACGCGCTGCGGAGCGCCTGGGCGGGGTGTGACGCGGTCGTCGCGTTCCTGGCCACCGGCGCGGCGGTGCGGATCCTCGCGCCGCTGCTTGCCGACAAGCGCAGCGACCCGGCCGTGGTGGTCGTCGACGAGGCTGCCCGGCACGCCGTGGCGCTGCTCGGCGGGCACGCTGGCGGCGGCAATGACCTCACCGAGCAGGTCGGCGCACTGCTGGACGCCCGACCGGTGATCACCACCGCCACCGACGCGGTCGGCCTGCCAGGGCTGGACACCCTCGGTTGGCCCGTGCAGGGCGCGGTCGCCGCGGTGTCCCGGGCCATCCTGGACGGCGAGCCGGTCCACCTGATCGCCGACGCACAGTGGCCGCTGCCCGCACTGCCACCGAACGTCCACACAGAGTCCACCGACACCGGCAACACCGTGGCCTACCGGCTGCTGGTCACCGACCGGGTGGTGCCGCTGGACGACCGGACCGCCGTGCTGCGCCCGCCGTCGCTGGTTGTCGGCGTGGGCGCGAGTCGGGGCGTACCCGCCGCCGAGGTGACCGAGCTGCTGCACCGGGTGCTGGCCGAGGCCGGCCTCAGCCCGGCGAGCCTGCGCTGCCTCGCCAGCGCCGACGTCAAGGCCGACGAGGCGGGCATCCTGAGCACCGCCGACGCGATCGGCGTACCCCTGGTGACCTGGCCGGCGACGCGGCTGGCGGCGGTCGACGTGCCGCACCCCAGCGAGGTGGTCCGCGCCGCGGTCGGCACGCCGAGCGTGGCGGAGGCCGCGGCGCTGCTCGGCCCGGCGGGTCAGGGCGACGCCACACTGCTGGTGGGAAAGACCGCCACGGCGATGGCCACCGTGGCGGTCGCCAGGCATGCGCCGCGCGGCCGGCTGGCCGTCGTGGGGCTCGGGCCGGGCGCCGCCGACCTGCGCACCCCCCGCGCGGTGGCCGAGCTGCGTCGGGCCGCCGTGGTGGTCGGCCTGGACCAGTACCTCGACCAGGTCCGCGACGTGCTCCGTCCGGGCACCCGGGTGCTCTCCAGTGGGCTGGGCGCGGAGGAGGCGCGGGCCCGCGCCGCCGTCGCCGAGGCCACCGCGGGCCGGGCCGTCGCGCTGGTCGGCTCCGGCGACGCCGGGGTGTACGCGATGGCCAGCCCCGCCCTGGAGTACGCCGACGAGCGGATCGATGTGGTGGGTGTGCCCGGGGTGACCGCCGCGCTGGCCGCCGGCGCGCTGCTCGGCGCCCCGCTCGGCCACGATCACGCCTACCTGAGCCTGTCCGATCTGCACACCCCGTGGGAGGTCATCGAGCGGCGGGTGACCGCAGCAGCCGAGGGGGACTTCGTGACGCTGTTCTACAACCCGCGCAGCCGGGCACGCGACTGGCAGCTCGGCAAGGCGCTCGGCATCCTCGCCGCGCACCGGCCACCGGACACCCCGATCGGTGTGGTGCGCAACGCCAGCCGCCCCGGTGAACGCGTGCACCTGGCGACCCTGGCCACCCTCGACCCGGCCGTGGTCGACATGTACAGCGTCGTCGTGGTCGGCAGCAGCGACACCAGGCTGATCGCCGGCCGGATGGTCACGCCCCGGGGGTACCGGTGGCGATCGTGACGATCGGTGCCTGCCAGGGCTGCGGCGCCTGCCTGCTCACCTGCCCCACGCACGCGATCCGGCCGGTCGCCGGCGGCCTGACGATCCGCGCCGACCGCTGCACCGGCTGCCTGGAGTGCCTGGAGATCTGCCCGGTCGACGCGATCCGCGTCGCCGAGCCCGACCCTTCTGGAGGAGCCCGATGAGCCGGGTGGTACATCCGATCGAGGTCGAGTCGTACCGCATCCTGCGCGAGCGGGTCGACCTGTCGCACCTGCCGCCGCTGAGCCGTGCGGTGACCGAGCGTGTGGTGCACGCCAGCGCCGACCTCGCGTACGTCGACGAGTTGGTCTGCGACGAGGCCGCGCTGGAATCGGGGCTGGCCGCGCTGCGCGGCGGCGTGCCGGTGGTCACCGACGTGGCGATGGTCGCCGCCGGCATCACCCGGGCCGGCCTGGAACTGGTCTGCCCGGTCGCCGAGCCGGTCGCCGCCGAACTGGGCCGCGCCGCCGGGATCACCCGGTCGGCGGCGGCCGTGCGGATCGCCCTGGCCCGGGTCGGCCCGAATGCGGTCTGGGTGGTCGGCTGCGCGCCCACCGCGCTTGTCGAACTGCTCACCCTGGACGCCGCGCCCGCGCTGGTCATCGGCCTGCCGGTCGGCTTCGTGGGTGCCGCCGAGTCGAAGGCGGCGCTGCGGGCCAGCGGCCTGCCCGCAGTGTCCAACGTGGGCGAGAAGGGTGGTTCGGCGGTCGCCGCCGCCGCCCTCAACGCCCTGCTCTACATCGAGGAGAAAGCATGACCGGATTGGTCATCGTCGGGCACGGTACGCGCAGCGCGGCCGGGGTCGACCAGTTCGCCGCTCTCGTCGAGCGGGTCCGTCGTCGCGCTGACATCGGTGACGTCGAGGGTGGCTTCATCGAGCTGTCCCGTCCGCCGCTGACCGACGCGGTCGGCGCGCTCGTCGCACGCGGGCAACGGGCGCTGGTGGCGTTGCCGCTGGTGCTCACCGCCGCCGGACACGGCAAGGGCGACATCCCCGCCGCGATGTTCCGGGAGCAGCAGCGCCACCCCGGGCTGAGCTACCGCTACGGGCGCCCGCTCGGCCCGCACCCGCTGCTGCACGACGCCCTCGAACAGCGCATCGACGCGGCGCTGGTCGGTGTCGACCACGCCGACGCGCCGGACCGGGCCGCCACGTGGATCGCGCTGATCGGCCGGGGCTCCACCGACCCGGACGCCAACGCCGAGGTCGCCAAGGTGGCCCGGCTGCTGTGGGAGGGGCGCGGCTACGCCGGCGTGGAGCCGGGGTTCATCAGCCTCGCGCAGCCGTCGGTGCCGGCGGTGCTGGAGCGGCTGCGTCGGCTCGGCGCGCGGCGGATCGTCGTGGCGCCGTACTTCCTCTTCGCCGGGGTGCTGCCCGACCGGATCGTCGCCCGGTCGGCGGAGTTCGCCGCCGCCCACCCCGAGCTGGACGTGCGGGTGGCCGACCTGATCGGCGACTGTGACGCCCTCGCCGACCTGGTGCTGGAGCGCTACGCCGAAGCGCTGGGCGGGGACATCCGGATGAACTGCGACACCTGCGCGTACCGGGTGTTGATGCCTGGCTTCGCCGACAAGGTGGGCCGCCCGCAACGCCCGCACGACCACCCCGACGACCCGGTCGGTCACCACCACCACCACGCACACGACCATGGTTCGGTCGCCCTGGTCGGCGGTGGGCCGGGGCCCGACGACCTGATCACGGTACGCGGAAAGGCCCTCCTCGACGCCGCGGACGTCGTGATGGTCGACCGGCTCGCCCCGCAGGGGTTGCTCAGCGGGCTGCGCCCCGACGTGCTGGTGGTCGACGCCGCCAAGGTGCCCCGCGGCCCGTCGATGGCCCAGGAGGCGATCAACGCGGCCCTCGTGTCACACGCCCGCGCTGGCCGGCGGGTGGTCCGGCTCAAGGGCGGCGACCCGTACGTCTTCGGTCGCGGTCACGAGGAGGTGCAGGCCTGCGTGGCGGCCGGTGTACCCGTGACGGTGGTCCCCGGGGTGAGCAGCGCCTTCGCCGCGCCCGCCCTCGCTGGCGTGCCGGTGACCCACCGGGGTGTGGCGCACGACGTCACCGTCGCCTCCGGGCACCTGCCACCCGGGCACCCCGACTCGCTTGTCGACTGGGCGGCGCTGGCCCGCACCAGGGGCACCGTCGTGCTGCTGATGGCCGTCGACACCATCGCCAAGATCGCGACTGTGCTGATCGAGCACGGCCGTGCCCCGGAGACCCCGGTGCTCGCCGTGCAGGACGCCGGGCAGCCCGACCAGCGGTCGGTGCCCGCCCGGCTGGACGAGATCGGCGCGTTGGCCGCCCGGGAGGGAATTCGTCCGCCCGCCGTCTTCGTCGTCGGCCCGGTGGCCGCCCTCACCACCACCGGGCCCACGGTCTGACGACTACTCGCTGCGGGCGGTCTCCGGCCCGGTGAGCCGTTCCAGCAGCGGCAGGGTGGAGGCGATGACACCGAGGCAGGCAGCCAACCCGACGACGACGATCACGTAGAAGCGCGGCTCCGGCGCGACCAGCGTGTAGCCCATCTGTGCCCGCAGGAACAGGTGCGCGGCGAGGAGGCCCATCCCGATGGCGACGGCGGCGACGGCGAGCATCGGCACGGCGCTCTCCAACGCGACCACCCGGCGCAGGACCCGCACCGGTGCGCCGCTGAGGCGCAGCAGGCTGAACGGGCGTCTGCGTTCGGTGAGACCGCCGATGACGCTGACCGCGAGGCTGCACCCGCCGAGCGCGAGGCTGGCGATGATGACGACGTTGGCCAGTTGTTCCCAGGCGCGCAGCGTGTTGGCGAATTCCGACTCGAAGTCGCCGGGCACGTTCGGCGCCACCCGAAAGGCCGGGAAGGCGGCCTCAAGGACGGTACGTGAGCGTTCGACGGCGGCTGCCGATCCGTCCGTGTCGACGACGATTGACATCACCGGCAGCTGTTGGAGGTTGCCGAGCGGAACCGACGCGGAGGGCCAGACCCGGGCGGACGACGCCGACTCCCGGAAGGGAACTAGGCCCGTCGCGACCTCGGCGACGATGGCGCCGTCGGCGCACCGGCCGTACGCGCTCGGGATCTCGGTGCACGCGATCACGCCGGGCTCGCTGGCGCTCTTCCAGTCCGGGTTCTCGCGCACCGCGGCTGCGGACCGCACGCCGGTGATCGAGCGCAGCTCGGTGAAGAGCGAGTCAGGCGCTGTCGGTGCATCCTCAGGAAGGTAGAGAGACACCTGTCCCGCCTCGGTAGAGCCGACCGGTGCCGGGCCGCGGTTGGCGACGATCGTGGTGATCACACCGACGGCCACGCTCGTCACGAAGAGCGAGAGCATGATGCCGCTGATCGCCCGGAAGCCGGCCTTCGGGTTGTCGGCGAGACGTCGCGCGGCGATGAGCGTCGCCGGGCGGTTGGCGTACCGGGCCATCACCCGGGCGCCGACCATCGTCAACCACGGGCCGGCGAAGACCAGGCCGGCCATGATGAGCAGCAGGCCGGGCAGGAACACCGCCGCCTGGCCGTCGGACGTCTCGGGCCGGAAGCCGATGGCGAAGAACAGCACGGCGACGCCGAGCACCATCGGGATCAGCCGGTACGCGCGCGGCGCGCGGGGGGTGACCCGCCGGGTGACGCCCAGCGGCGAGATCCGTACGCGGCGCAGCGAGACCTGGGCCGCCAGCGCCGCGCCGGCCGGGACGCCGAGCGCCACCAGCAGTATGTCCAGCACGCCCAGCGACATGTCGCTGGGGAAGAACGGCATGCCGGTGAACGGTATGCCCGCCATCGAGCCGCGCGACGCGTAGAACAGGCCGAAGCCGACGGCGGTGCCGGCGACGGCCGCGGCGGTCGCCTCCACGGCGGCGACCATCGAGATCTGCCGGGGTGTCGCGCCGACCAGGCGCATCGCGGCGAACCGCTGCTCCCGGCGGGCAGCGTTGAGCCGGGTGGCCGTGCCGATGAAGATCAGCACCGGAAAGAGCAGCCCTCCGGCGATCACACCCAGGATGAGGTTCACCGTGGTCTCGGGAAGCGCGGGAGTGTCGCCGACGCTGGTGATCTGCCGGACGAGGGGAAGTGCGGCGACCTCGTCCGGCGTGCCACCCATGATGACGAGCAGGGTGTCCGGGGATGTCAGCGCGGCTGGGCCGACGGTGCCGAGGTCGCGCCCCGGGTAGCGTTCGCCCAGTTGGTCTGCCGGGTGAGTGGCCAGCAGGTCGCGCATCGCGGGCGAGGCGTAGTAATCCCCGGGGCCAGGGATGGTCGGGATGCCGACCGGGGTGGGCGCGCGTTGTCCGTTGGGCGCCACGTCGATCCGGATGATCTGCTCGCCGTGGAAGTAGTCCTCCCGGGTCGACCACCACAGAGGATCGGCGTCGCCGACGGCCGAGGCGTTGGGATAGATCGATGCGTACCGGGTGAGCTGGGAGTTGACCGCGTTGACCCCGGCGAGGGTGGTCAGCAGCAGCCCGCTGCCGATCGCGACGGCGGCGGCGATGACGAGCAGGCGGGTGAGCGCCTCGCGGCCGCCGGCCACGGCGAGGCGGAGCCCGAAGGTGATCATGAGGCGATCCGGTCCGGCGCGTTCACGCGCCCGTCGCGGACCATGACCTCGCGGTCGGCGTACGCGGCGATCCTGGCCTCGTGGGTGACCAGGATGACCGTGGTGCCCTGCTCACGGGCGGCGCTGACCAGCAGATCCATGACCTGCTCGCCGGTGAGTGAGTCGAGCGCGCCGGTCGGCTCGTCGGCGAAGAGGATTTGCGGCTCGGCGACCAGCCCTCGGGCGAGGGCGACGCGTTGCGCCTGCCCGCCGGACAGCTCACCCGACCGGCGCTGCTCCATGCCGTCCAGGCCGAGGCGCTCGAACCAGGCGTACGCCCTGCGCAGTGCCTCCGTCCGGCGTACGCCGCTGAGCAGTAGCGGCAGGGCGACGTTCTCCGCCGCGGTGAGCTCGGGGACGAGCTGGCCGAACTGGAACACGAAGCCGAAGCGGTCGCGGCGCAGACTGCTACGCGCGGTCTCGGCCATGGTGTCGACCCGGGCCCCGTCGAAGAGGATCTCGCCGGAGTCGGGCACGAGGATGCCGGCCAGGCAGTGCAGCAGGGTGGACTTGCCCGAGCCGCTGGGGCCCATGATGGCGAGGATCTCGCCCGCGTCCACGGCGATGCTGGCGCCGCGCAACGCGGGCGTCCGGCCGAAGGAGAACTCCACATCGCGTGCCTCGATGACGACGCTCATGGCCGCACCGCCTTCCTCAGGGCGTCCAGCCGGGCGCCGGTCATCTCGATCCATCGGAGGTCCGCCTCCAGGTGGTACAGGCCGTGGTCCGCGAGCAACGCGTCGACGAGGCTGCCGGCGCGCTTGATCTCGGTGAGCTCGCGCATCCGCTGCAGGTGTGCGCTGCGCTGGGTGTCGAGGTACTCATCGGCGGGACGGTCGAGCATCAGCGCGAGCACGACCTTGGCGAAGAGCACCGTCTGCAGGTGCGGCTCGGGGTCGACCGGCTGGGTCAGCCACTGCTCGACGTCGGTCGCGCCCAGGTCGGTGATGACATAGCGCTTGCGGTCGGGGCCGGAGCCGGGCGCGACGTCGCTGATCACCACCTTGCCGTCGCGGGCCAGGCGGCTGAGGGTGGAGTAGACCTGGCCGAACGGCAGCGGCTTGCCCCGCCCGAAGAAGGCGTCGTAGTCGCGTTTCAGGTCGTACCCGTGGCTGGGCTCCCGTTCGAGGAGGCCGAGAAGGGTCAGTGGCACGCTCATGGGAGGAGACTACCCCGAGTGTATACCTCGCGTATATACCCTCCGTATCTTCCCGGCGGGCAGGTGGTCGCTCGATGTGGTCTCCGCAGGGTCAGCCGGTCAGGGCGTGGATCAGGGCATAGCCCGCAGTGGCGGCGGCGAGCCCGGCGGCCACGCTGCCCACCACGTTGGCCAACGCGAGGAGGCGACGGCCGCCCTTGGCGAGCCGCAGCGTCTCGTAGCTGAAGGTGGAGTAGGTGGTCAGCGCGCCGCAGAACCCGGTGCCGAGCAACGCGCTGACCGCCGGGCCGACCGGCCACCCGACGAGGACGCCGAGCAGCAGCGACCCGACCATGTTGACGGTGAGCGTGCCCCAGGGGAACGCCGATTCGTGCCGGGACTGCACGGCCCGGTCGGTGAGGTAGCGCAGGGGCGCGCCGACGGCCGCGCCCAGGGCGATGAGCAGGACGGTCATCGGGGCGCCCACAGTCGCAACAGCCCGGCGGCGCCGGCGTCGCCCAACCCGACCGCGACCAGCGCCCCGAGCACCGTGGCGGCCAGGTAGGCCAGCGCGGTGCCCGGGGCGCCCGCGACCAGCGCCTGCTGAACGTCCACAGCGTAGGTGGAGAAGGTGGTGAACCCGCCGAGCACCCCGACCCCGAGGAACGGGCGAACCAGCGGGCGCCCACCGCCGAGGTGCCCGAGCACCGCCATCAGGACGCCGATCAAGAGGCAGCCGAACAGGTTGATGCCGAACGTCGCCCAGGGGAAACCCGTCGGCGAATGTGGGACGGCGTGTTGCAGGCCAGCCCGGGCCAGCGCCCCGATCACCCCGCCGGCCGCGATGGTGGCGAGAATCGTCGCGGGGCGCGCGGTCAGCTCGCCCCGGTCGGCGGGGACGTGGAGGTCGACGTCGGGGTCGGTACGCGGCTCGAACGGCTCTGACACGGGTCCTTAGCGTACTGCTGCGACGGCGGCGTCCGGGCCGCCCCGCCACACCGTGCCGACCTCGGTGAACCCGGCGGTGGTGAGCGCGGCGAGGTGCCAGGAGGCCGGCGGGTTCCACTCGGGGCTGTGCCCGGTGGGGTAGATCGTGCGCCGCTGGGCGACGAGCGGGGCGAGTACGGGGTCGGCGCCGGCCCGCTCCCACCAGTCCGACCAGGACAGCACCGAGCCGGCGGCGTACCGGGCGTTGCGTCGGTCGCGTGCCCGGTCCAGCAGTCGCTTGGTGAGCTCCGGCAGGGTCTCGTCCGGCATGTGGTCGGCGTTGACGAAGACCCCGCCCGGTCGCAGCACGTCGCGCAGCTCGGCGTAGAGCTGGCTGAGCCGGTCGGCCGGCAGCCAGTGCAGGGCGGTGGCGGTGAGCACGGCGTCGTACTCGCGGTGGGGGAGTGCGGAGCTCCACTCGGGGGTGCCGAGGTCGGCCGTGACGATGGTGGCCCGGTCGGCCAGCGAGGCGCCGGCGATGGCGAGCAATGCCGGGTCGAGGTCCACCAGGGTCACCTCGGCGCCGGGGAAGCGCGCCAGCGTCCGCAGGGAGATGGTGCCGGTGCCACCGGCCAGATCGAGCAGGCGCGGCGGCCGAGCGTCGAGGACCGCGTCGACGGTGTCGAGCATGGCGGTGAACCGGTGTTCCCGGTCCGGCATGAAGGCCTCCTGCTGGCGGTCCCAGCTCTCCTGCCAGGCCCACGGATCAACGATGTAAGGACTCATAGCGATCAGGCTAGTTACAGCGAGAGTGCATTGTCCAGACCTTGTTGCACATAACTTGCAGTTGCGAGAAGATGGCAAAGCGATGATCGGGGTGACGCCGGGTCGGGCATCCGCCCGGCCCGGCGTCCTCATGTCAGCGGGGTCGGGCCGCCGTGTCGACCAGGTCCACCTCGGCCTTCGTCGGATCGCCGCGGCGGGCCAGTCGCAGTGCTCCGAAAGCTCACCCGTGCCGCCGCACTCTCCGGCAGCGCCACCACCCGCCTGGTCACCCGGCTCGAACAGCGTGGCCTGCTCACCCGCATCCTCTGCGCCGACGACCGGCGCGGCATCTACACCGAGCTGACCCCGGCCGGCTCCGAGCTGCTCGCCCACGCCCGACCCACCCACGACCGGGTGCTCACCGACGCGCTCGCCGAGGCGGCGGCCACCCCCGAGCTGGCCCCGCTGGTCGACGCCCTGCACCGGCTGCCGACCGCCCGCTGACCCGTCCGGCCCCTTCGCGGGGCTGCGCGCTGCGGCGTACGGTACCGGCAGCCGCGCCCGGGACCGTCGCGAGAAGGAGGCAGGCGATGCAGGACCGCACCCCTCGTCCGGAGGAGCTGGAGCCGATCGAGCGCGCCGGCATCGACGAGCTGCGCGCCCTGCAACTCGAACGGCTGCGCTGGTCGTTGCGGCACGCGTACGACAACGTGCCGCACTACCGCCGGGCGTTCGACGCGGCGGGGGTGCACCCCGACGGCTGCCGGGATCTCGACGACCTGGCCCGCTACCCGTTCACCGGTAAGGCGGAGCTGCGGGAGAACTACCCGTTCGGCATGTTCGCCGTACCCCGGGACCGGGTCGCTCGTCTGCATGCCTCCTCCGGCACCACGGGCCGACCGACCGTGGTCGGCTACACCCGCGACGACCTTCGGACCTGGGCCCGACTGATGGCCCGGTCCATCCGCGCCTCCGGCGGTCGTCCCGGCGACCGGGTGCACGTCGCGTACGGCTACGGGCTCTTCACCGGCGGGCTCGGCGCGCACTACGGGGCCGAGGAGCTGGGCTGCACGGTCATCCCGGTCTCCGGCGGCATGACCGAACGTCAGGTGATGCTGATCCGCGACTTCGAACCCGAGGTCATCATGGTCACGCCCAGCTACATGCTCGCCATCGTGGACGAGATGCAGCGGCAGGGTCTCGACCCGCGCGCCACCTCACTGCGGGTGGGCATCTTCGGGGCGGAGCCGTGGACCGAGGACATGCGTCGGGAGATGGAACACCGGCTGGACATCCACGCGGTCGACATCTACGGGCTCTCCGAGGTGATGGGCCCCGGCGTGGCCACCGAGTGCGTCGAGACCAAGGACGGGCTGCACCTCTGGGAGGACCACTTCTACCCGGAGATCATCGACCCGGTCACCGGGGTGGTCCTGCCCGATGGCGAACAGGGCGAGCTGGTGCTCACCTCGCTGACCAAGGAGGCGATGCCGGTCGTGCGCTACCGCACCCGCGACCTGACCCGGCTGCTGCCCGGCACCGCCCGCCCGATGCGCCGGATCGAGAAGATCACCGGCCGGACCGACGACATGATGATCGTGCGTGGGGTGAACGTCTTCCCCACCCAGATCGAGGAGCTGATCCTGCGGACCCCGCAGCTGTCGCCGCACTTCCAGTGCGTCCTGGACCGCCAGGGCCGACTGGACACCCTGACGGTGCGGGTGGAGCGGCGCGTCGGGGTCGCTGTGGACGAAGCCGAGCGGGCCGGCACGACCCTGGTCGAGCTGGTGAAGAACACCATCGGGGTGAGCGTGGCCGTCGACGTCCTCGCACCGGACGCGGTGGAGCGGTCGATGGGCAAGATGCGTCGCATCGTCGACCAGCGACCGGCCGCCTGAACGGCCGACCAAACCCGATCGTTGGCAGCTCAGCAGGGCTCCACCCGGCGTGTCGAGTCGCTCAGCCGCCAACGATCATCGGGCACCCCCGCATCGTCGCGGTCGACATAGGATCTCGCCATGCGCGTGCTGGTGGTCTCCGCCCCGCTGGTCGGGCACGTCTTCCCGCTGGTGCCGCTCGCCGTCGCACTGCGCGACGCCGGCCACGACGTGCTGCTGGCCACCGGAGGCGGTGGTCTGGCCGCCGCCGACGCCGGGTTGCCGGTGCACGACATCGCGCCGGGCTTCGACTTCGGTCGGATCGCGATGCGGGTCTTCCCCCGCCATCCGCTGATCGCGCGTGCCGAGATGGCCGGCACCGCCGGCACCCGGGGCGCCGGCCTGCTCTTCGGCGCGCTCAACGACCAGCTCACCGATCCGGTGGTCGCGCTGGCCACCCAGTGGCGGCCGGATCTGGTGCTGCACGAGCCGTTCGCGGTCGCCGGTGCGGTGGCTGCCGCGCGGCTCGACGTGCCCGCCGTACGACAGGAGAACGCACTGTTCGACGGGCGGGACCTGGTCCGCGCCACCACCGCCCGGCTCGGCGCGGCGCTGCGTCGGCACCGCCTGGCCGAGCTGCCACCGCCCGCCGCCGCCCTCGCCGTGGCCCCGCCCAGCGTGGCCAGCCAGGGCGGTTGGCCGATGCGGTACGACTCCTACGTGGGCGGCGGCGAGCTGCCGGCCTGGCTGCGCGAGCCGGGTGAGCGGCCCCGGATCCTGGTCACCCGCAGCACCCTGACCGGCCCCGGCGACCGGGGTCCGATGCCCGCCGTGGTGGCCGCCGCCGCACAGGTGGACGCTGAGATCGTGCTGGTTCGGCCCGATGAGCGGTCGGCTCGTTCGTTGCCCGGCAACGTGCGGGTGGTCGACTGGATCCCGCTCGACGAGGCGTTGCCGGCGAGCGCGGCGCTGGTTCACCACGGCGGGGCCGGCAGTGCGCTCGGCGCCCTCGCCGCCGGCCTGCCGCAGCTGGCCACCGTGGGCCCGGGGGACCGGCGGCACAACGCCGAGCTGGTGGCCCGCCGGGGCGCCGGTCTGGCGCTGCGCCCCCGCGACATCACCGGACAGACGCTGACCCAGCTGATCACCGACGATGGCCTCCGCACCGCTGCCGAGCAGGTCAGCCGGGAAATCGCCGCGATGCCGCCGCCGACCGACCTCGTCGCGCGGCTGGCGGCGCTGGTCTGACGTTCGCCCCGCGTGGCCACACCGGACCGACGCTCGGCTGCGGCAGGATGACCTGATGCGACACGTCGTGCTGTTCCACTCCGTGTACGGACTGCGGCCCGCCGTGCGCGCCGCCGCCGACCGGATGCGCGCCGCCGGGCACCGGGTCACCACCCCCGACCTGTACGGCGTCCCGGCCAGCGACACGGTCGAGGAGGGCTTCGCGCTGCTCGACAAGATCGGCCAGGAGGTGGTGCTCGACCGCGCCCGGGCAGCCTTGCGCGACCTGCCACCGGAGACGGTGCTCGCCGGCTTCTCGATGGGCGCCGGTGTGGCCGGTGCGCTGCTGGCCGAGCGCCCTGACTCCGCCGGTCTGCTCCTGCTGCACGGCACCGGTGGCGCACCGGACGCAGTCCGCGCCGGGCTGCCGGTGCAGCTGCACCTCGCCGACCCGGACCCGTACGACGCGCCGGACGAGGTCGACGAGTGGCAGCAGGCGATGACCGACGCAGGCGCCGACCTGACGGTCTTCCGCTATCCCGGCGTGGGGCACCTGTTCACCGACCCGGACCTGTCCGAGGCGGCCCCGGACGCGGCTGCGGAAGCCTGGCCGCGGGTGCTGGCCTTCCTGGCCTCCCGCTGAGCCTCGGAGCCGCCCGTTGATCCGCGAACAGCGGCGCTGCCCACCTCGGCGTCCGTGCCGTAGAGCGGCGGGGCGGCCCGGCCCCCAAGGGTGTGCGGCACCCCGTCAAGAATGTGGGGCATGGAGTTTCTGTGCTACCACCGCGACCGCCCCGGCTCGGCAGCGCTACGCGACGAGCTGCTCGACGAGCACTGGTCCTACATGGACCGGTACGCGGCGGAGATGATCGCCCGCGGCCCAACCTTCGTCGGCGACACGCCTACCGGCAGCGTGCACATCATCGACGTGCCCGATCCGGCCGCTGCTCGGACGTTCGCCTTCGATGAGCCGAACTACCAGGCCGGCGTGTACCGGGATGTGCTGCTGCGCCGGTGGCGCAACACGCTCGGCCGCACGATGTGGGACTTCCCGGGCGGCCGGACCGGCGGCGACCGGTACCTGGTGCTCGGCCTCGGCCTGGGCCAGCCCGCCGACCTGGACGTGCCGCCCGACTCGGACGAGCTGATCGCGTACGGGCCCCTGCTGTCCGACGACGGCGCCACCTGGCTCGGCACCGCCGCGCTGGTCCGGGCGCCAAACCCGGGCGCGGCGCGCGCCATCCTGACTCAGGATGGGTACGCCGACATCGAAGTGCACAACTGGCAGTTCGGTGGGCGGCCGTCCTGACCCGCTGCGATGACAGTCGCGCTCACCTCGTACAGCTCGGGCGAAACGCGGCGGTGCGCGCCCGGCCAGCCGCATTCGCCGGTTGATCCTCAGGCGGCGGCGGCCAGACCGTCCGTCCGGCGGATCAACGGCGGGCGGGGTGCGGCGAGCGCCGTGCCGGGTGGAGCGCCGACGCCGGACAGCGGGCCGCGTCCGGCTGACCCCGGCATGCCAGGCAGCGTGCGGATCGACGCTCGGGTTCGGTCGACGCGCGGGCGCCAGTGAGCGCCCGTGTTGGTCGACGGCACGCCCGTGTTGGTCGGCAGCGTGCCTGCGTTGGTCGGCGGCACGTCACCGGCCGACGCGACGGCTCGGAGCCGGTGGGAGGCCGGTGGACGGCTGACCCCGGGAGTCGGCGCGGCCTGTCGGGTGGCCATCGTCGGGATGGGGACGCGTTGGCGCAGCGGCAGTGGGCCGGGGGGACCGGCCGGCCGTGCCGAGGCCAGCGGTGCGAGGACGGCGTCGAGACGGCCTGCCCGGGAGCGAACGGAGTCGAGGCGCACAACCCCAGCGCGTCTCGCGGCCGGGCCGACATCCCCCGCGTGGTAGATGGCAGCACGAACGGCATCAGCGGGAACGGCACCAGCGCGAACGGCATCAGCGTGGTCGTCGCGCGGGACGGCGTCGGCGTGGACGGTGTCGAGGCGCGGGGTGTCGGTAGCTCGGCGGGCGAAGACGGCCCGCAGCGCGCGGGGCAACCGCTCCGCGGCGACCTGGCGCAGCGCGGGCGCGGCGAACACGTAGCCGCCGGCGCGGTGGGGGAGCAGCAGCCCGGCAACGACCAGCCCGCGTAGGGCCGGTGCCGACCGGCCGGCTGTCCAGCCGAGTGCCGTGTCGACGGCCGCGCCGTAGATCATGCCGTCGAGGGTGCCGGCGGCCATCAACACCGCCCGCCGCTCACCGTCGAGGTGGTCCAGTTCCGCGCCGACGGTCCGGCGTACCGCCTCGGGCAGCGCGAGCGTCACCGGGTCGGCACCGTCCACGACCGACGCGACGTACGCCGCCGCGTGCCCGGGCCGGCCCCCGACCAGCGGCAGCAGCCGGTCGACCAGGGCCACCGGTTGCCCGGCCCGGGTCAGCAGGTGGCGCAGCAGTCGCCCGGACTGCACCGTGGCCAGCGGTCCGATCGTCAGCCGCCGGGCCGGGCCGGGCCGGGTGTCGGCCCACTGCGGTTGGTGCAGGGTGACCACGGCCAGCGGCAGCCCGCGCGAGGTCGCCGCGCTGAACAGCGCGTGCAGGAACCGGCTCACCGCGGGCGCGGCCCGGTCCACGTCGTCGACGGCGACGATCAGCGGCTGGTGGGCGGCCAGGCGCAGCAGGACGTCCCGGAAGACCGCCGCGCCCGCCAGCGCCGCGGTCGAGTCGTCCGGGGTGGTCAGCAACCGCTGCAGCGCCGCAACCGCCGCCGTGACACGGGCCGGCGGAAACAGCGGCGTCAGGGCGGCGACCAGCCGGTCGCGGACCGCCGCCGGGCCGTCACCGTGGCGGGTGCCGGCGAGGCCGCGGAGCAGCTCCGCGACCGGTGCCAACACCTGATCGGGGTACGGCTGACAGGTCGCCACGCACCAGCACACCGGCAACTCGTCCACCGTGGTCAGCCCACGGGTCAGCTCGTGCAGCAGCCGGCTGCGGCCACTGCCGGTGGGGCCGACCAGGGAGACCCAGCGCGGGTTCTTCTCCCGGATGGCCAAGCTCAGCTGCTCGCGGATGGTGGCCAGTTCGCGGCGGCGACCGATCAGCGGGCCGTCGTGCCGGTCGGCACCGGGGCGCACCGGACCGACGGCGTGCCAGACCGGCACCGGCGGCACGCGGCCGGCGACCGACACCGGCGTCAGCTGCCGCTGGGTGATCAGGCCTGCGGTGGCTCGCGCGGTGGCCGCGCAGAGTGCGACGGCGCCGGGTGGGGCGTACTCCTGCAGGCGGGCCGCGGTAGTGATCACCGCGCCGCTGGCCACGCCGTGGCCGCCGCTGACGGCGCTGCCCACGTCGACCATCACCTCGCCGGTGGCGACACCGACCCGCACCCGCAGCTTGGCACCCCCGACCGTGGGGCGGCGGTCCAGCGCGGCCTGGATCTCCAGGCCGGCGCGGACCGCACGGTACGCGTCGAAGCCGTCGGAGTGCCGCGCGCCGAAGAGCGCCATCACGGCGTCGCCGACGTACTTCTCGACCACCCCCTGCCAGCGGTGCAGCACACCGGCGACCGTGTCGAAGTAGGCCCGCTGCAACGCTCGGACGTCCTCCGGATCGAGCCGGTCCACCAGCGCCGTGGAGCCGACGATGTCGGCGAAGAGCACCGTGACAGTGCGTCTCTCCTCCGGCACCGGCCAGCGCGGGTGTACGGTCCGCTGCACGTCGACGACGATGGTGGTCATGGGTATCCCACCGGCCCTTCTCCCCGCTGATGCCTGATGACATCCGGAGATTGGCACCACTGGGCTGACGGGGGATCTGCCGAACGACGTATGTCGGCCACCCGCAACCTTTAGTCGCAAAGTCGACGCGAGGAGTACCACAAGCGGCCGGTGGCCGTAGAACGGTGAGGGGACCTGTGATTAGGCTGCGTGCCATGGCCAGCGATGTGGACACCGCGCCGCTCGTGGGCCGGGCCGAGCTGATGCAGACGGTTCGGTCCGCTCTGCTCGGTGACGCCGCGCACGGGCAGACCGCCGCCGTCTTCCTGACCGGCGAGAGTGGCGTGGGCAAGACCCGCCTGTTGGGCGAGATCGGCGACCGGCTGCGCGATCAGGGTGCCGTGGTGCTCACCGGCAGCTGCCTGGACATCGGCGACGCCTCTCCGCTGCACCCGCTGCTGCAGGCGCTGCGCCGCTTCGACGCCGATGTCTCCACGTCGCACGCGCGCGCCTCGTCGGCGGTGCGTGGGCTGTTGCAGATGTTCGCCGACGAGACCGCCGGTCCGGACGGCGCGGGCGCGTTGCTGGAGCGGGTCTCCCGCGGGTTGCACCTGATCGCCGAGGGCAGACCGCTGGTGTTGATCCTCGACGACCTGCAGTGGGTCGACCGGAGCACCCGGCAGCTGCTGCTCTACCTGCTGGCCGGGCTCGGTGACCTCCAGCTCTCGGTGCTGGCCGCGGTGCGCGCCGAGTCGTTGCAGGGTGCGCACCCGCTGCGCCGGGTGCTCACCGAGCTGCGTCGGCTGCGGACGGTGCGGGTGCTCGACCTGGCAACACTGGGCCGGGCCGACACCGACAAGCTCGCCGCCGCGGTGGTCGGCCGGACGCTGTCCGTCGACGCCGCCGAGCAGGTGTGGCAGCGCAGCGGCGGCAACCCGTTCGTCATCGAGGAGCTGGCCCGCGACCTGCGCGACGGCCGCGACGGCCTGTCCGAGACGTTGCGGGAGATCTTCCTGGACCGGGTCGACGCGCTGCCCCAGCACGCGCACGCGGTGGTGCACGCGGTGGCCGCCGGCGTCGAGCCGGTGCAGCACTGGCTGCTGGCCCAGGTGCTGCGGTTGCCGGAGGACGAGCTGATCGACGCGGCCCGCGCCGCGGTGGCGCACCGGCTGCTGGTCGGCGCCGACGACGGTTACCGGCTACGGCACCGCCTCGTGGCCGAGGTGCTGGCGCACGAGCTGCTGCCCGCCGAGCGCTCCGGGCTGCACCGCCGCTACGCCGAGGCGCTGACCGCGGCGCCGGGTGAGCTGCACCAGGCCCGGCTGGCGCACCACTGGCGGCTGGCCGGTGAGCCGGCGCGCGCGTTGCCGGCGGCGGTGGCCGCCGCGCAGGAGGCCGAGCGGCTGCACGGTTACGCCGAGGCGCACCGGCACTGGTCGGCGGCGTTGCAGCTG
Organism: Micromonospora sp. NPDC005291; assembly: GCF_040607415.1. Taxonomy (NCBI): domain Bacteria; kingdom Bacillati; phylum Actinomycetota; class Actinomycetes; order Micromonosporales; family Micromonosporaceae; genus Micromonospora; species Micromonospora sp. NPDC005291. The sequence continues at coordinate 256,266 of NZ_JBEXGR010000006.1, forward strand.
GCCACCGACCCCGGCCCGCTGACGGTGGACCGGGTTGAGCTGCTCGAGAACGCCGCCGAGGCGGCCCACCACTGTGGAGAGCACGCCCGCGCGTTGGCCCTGCTGGAAGAGCTGGCCGCGCTGCGGGGCGGCGAGCCGAGCTGCGCGCTGCACATCCGCCGGGCCCGTTACCTGGCCGCCGCCGGTCGCTCGGCGCTGGCCGAGGAGGAATACCAGCGGGCCCTGGAGGCGGCGGACTGCTCCCCGCGCGACCGGGCCGCCGCCGCCGCGCGCCTGGCCGAGCTGCTGCTGCACCTGGGCCGGTACGCCGACGCCGGTCAGCGGGCTCGGGAGGCGTTGTCGCTGGCCGAGAACGTGGAGGGTTCCGCCACCGAGGTCGTGTTGGCCAGCTCGGCGCTGGGCTTCAGCGACGCCTGTCTGGAAGACCCGGACGCCGGCCTGGCGGTCATGCGCGACGCCCTCGACACCGCCGAGCGCGCCGGCCAGCCCGAGGACGTGGCCTGCGCGTACCTGCACCTCGCGGAGCTGCTGACCGGGCCACTGAACATCCTCGAAGAGGGCGTGGTGGTGGCCCGGCGGGGTGCCGACCGGGTGACCGAGCTGGGGCTGGGCCGCACCTGGGGCACCCGACTGCTGGCCGTCGCCATCAACGGGCTGTTCCGGGTGGGTCAGTGGGCCGAGGCGGAGAAGGTGGTCGCCGCCGCCCTTCGGCACCGACCGTCCGGTGCGGACGCCGTCGAGTTGCTGCTCGCCCGGTGTCGGCTCTCGGTGGGCTACGGCGACATCGAGGCCGCCAGTCGGGACCTCGACGCGGTGGCGACCCTGCTCGCCGGCGGCGGGGCGCGACACGTCATTCCGCTGCTCACCCTGCGCTCCGGGCTGGCCATGTGGGAGGGCCGGCACGACGTGGCACGGCTGGCGGTGCAGCGCGGCCTCACCGAGAGCCGCTCCGACGACGTGATGATCCTGTCCGCTCTGGTCTGGCACGGCCTGCGCGCCGAGGCGGAGGCGCACGCCAGCCGCACCGTGGCCGTGGACCCGACGGCGGTACGACGGCTGCGGGACGTCGCCGAGCGGGTGTCCCGCAAGAGCGCCGGTGCGGCCCGACCGGTGCGGTCGGTGGTGGAGGGATTCCTGGCACTCTGCGCCGCCGAGGTGAGCCGCCTCGACGGCAGCGACCCGGAGCTGTGGGCCGCGTCGGTCGCCGAGTGGGACCGCCGTCACCACCCCTACCCGGCGGCGTACTCGCGACTGCGGCAGGCCGAGGCGTTGCTGGCTCGTCGCAGCCGGGTGGCCACCGCCGGCAAGCTGCTGCGTGAGGCGTACCGGGTGGCGCAGGGGTTGGGTGCGGTGCCGTTGACCTCGGAGATCCGCGAGCTAGCCGGGCGGGCCCGGGTGTCGCTGGACGAGAGCGAAACCGCCGGCGGTACGCGGGGCGTACCCGCCGAGGCGGCCGACGACGAGTTGACGGCGCTCACCGCACGGGAGCGGGAAGTGCTCGCGCTGGTCGCCGAGGGGCTGACCAACAAGGAGATCGGGCAGCGGCTGTTCATCAGCGAGCGGACCATCGGGGTCCACGTGTCGCACATCTTCGACAAGCTCCAGGTCCGTACCCGGGTCCAGGCCAGCGCGATTCAGTTGCGCAACCAGCGCGCCTGACCGGCCGCTCCGTCAGCCGGCGCGTGTGCGCGCCGGGATACGTCGTTCTACTGATCCGCCGAGCGGGTGTCGGCTGAGAGGCTGAGCCGCGTCGACGACGGCGCGGGGGTGTCGCAGACCACCATGGAGGAGAGATGACCGAACCGGTCTGGGGGCCCGTGCACCGGGATATCGTCGACCTGCTCGCCGACCATCCCGCGGACGTGCCGGCCGTGGTCGATCACCTCACCAAGCTCCAGGACCTGCTGGTGCGGCTGCCTCCGTTGGAGGACAGTTGCCCGCTGGCCGACTTCAACAGGCTCTACCTGACCATCACCAGCAGTGTCCTGGACGGGTTGTACGACGACCGGTTCGTCGACCCGGCCTTCCTCTCGCGGCTCGACGTCGAGTTCGCCGCGAGGTATTTCGACGCGATGCGCCTGTGGACCGACTCCAGCCCGGGCACACCGAAGGCGTGGTCGTGTCTCTTCGAGCGAATGCGGGGGCCGGACGCCCGTCCGCTGCCCTCCGCGGCGGCCGGGGTGAACGCACACATCAATTTCGACCTGCCGTTCGCGTTGGTGACCACGTTCGACCACCTGGAGTCGGAGCCGGTCGACGGCAGCGACCAGCACCACGACTACCTCGAGATCAACAAGATCTTCGCGGACAAGATCCCGGGCCTGCGCCGCGGCTACCTGGAGCGGTGGCAGCTGCTCATCGACATGCTCAACGGTGACATCGACGACTGGTACCAGGGGGAACTGGTCGAGTACACCCGCGATGTCGCCTGGCGTAACGCACAGAAGATCTGGCGGTGCCGGCACGACCCGGACGCCCGCGAGTGTGAGCGCACGCGGTTGGACGACAACGCCGCGGCGCTCGGCCGGCTGCTGCTCTCGCCCCTGGGGGCGTTCCTGCAGTAGTCGGGACGGGGGGTCCCCGCGCTCCGCCCCGTGGGGGGCGGCGGAGCGCGGGGACGCGTCCCACCAGTTCCGCCCACCCCGTGTGGTCCGCCCGAGGTTTGGTCGGCCCCGGGGGGTACAGCCGGTCGGCCCCGGGGGGTGTCGACCGTCTGCCACCGTCGGCCGGCCCGGGGGGTGCCGGCCGGCGGTGGGGGAGGGTGTCGGGGCCGTGCCGACGATGAGGCGTTGCGGGGGTGTCGGCGGGCTCGTACGGGGTACGCCCGCGCCATGACCGTCCTGGCCCGGCGCCGGCCCGCCGCCCGACCCCGGCCCGCGCGGCCCGGCCCGCTGCGGCCGGGTGGCCCGGTGCCGCGACCCACCGCCCGGCCCGGTGCGCGATGACCGGCGCCGCGACGCGGTTCCCGTTCCGCTTCGACCCGGTGTTCCGCCCGATGTTGGCGCTGCTGGGGGTCCGCCCGGCGACGGCCTGGGTCGCCGTCACCGACCGGGATCTGCTGATCCGGTACGGGCCGTGGCGGCTGCGGACCGACCGGGGCAACGTGTCGGCTGTCGAGCTGAGCGGCCCGTACCGCTGGTGGCGGGTGATCGGGCCACACCTGTCGCTGGCCGACGGTGGCGCGAGCTTCGGCAGCAGCACCGCCGGCGGGATCTGCCTGCGCTTCGGCGTACCGGTGCCGGCCCTGGTGCCCGGCGGGCGGCCACGACACCCGGCGGTCACGGTGACCGTCGCCGATCCGCCCGGCCTGGCCCGGTTGCTCGCCGTTCCGGACCTGTCCTGAGCAGCCCGTCCACGTGCCCGGTTCCGCCTGCCGGGCCTCTGGCCACCGCCTACCGTCGGATCAGGACCTGTGAGGGTGGGACTGGCGATGGGTGACGAGCACCGGGCGAAACCGCGACGCTGGAGCGGACGCCGCCACGCGCCAACCGGGCCGGACCCGGCGCTGCGGGCAGCCCGCGACCCTGCCCGCCCGCACCGGGGCGGCCGGCAGGGTGTCGTGGTGCCCGAACGCGTGGCCACCCCGACCCGGTCGGCGCCGCCAGCCAGCCCACTGCGCCGCTGGCTCTTCCAGCACCAGGTGCAGCCGCCGGGCCCGGAGGCGACCGAGGGGCAGAACCGCAGGCACGCCTGGTGGCAGGTGATGTGCCTGACCGGCGTGGACTATTTCTCCACCCTGTCGTACCTGCCGGGCATCGCGGCGGTGGCGGCCGGTGTGCTCTCCCCGCTGGCGACTCTGTTGATCGTCGCGCTCACCCTGTTCGGCATGCTGCCGATGTACCGACGGGTGGCCCACGAGAGCCCGCACGGGCAGGGCTCGGTGGCGATGCTGGAGCGGCTGCTGCCGTTCTGGCGGGGCAAGATCTTCGTACTCGTGCTGCTCGGCTTCGTGGCCACCTCCTGGATCATCACGATCACCCTCTCCTCGGCCGACGCCACCGTGCACCTGATGGAGAACCCGTACGTGCCGGACACCCTGCACCGCCCCCTGGTCCCGGTCGTGGCCACCGTGGTGCTGCTGCTCATCCTCGGCGGGGTGTTCCTGCTCGGCTTCCGCGAGGCGGTGGTCGTGGCCATCCCGCTGGTCGCGGTCTTCCTGGCGCTCAACGCGGTGATCGTCGTGGTGTCGGTGGTCCGGATCGCTGGCGACCCGGCCATCGTGTCGGACTGGACCGCCGCGTTGACCACGACCGGCGGCGGGCCGGGCCGCGTGCTGCTCACCGCCGTGCTGGCGTTTCCGCTGCTGGTGCTGGGGCTGTCCGGTTTCGAGACCGGGGTCAGCATGATGCCCCTGGTCGCGGCCGACGGGCCGGACAAGCAGGCCCGGCTTGCCGCCCGGATCCGCAACACGCGTCGGCTGCTCACCACCGCCGCGCTGATCATGTCGGTGTACCTGATCTCGACGACCTTCGTCACGACGGTGCTCATCCCAACGGAGGAGTTCCGACCGGGCGGCGCCGCGAACGGTCGGGCGCTGGCGTTCCTGGCGCACACCTACCTGGGTGAGGTGTTCGGCACCGTCTACGACGTGAGCAGCGTGCTCATCCTCTGGTTCGCTGGCGCCTCGGCGATGGCCGGGCTGATCAACATCGTGCCGCGCTACCTGCCCTCGTACGGCATGGCCCCGGAGTGGGCGCGGGCGGTGCGCCCGGTCGTGATCGTCTACACCGTGGTCAGCGTCGCCATCACGATCGCCTTCCGGGCCGACGTCAACGCTCAGGCCGGGGCGTACGCCACCGGCATCCTGGCGATGATGGTCTCCGGTGCGGTGGCGGTGACGATCTCCGCGGCCCGCCGCCACCGGCGCGCCGCCGCGATCGGCTTCACCGTGCTGACCCTGGTGCTGCTGTACGCGCTGCTGGAGAACGTCATCGAGCAGCCGGACGGGATCACCATCTCCGCGCTGTTCATCCTCGGCATCATCGTGGTGTCGTTGGTCTCCCGGGTCACCCGGACCACCGAGCTACGCGCCGAGCGGATCGAGTTCGACGAGTCGGCCCGTCGGTTCATCACCGAGTCACTGGCTCACGACGGGCAGCTGCACCTGATCGCGAACAAGCGGCAGAACGGCTCCGTGAAGGAGTACACGCTCAAGGAGCGCGCGCAGCGTGGGATGAATCCAGTGCCCGGGGCCGCGGACGTGCTGTTCCTGGAGATCGAGGTGGTCGACCCGTCGGAGTTCAGTCAGGTGCTGCGAGTGCACGGGATCGAGGTGGGTGGCTTCCGGGTGCTGCGGGCCAGCAGCCCGGCCGCGCCCAACGCGATCGCCGCGATCCTGCTGGCACTGCGTGACGCCACCGGCGTCCGGCCGCACGCGCACTTCGAGTGGTCGGAGGGAAGCCCGATCGCGCACCTGGCGCGCTATCTCATCCTCGGTCGCGGCGACACCCCGCCGGTGGTACGGGAGATCATCCGCCGGACCGAGCGGGACCCGCTGCGTCGTCCCGGTATCCACGTCGGGGGGTGATCGGACACCGGTTGACGGGTTTTGAAGATGAATAGGGGCACTATTCACGTTCACACCTTCTTGTCCGTATTACGGACTTATCGTGACTTTTGGTGGTCGGCGATACGTCGATCCCCCCGCGCCCGGATCGGCGCGCGGTCACGTCAGGCAGGAAGGCAGGCACCTTTGATGTCCACGCAGCGAGGGGGAGACCGCGCGACCCGACCCAGGCGGCGCTCCCGATGGGTCTTAGCCGGCGGCCTCCTGGCCGGGAGCCTGGTCGTGGGGGCGGCCGGAGCGGCTGGCGTCGCTGCCGCCGCCGACCGTGACCTGTCCCTCCCAGGTCTGGGCCGGCTGACCGCGGCCCAGAGTGACGACGACCGGCGAACCGACGATCAGCGTGCGGCGGAGCGCGACCAGGGCGGCGCCGAGCGGGCCCGTCCGGCTACCCCGGGCACCGGCAAGCCGGGCGTGGTGTCGGTGCCCTGCGACGCCGCGAAGCTGGTGGCGGCGCTGGTGACGGCCAACGCCGAGGGCGGCGCGGAACTCCGGCTCGCGCCCAAGTGCCGCTACACCCTTACCGAGGCGTTCCACGAGACCGACCAGTACGACGGCGGGATCCGGGACGCACGGGAGGCCGCCGACGCCGCCGAGACCCCCGGTGACGCCGACGCACCCCCGCACAACCCGGCCGACGACACCGCCGGCCTGCCGGTGATCTACCAGCCCATCACGATCGACGGCGCGGGCGCCACCATCGCCCGGGACGCCCAAGCCGCCGCGTTCCGCTTCTTCACCGTTCGCGATGGCGGCGAGCTGACCCTGCGCGACGTGGAACTGCACAACGGCCGCTCGGCCATCGAGGGCGGCAGCGTGCACGTGGTGCATGGGGCGACAGCTGTGGTGGAGCGCGTCACCGTCACCCAGAGCACCTCGCTGTCCCCCGAGGGCGGCGGTGGTGGGATCTTCAACGACGGCAACATGGTCGTCACCGACTCCACGTTCATCGGCAACAGCGCCTCCGGCGCCGCGGGCAAGGGCGGGGGCCTGCTCAACGGTGGTGTGCTGACGCTGAAGCGCTCCGAGTTCCACCACAACAGCGCCAACGGGTACGGCGGCGGCCTCGGCAACTACCGTGGCGCGGCCGACGTGGAGAGCGTCTCCTTCACCCAGAACAGCGCCGGCCAGGGCGGCGGGCTGGCCAGTTTCTCGGCCCGGACGAAGGTCTCCGACACCGAACTGCTGAACAACACCGCGCAGGTCGGCGGCGGTGCCGCGAACTCCGACGCGGTGTTGGTGATGCGCAAGATGACCATCCGCGGCAACACGTCCACCGTCAACGGCGGCGGCATCTCGACCGTGAAGGGCCTGACGCCGCTCGACGACAGCGTGGTCGACGGCAACACCACGCACGGCATTGGCGGCGGCATCTACGCCGAGAAGGCGAACCTGCTGGTGCGCGGCAGCGACGTGACCCGTAACGAGGCTGTCGGCGCCGCGTCCAAGGGTGGCGGCATCTACGCCACCGCGGGCTCGGTGGCGCTCTACACCAGCAAGGTCACCCACAACGCGTCGACGGTGAAGCCCGGCGGCATCTTCGCCTCGCACGCCCAGGTCAAGATCGACGACGAGAGCGTGGTCGTCGAGAACGAGCCGACCAACTGTGAGGGCAGCGCGGTACCGATCACGCACTGCTTCCGCTGAGTAAACCCGCGCACCGACCCCGAGCGCGCAGCGAGCCGCCCCGACGATCAGTCGAGGCGGCTCGCCGCGCTCTGTCCTGGTCATGTGATCCTCAGTCGTCCGAACGGCTGGGATCAGCCCATCGCGCGGAGGCGGCCGGAAAGATCTCCGGCGAAGAAGTCGAGGAAGCCGTCCGGGTCGGGGCCGGCGTTCTGCAGGACGATGTGGTCGAAGCCGGCCTCGATGTACGACCGGACCTTGGCCACGTGCGGCTCCGGGTCGGGACCGACGGAGAAGAGTTGGCGGATGTGCTTCTCCTCGACGTACGAGCTGGCCGCGTCGAAGTTGACCGGGTTCGGCAGCTCGCTCATCACCTTCCAGCCGGTGACCATCCACCGGCTGGTCTGCAACACCGCCTGCACCGCCTGTTGCTCGTCGGTGGCGCAGGCCAGCGGAACCTCCGCGTAGCGCGGGCCCGAACCGTGGGCGTGCCGGTAGTGCTCGACGATCGACGCCTCCGGCTCGGTGGCGAACAGCCCGTCGCCCAACTCGGCGGCGAGCCGGGCCGACACCTCGCCGCTGGCAGCCACCGCGATCACCGGCGGGGTGTCCGGCAGGTCGAAGACCCGGGCGTCCTCCAGTTGCAGGTGCCGGCCCTCGTACGACTGGTAGCCGCCCTGCCAGAGCAGTCGGATGATTTCCAGCGCCTCGCGCAGTCGCTCGTGCCGGCCCCGCACGCTGGGAAAGCCCTGCCCGACCACATGCTCGTTGAGCCGCTCACCGGCCCCCACCCCCAGGGTGAACCGCCCGTCGGAGATCAGCGCCATGGTCGCCGCGGCCTGCGCGATGATCGCCGGGTGGTAGCGGACGGTCGGGCACGTGACGCCGGTGGCGAGGTGCAGGGTGCTGGTCTTGGCCGCGATGGCGCCGAGCACGCTCCAGGTGAAGGAGGAGTGGCCCTGCACGTCGAGCCAGGGGTGGAAGTGGTCGCTCATCTCGACGAAGTCGAAACCAGCCTGTTCGGCCAGGACGGCCTGCCGGATGATCTCCTGTGGTCCGTAGCCCTCCGAGGCCAGCTTGTAGCCGATCTGCATGCCAGGCTCCCGATTCCGTCCGCCGACTGACGCCGGGTCGGTTCCCGACCTCGGCACCGACAAACGCCGCCGAGACAGGCAAGGCAGCCTCCTAGGATGCCCTACGGGGTGTGAGGTGTCGGCGCCAACCCCTGCGGCGGTGGGGCACCATCGACTGCTTTCGGGGCAGTGGGCCGCCGGCCGTCCCGTTAGGATCGACTTTGCTCGATGTCAATGGCCGGGCCGGTCGTGACAGAGCCACCATGGGGGTAGGAATGGCCAACAGACTGATCCGCCGTGCCGCCGCCTTCGCTGCGGCCGCCGTCCTCGGGGGCGGCGTAGCCCTCGCCGCCGCATCACCCGCTCAGGCGTCGGGTTGCTTCTACGGCAGCGCCAGCGTCCCGAGCCCAACCGGCGGGACGGGAGCCACCGCGGCGGCCCGTCTCTGCATCAACAGCGCCGGCTACGCCTGGCTCGACACGAACACCAACAACTACATCAAGGACCAGAAGGCCGACGGGTACGCCGCCCGCGCGTACGTCTACTGGTCGCAGCAGTACACCAGTGCGCTCGCCGTCGACGACACCGGCACCTCCGGGGGCACCAGCCTGTACTGGGAGTCCAACGTCGGCACCCAGTACCTCTGGTCGGAGGTCTGGGTCTGCCTGGGCTACGCCCGGCCCGAGGACAACACGAGCCGCTGCGCCCTGGTCGTCTACGGCAGCTGAGCCGTCTCTACCTGCGCACACCGGCCCGTGCCCCCTGATCAGGGGGCACGGGCCGGTGGATGTTCCTCCTACTTGGAGGGCTCGGGCAGCTTGCAGTCGACCTTGGGGTTGGCGCCGATGTAGTTCAAGGGCCCGGCCACGATGGTGACCAGGATGGTGCCGGCCTCGGCACAGTTGGTGTCGTCCCCGCTGTAATAGCCGCGCTGGCCGGCCGCGACCGCGCCGATTACCAACCAGATTACGACGATGACTCCGAGTATCGAGGTGCCGCGCATCGCTGCCTCCTGAGGAATGTGGTGAGTGTGAGGTGCAGGCGTTGTACCCAATCGGGTCGCGCGGCTAACGGCTGAGCGTTACACCCCTCCTGGATCCTCCATCCGGCCGATGCCATCCGCCGTTGAGTACCGTCCGGGCATCGGCCGCCCGCACCGGGTAGCGCGAGTCGGCTATCGGATCGACGACCGACCTCGCCGTCGCACGGGTCCGTGGACGTAGAACTGCCTCACGGCCCCGCCGAGGAGGACTCATGGACGCCCCGATACCGCCCCTGTACATCGACCGCCCCGAGGACGTGGCGGTCGCCGCCCGCGCGCTGGCCGGCGGCGCGGTCGTCGCGGCGGCGTTCGCCAACTTCTACGTCATCGTCACGCGCCCCGACGCGGCCACCGTACGCCGGGTCAACCTGGCCAAGGGTCGTCCGGTCCACCAGGTCGGCAGCATCACCACCGCGATCGGCCGGATCCCCGGGATGTTCGACTGGACGCGGATCTCGCCGCGGTTGCCGGTCGGTCGGGTGCGGGCTCTGATGGACGCCCTCTACGGGGCCGGGCCGTTCGGCTTCCGCGGGCCGGCGGCGGAGCGGTTGCCCGAGCACCTCACCCAGGTCGATCAGGGGTTGCGGACCACTCAGGTGATCGCACCGGGCCTGACCTGTCCGTCCAACGCCTTCTTCGAGCGGGCGCTCGCCGAGACCGGGTCGGACCACCTCTACATCACCTCGGCGAACCGGTCCCGGCATCTCACCGGCGCAGCCGAGGAACCGGCGCACTGGAAGGCCGGGGCCCTCGCCGCCGACTTCGCCCACCTCGACGACCTGGTGGTCCTCGTCCACCGGGACGAGGCGGCGTCCCGGGCCGCGTACCCGGGCTACCTCACCACCTCGGTCACCCTGCTCTCCTTCCACGCACCGGACGGTGAGATCGAGGAGCCGCCGGTGCTCACCGTGGACCGGCACGGATCGCTGCACCTGGACGACGTCCGCCGCGCCGCCGCGCCGCTTGGTTTGCAGGTGCGCCTGGGCGGCACCGCCGGGCAGCGGCTACAGGTCCGGGGGTACGCCGGGGCGCTGGTGTGAGCGGCTACCGCATCGGGCTGGTGGTGCCGAGTTCGAACACCACGATGGAGACCGAGATCCCGGCGATGCTGCGCCGGCGCGAGACCGTCGACCCGACGGTCCGCTTCACCACACACGCCAGCCGGGTACGACTGTGCCAGGTGACCCCCGACGAGTTGGCCCGGATGAACCGCTCCGCCCTCCGATGTGCCGCCGAACTGGCCGACGCCCGTTGCGACGTGCTCGCGTACGCCTGCCTGGTGGCGGTGATGTGCGAGGGCGCCGGCGCGCACGAGCGGGCCGAGCGGCGGTTGGGCCGCGCGGCCGGTCGTGCCGGGCACGACATGCCGGTGGTGACGAGTGCGGGCGCGCTGGTCGCCGGGCTGCGTGCGCTGGGTGCCCGCCGGGTGGCCCTGATCGCGCCGTACCTGCCCCCGTTGACCGCGACCGTCTGCGCCTACCTCGCCGCGCACGGCGTGCGGGTGACCGAGGCGGTGAGCCTCAGCGAGCCGGACAACGTGGCGGTGGGGCGCATGCCCGCGTCCCGCCTGGTCGAGCTGGCCGATCGGCTGGACGTGACCGAGGTGGACGCGGTGGTCCTCCCCGCCTGCGTGCAGCTTCCGTCGTTGGCGGCGGTGCCGCAGGTGGAGGCCCGCCTCGGCCGTCCGGTGCTCACCGCGGCCACCGCCACCGTGCACCAACTGCTCACCGGTCTGGGTGTCGAGCCGTACGTGCCGAACGCCGGTCGGCTGCTGGCCGGGGCGACACCAGGCTGAGCGGGCCGGCACCGACCGGTCGGTTCAGTGCGGTGGGGCGGGAATCTCCGGCGGTTTGCCGTGGCTACGCCGGAAGTCCGCGTAGGCCACGCCGGCCAGCACCAGCAGGGCACCGAGCGAGGCGAAGATCGACGGCAGGAACAGCACAGCGGGCGCGATGCTCAGCAGCGCCAGCACGCCGCCGGGCCGGGACCACGACACCCGGCTGAACACCTCGTACTCGAAGGAGGCCCGGCCGGCCAGGAACAATGCCGGGCCGCCGAGAATCACCGCCAGCCAGGCCGGCGGCGTCCGCCCGGTCGGGTCGTGCAGCATCAGGTGGAAGCCGGATGCGGTGGTCACCACGCCGGAAATCATCAACAGATGGGTGTACGGCGCGGTGACCAGGAATTTGCTCGGTGACCGGGCCGCCTGAATGGCGACTGGCAGCAGCTCACCGGACTTGTGCACGTAGATCCGCCAGAGCACGAGGGTGGTCAGGAACGCCAACGCGAACGTCCCGATATTCTCGCCCTCGGTGTGCTCCATGCTGAACTCGATGCCGAGCGTCAGGATCGCATCGCCGAGAGCGATGATGAAGAACTGCTGGTAGCGCTCGGAAAGGTGCTCCGCCGTGACGTTGCGTTGCTGCTCCGGCACCACCCCGAGCCCGGGCACCGGGTACGCGAGCCGGAAACCGATGTAGTCGATGGCGAGCGCGAGGGCCCACCACGCCATCCGGGCGTCGTCGCTGACGAACGCGCCGACGATCCACGGGATCGCCGACACGGCGAACCAGATGAAGATGCGTGCCGCGCGGCGCTGGGTCTGCGGTTCGCGGCGTACCGCCGGCATCAGGAACAGCCCGCGCCCGAGGTGGATCGCCACGTAGGTGGCGGCGAAGACGAGCCCTCGGTCGTTGAACGCCTCCGGGATCGCGGTGGTCATCAGCAACGCGCCGAACATCACGGCGCTGATCAGCAGCTTGATCTCGGTTCGTTCCGGGTTGTACAGGTCGGTGACCAGGGTGGTGATCGTCCAGGTCCACCAGACGGCGGCCAGCAGGATCAGTGCCTGGCCGGCCCGGCGCCAGTCGAGCTGGTCCACCATCGCTCGGGAGATGAGCGTGAGCGCGACCACGTACACCAGGTCGAAGAAGAGCTCAAGAAGCGTCACCCGGCGGGGGCCCTCCGGGTCGCGCAACGGTGCGCGGCGGGTCCGCGGGGACCCGGGCTCCGGCGCGGCGAGGGGCACGGGCTACTCCTGCGGAACCGGTCGACTCGACGGACCTGTCCGGCCCACCTCGACGGACGGTAGCGAGCGGCCGGCCGTGCGGCCCCGGATTCGCCAGGCCATCCCCCGACGGGGGGATGATCCACTCCATGTCGGCGACATCGGGGTATCAAGGGGCCGCGACAGCCCCACATCGGCGAAGCGGTGTCGATCATTATCTTGGGACCGATGGTCCGCCCCTGAACGGCCGAGCCCCCGGCCCACCGTCTCGTCGGACGGCCGCCGGGGGCTCGATGTCACCGCGTCAGGCTGGGCTGCCGCCCGGCAGCACCGCCGCCATCTCGTCACCGGCACCGGCGAGCACGCGGGCCTGCTGCGGCCAGCTGGCCAGCCCGGGTGCGGCGCGCAGGCCGGCGGCCCGGATCAGGTCACGCAGCGCCGCCTCGTCCAGCTCGCCGAGCTGGCCGTAGGTGCGCACGCCGGCGTCCTGCAACGCCGCCGCCATCTTCGGCCCGACCCCCTGGATCCGACGGAAGTCGTCGGCCGGGCCCGTCGAGCTGGCGTCGGCGCTGCTGACCGTGGTGCCGTCGGCCGAAAGGACCGGCGGGGTCGCGGTGTCGGTCGGCCGGACCGGCGGCGCGGCCACCACCGGCCGCGCCGGCTCGGCGTCAGCGTCGACCGGGTCAGCGTCGACCGGGTCAGCGGTCACCGCGTCGGCGGTCACCGGGTCGGCGGTCACCGGGTCGGCGGTCACCGGGTCGGCGGTCACCGGGTCGGCGGTCACCGCGTCGGCGGTCACCGGGTCGGCGGTCACCGGGTCGGCGGTCACCGGGTCAGCGTCCACCGTCTTGGCGGCGGTTACCGGGTCGGCGTCGACCGTTTCAGCGGTCACCGGCGTCTGCACCGGCGCCGGGTCGCCCACCGTGGCCTCGGTCTTCGCAGCCTCGGCCGGGCTCGAGTCGAGCGGTTCCGCATCGGCCGGTTTGGTGTCGAGCGGGGTGTCGGCCGGGAGGTCGTCCGCGGGCTGACGGGGGGCGATCACGGCCGCCGGGGCGGGCTGCTCCTCGACCGCGACCGGCTCGGGGGCCGATTCCACGGTGGGCTCGGGCCGCAGCTCAGCCGCGTCGGACTGCTCGGCGGCCGGTACGGGCGGCGGGGCCTCGGTCAGCGCCATGTCGGCCGGGTCGACAGTGCTCGGGGCGTCCGTCAGGGTGGACGTCGCGGTGGACGCCGGGGTGGAACCGTCCGGCTCGGTCATCGCGGCTGGCGCGCTGACCGTGTCCACCGGCACCGGCTCGTCGGCGACCGCGGTCGGGGCCGGGTCGACGGTGGCCGCGGGCCGGGCCTCGTCGGTGGTGGCCGCTGGCGTCGGTGTGGTGATCACGGCCAGGCTGGCGACGGGATCACCATCCACGATCGACCGACCCTGTCCAGTGTCCTGTGCGCCCCGTCGGCCGCGCAGCAGCCACCCGGCGGCCAGGCCCAGCAACAGTGCCAGTACCACTATCAGCGAGTGTCCGATAGACCACGCCACGGCGAACCTCCCTCTCACGTCGTCGGAAAAGTCACGAGAAAAACTCGCGCGCAGCTTCGCACACGCGTGTTGCCGATGACAGAGAGGATCGGTCGAGGGCGTTGCGGGTGGGACGGCCAGCTCAGCGGGTGCCTGTTGGGTAACACAGAGTCGCACTGAACACGACGTGACACAGGGCGACGCGAAACCCGGACGTGACGAGACCCGGGCCCGGCGGGGGACGCCGGACCCGGGTGGACGGGACGATGCCCGGCTCAGTCCCGGTCGCCCTCATAGGTGTGAAAGTCGTCCACGAACCGGCGACGGAGCCGCGGCACTCGGCTGGTCACTCCGAAGTAGCCGCGCGCGCCGAGCAGCGCTAGTCGGCCCACCACCGGCCGGTACATCCGGTCGTCGCCGCTGGTGCCGCTGCGATTCAACGATTCGGCGACCCGCGCGAAGCCGTACGGCGCCATCGCGGCCTCGTAGTCCGCCACCGCCTGTAGCAGCGTCTTGTCGCCGGTGGTGGCACGGCTGAGCTGCTCGCAGAGCAGTCGGGCGTCGCGCAGCGCGGTGTTCGCGCCGACACCGCGACCCGGGGTCATGGTGTGGATGGCGTCGCCGAGCATGGTGACGGTACTGCTCTTCCAGGGCGGCACCGGCTCGGACGTGGACACGTTGATCGGTAGGGCGCTGGCCGGATCCGCGCGGTTCAGCAGCTCCCGCAGGTGCGGGTGCCAGTTGGGGGTGAGGTCCAGGGCGATCCGCACCAGGTCCTCGCCGCGGCGCTCCATGACGTCGGTCGGGAACCGGCGGGCCGTGCTCCAGATGATCAGGTTGATGTTGTCCGTGGTGGTGTCGTGGGACAGGCCGGGCCAGTCCCGCAGCAGAGCGGCGTCGGCGTCGCTGACACCGGGCTTGATCGCCCGTTCGGCGTCCCACTTGAACTCCATGACGTGCAGCACGCCCATCATCCCGCCGACCCCGAAGATCAGCGAGATGCCCTGCCGGACCCGCTCCGGGACGAGACCGCGGGTGTGCGCGGTCAGCGGGATCCGGGTGGCGATGTTGATGGTGCCGGCATCACGGGTGACGGCGTGCGGCAGGTACTGGCGGCGCACTGCCGAGTGTGTGCCGTCCGCCGCCACCAGCAGGTCGCCGGTGGCGCTGGTGCCGTCCGCGAAGTACGCGGTGACCGTGCCGTCGTCGCGCTGCTCGTACCGGGTGAAGGTCTTGTCGAAGCGCACCACGTCGTCGAGGCCGGTCAGCAGCACCTGGCGCAGGACCATCCGCGCCACCGAGTGTTCGGTGTGCGCCGGGTCGGCGTCCGGCCGCAGCGCGAATGACGCGGTCTGGCGCAGCCCCTGGGTGACCACGTTGAAGTAGTGCGGCGGCCGGGCGCAGGTGGCCAGGAAGGTGGCGTACAGCTCCGGGGGCAGGCACTCGAGCAGTGCACGACTACCGGTGGGGCCGATGCCCACCCGGTAGCCGAGCAGCCCTTCGGCGCGATGGCGGTGCCGTTCGTAGACGGCGACGCTGATCCCGGCGCGGCGCAGGCCGTGTGCCAGGCACAGCCCGCCCGTGCCGGCGCCGATGATCAGGACGTGCGGTGGCGCGGTGGACATGTCAGCCCTGCGCCACGGGCGCGTCGGCGGCGTCCCACCGGTAGAAGCAGCCGGCGATCGCGTCCCGGGGAGAGCGCCAGGTCGGCAGGTACGGCGACGTGTGCGCGGAGAGCCGCTCGTTGACCTGCTGGAAGAGCGGGTGGTTGCGGGCCGCCGCGAGCGCGTCCGGGTCGACCTCCGAGGTCTCCAGCACGTGTACGTACAGGTCGTGCAGGCAGTACAGGGACCGGTGCGTGACGCCGGTCAGACCGGGCAGTTCGGTGGCGTCGGATTCGGCGAAGATCTGCGCGACCCGCCCCTCCGCGCCTGGGATGATCCGGCTGACGATCAGTAGACGACTCATGGGACCCCTTCCGCCGGTGGCGCCGACCCTCGGATCGGCGCCACGTGCTCTGTACGCCCACCGTGCCGCAGCGCCTGTCACATCACCGTCACGTACGCCGGCCGGCCGGTGACGGGCGGTCGGTCACGGCTTCCCGGCTGGCTTCGCGGATCGGGGCGAGCGTGTCGTCGAGCAGGGCGCTCATCGCGGGGCTGGGCTCCAGGCGCAACTCCCTGCGCAGCAGGTCCCGGTAGACGTAGAAGGCGTGTACGGCTTCGAAGGCGTTGCCCTCGGCCAGGTGGATGCGGACCACCAGCCGGTGGGGCGTCTCTCGTAACGGCTCGGCGGCCATCGCCTCCAGCGCGGCTTCGAGGGCCTCGCCGTGCCGCCCTGCGGTCAGGTGGTGCCCGGCCACCTGTTCCAGCATGTGCAGGCGCAGTTGACGCAGTCTCTCCCGGTCCAGCAGCACCCAGTCGTCGTACCAGCCGGGTAGGAGGTCGTGCCGGCCGGCGGCGAGTGCCCCGGCCGCCGTGCGTGGGTCGTCCCCGTCGCGAACCCGGGCCGCGGTGCCGACCAGATCGTCCACGTCGAGCCGGACCGCCGGGCCGAGGCGTACGGTGTCGCTGGCCACGGTCATCGGGCAGCACGGGTCCTGCCGCAGTCGCCAGAGTGCGGTGCGCAGTGAGGACAGCGCCCGTTCCTCCGACGCGTCCGGCCAGAGCAGCCCCGCGAGCTGGCTGCGGGTGGCACCGGGGCGCAGCCCGATCAGCGCGATCACCCTTTGCAGGCCGCGCGGCACCACCACCGGCACCGCCTCGCGCAGCAGTCGGAAGCCGCCGAGCAGGTGTAACGAGACACCCTCCTCGGGCGGGTCCCCGGCGGTCGGAACGGACGGATCAGCGGCCACGGCGGCACCCCCTGCGGAACGCTCGTCCCGACTGTCTGCTGTGTCCCGGATCGGTTGCCCGTAACGCCACTGTCGACCCCACCGGCGGAGGCGCGACCACGACTGCCGGGCGCGGCCCCGCCCGCCGAGGCCGCCGGGCTGACCACGGTGAAGATTATCAATAGCGGTCACGGTGAGTCAACGGCGGCGTGGACCTTCTATTGGCGACAGTCAACCTGAGATCGGTTCTGAACTGGCCAAACATTCGTTCGATCTATCGCCCTGGGTGCAGCGGACGCATAGCTGATACACAGATTGCGTCAACGCAGCGTCACCGCCTTGCGTCGCTGGCCGACCCTGCCCGGTGACGCCGCCGTGACGAGGACTGCCGCATCGTGTCGGCAGTCGTCCAGCGCGTCCCGGGGCCACCCGTCGCCGGCCGGACGCCGTGGGGGGAGGCCCAGGATGGACCGATCGCTGATCGTCGCGAAGGTGGATCCGACCGCCGAGGAGCGGGTCGCCGCGATCTTCGCCGAGTCGGACGCGTCGGAGCTGCCGCGCCTGGTCGGCGTTCGGCACCGCTCGCTGTACCGACTGCACGACCTCTATGTGCACCTGCTCGAGACCGAGCAGCCGGCGGAGGGCGCTGTGGAGGCCGCCCGTGGGCACCCCGAGTTCATCCGGGTCAGCGACCGCCTGCGCCCGTACGTCTCGCCGTACCTCTCGACCTGGCGCTCGCCGCGCGACGCGATGGCGCAGTGCTTCTACCGGTTCGACGCCCCGGACACCGGGCGGCGGTCGTGACGGCCACCGCACCGCGTGAGGAGCAGGCGTGGTCCCGCTGCGCCGGCTGCGCCAGCCTGCTCTACCGCAAGCGGCTGCGCCGCAACCTGGACGTCTGCCCGGAGTGCGGCCAGCACGCGCGACTCAGCGCCCCGGAACGCCTGCGCCAACTCGTCGACCCGGGATCGCTGCGCCCACTGCCCGACCGGCTTCCCGAGGCGGACCCGATCGACTTCGTCGATGTGCTGCCGTACCCGCACCGGCTCACCGCCGCGCGGGCCAGCACCGGCCTGGCGGAGGCGGTCGTCTGCGGCACCGCCACCATCGGTGGGCACCCGGCGGCGTTGGCGGTGATGGACTTCCGCTTCCTCGGCGGCAGCCTGGGCTGCGCGGTGGGCGAGCTGATCACCCGAGCCGCCGAACGGGCGCTGGACGACCGCACCCCGCTCATCCTGGTCACCGCCTCCGGCGGGGCGCGAATGCAGGAGGGCGCGCTGTCGCTGATGCAGATGGCCACCGTCAGCCAGGCCATCGCCGCGCTGCGCGAGGCGGGTCTGCTCACCGTGAGCGTCCTCACCGACCCGACCTACGGCGGGGTGGCCGCGTCGTTCGCCACCAACACCGACCTGGTGCTCGCCGAGAGCGGCGCGCGGATGGGCTTCGCCGGCCCCCGGGTGATCCGTCAGGTCACCGGTCGGGCACTACCGGAGGGCTTCCAGACCGCCGATTTCCTGCTCCGACACGGCCAGGTCGACATGGTGCTCCAGCGCCGGTCACTGCGCGGGCGACTGGTGGCGTTGCTCGCCGCAGCCCGCGCCGCCTGTCCGACCCGCGCCGACCGTCCCGCCCGTCCGCCCGTACCCCGGCAGGAGCCGACGCCGCACCGCGAGCGCCTCGCCGACGACGGCCCGGCTCTGGTGCGGCCGGCGGTCCCGGCAGCCGCCGTGGCGCCGCCGTCGACCCCCGGAGCGAGTGACACCCCGGCGGTACGCGACGCGTGGGACACCGTCCGGATGGCCCGCCACCCTGGTCGACCCACCACACTGGATTATCTGGACACCGTGTTCGACGGGTTCGTGGAGCTGCACGGCGACCGGCTCGGCGGGGACTGCCCGGCCATCGTGGGTGGCGTGGCCCGACTGGCCGGCCGACATGTGATGGTCATCGGCCACCAGAAGGGGCACACCACCGCCGAGCTGGTGGCTCGCAACTTCGGCATGGCCAGCCCGGCCGGGCACCGCAAGGCGCTGCGGCTGATGCGCCTCGCCGCCCGGCTCGGCCTGCCCGTGGTCACCCTCGTGGACACCCCCGGCGCCGACCCCGGGGTGGGCGCCGAGGAACAGGGCCAGGCCGCGGCCATCGCGGAGAACATCCTCACCCTCACCGTGTTGCCCACCCCCGTGCTCACCGTGATCACCGGAGAGGGCGGCAGCGGTGGCGCACTGGCGCTGGCGGTCGCCGACCGGGTGCTGATGCTGGAGAACGCCGTCTACTCGGTGATCAGCCCCGAGGGCTGTGCGGCCATCCTCTGGCCCGACCGGTCCGCGGCGCCGCAGGCCGCCCGCGCGCTGCGACTGACCGCGCCCGACCTGTGCCGACTCGGGGTGGTCGACGAGATCGTGCCGGAGCCGGCGACCGCCGCGCACGAGGACCCGGCGGAGACCGCCCACCGGCTGCGCGCCGCCCTGCTGACCAATCTGCTGCCGCTGCTCGACGTGCCGCCCGCCACCCTGGTTCGCCTGCGCCGACAGCGGTTCCGGCGGTTCGGCGCGACCCGCGCCGGTGCCCGGGCGGGTGCCCGGTGACCGCCGCCGACGGGGCGGTGTCGACCGTCGACGCGCCCGACGACGCCGGGGTGGGCGGCGAGGAGGCGCTGGCCGGGTTGCGCCGGCAGGCGCAGCACCTGATCGCCGAGTTGGCCGGGCCGGTGCGCCGGATCCGGCTGCGCAGTGGGCCGGCGGTGCTCGAGGTCGAGTGGCACCCCGACGACGCGACGCGACCGGACGCACCACCACCGCCGGCCGAGGTGGCGCCGCCGGCACCCGGTCCACCGACGGCGCCCATCCGGCCGCAGGTGCCCGGGCGGGTCGCGGTGCGGGCACCGATCGTCGGCACCTTCTACCGGGCGCCGGAGCCCGGCGCGGGACCGTTCGTCGCGGTGGGCGACCTGGTCCGCCCCGGCCAGCCGGTCGCCATCGTCGAGGCCATGAAGCTGATGAACGAGGTGACCGCCGACCGCGCTGGTCGGGTGGTCGCGATTCTCGTCGAAGACGGCCAGCCGGTCGAGTA
The DNA here is from genome assembly GCF_040607415.1 of Micromonospora sp. NPDC005291. Taxonomy (NCBI): domain Bacteria; kingdom Bacillati; phylum Actinomycetota; class Actinomycetes; order Micromonosporales; family Micromonosporaceae; genus Micromonospora; species Micromonospora sp. NPDC005291. The sequence continues at coordinate 275,995 of NZ_JBEXGR010000006.1, forward strand.
CGACCAGCCGCTGGTCGAGCTGGACCCGGCGTGACGGCGCGGGGTGGTTGACCATGTTCGAGACCGTGTTGATCGCCAACCGGGGCGAGATCGCGCTGCGGGTGCTGCGTGCCTGCAAGGAGCTCGGCGTACGGACGGCGGTGGTCTACTCCGCCGCGGACGCCGACTCGGCGGCGGTCCGCCTCGCCGACCAGGCCGTCCGGATCGGGCCCGCGTCGAGTCGGCGCAGCTACCTCAACGCCGCCGCCATCGTGGAGGCGGCCCGACAGGTCGGCGCGCAGGCCGTGCACCCCGGCTACGGCTTCCTCTCCGAGGACGCCGACTTTGCCGAGATCTGCGCGGACAACGGTCTGACGTTCATCGGCCCGCCGCCGGCGGTGATGGCCGCGCTGGCCGACAAGTCCTCGGCGCGGGGCCTCATGAGCCGCGCCGGCCTGCCGCTGGCGCCAGGCAGCGTCGCGCCGGTGCCGACCGCCGCCGCGGCGGCCGAGGTGGCCGAGGCCGTCGGCTACCCGGTGATCGTGAAGGCCGCCGCCGGGGGCGGTGGCCGGGGGATGACCGTGGTGCACACCCCGGGCGAGCTGCGTCGGGCGTACGGCCGCACCCGGGCCGCCGCGCAGGCCGCCTTCGGCGACGACCGGGTGTACGTCGAGCGCTACCTCACCGAGGCCCGGCATGTCGAGGTGCAGGTGCTCTGCGACTCCCACGGAAACGGGGTGCACCTCGGCACCCGGGACTGCTCGGTGCAGCGCCGGCATCAGAAGCTGGTCGAGGAGGCGCCCGCCCCGGCGCTGCCCGCCGCCACCCTCGACGCCATCGCGGACATCGCGCTGCGGGGCGCGTTGGAGGTCGGCTTCGTCGGCGCCGGCACGCTGGAGTTCCTGGTCGACGCCGAGGAACGGTTCCACTTCCTGGAAATCAACTGCCGGATCCAGGTGGAGCACCCGGTCACCGAGATGGTCACCGGAATCGACCTGGTGCACGAGCAACTGCACATCGCCGCCGGGGTGCCGCTGCGCTGGCGGCAGGAGGAGGTCCGGCTGCACGGTGTCGCCGTGGAGTGCCGGGTCAACACCGAGGACCCCGAGCGCGGGTTCGCGCCCGCCCCCGGCCGGTTGGAGCGCTTCACCCCACCCGGCGGCCCGTTCACCCGGGTCGACACCCACGCCAGCGCCGGCTACCTGGTCGGCCCCTGGTACGACTCCCTGCTGGCCAAGGTGATCGTCTGGGCGCCCGACCGGGAGCTGGCCCTCAACCGGCTGGAGCGCGCCCTGGACGAGTTCGACATCGCCGGACCCGGCGTACACACCACCATCCCGTTCGTCCGGCGGGTTCTCGACGACGCCGCATTCCGCAAGGGCCGCTACACCACCGGCCTGGTCGACCGTCTGCTCGCGGCGCCCGCGAAGCGACCGACGGCCACCCCCGCACCGCGCCCCGCGCCCGCCGCGGAGCCCGACGTAACCCACAGGAGGACCCGATGACCGTCACCCATGGTCGCCCGATGACCGCCGAGATCACCGACATCCTGGTGGCGCACTGCGGGCTGGACGCCGACGCCGCGGCCCGGGCGCCCGCCGCGTCGCTGGAGGAGCTGGGCATGGATTCGCTCGCCCTGCTGGAGCTCTCGGCGGTCGTCGCCGACCGGTGGCAGGTGAGCATCCCCGAGCAGGCCGGGCAACTGAGCATCCCGGCGGTGGCCGACCTGGTCACCCGCCGCGCCGACCCGCCCGGACACACCGAGAACGGCGTCCTCATCGACGCGCCGCTGGCGCTGGTCTGGGAGGTCACCAACGACGTGGCGAACTGGACCGAGCTGTTCACCGAGTACGCCGTGGTGGACATTCTGCACCGCGACGGGCACACCGTGCGGTTCCGGCTCACCATGTACCCCGACGAGAACGGGACGGCCTGGAGTTGGGTCAGCGAACGCACCGTCGACCCGGTGAGCCGGCAGGTCCGGGCGCACCGGGTGGAGACCGGGCCGTTCGAGTACATGCGGATCCACTGGCGCTACACCGAGGAGACCGGCGGAACCCGGATGACCTGGACGCAGGACTTCGCGATGAAGCCGACCGCGCCGGTCGACAACGCCGCGATGACCGAGCGGATCAACACCAACAGCGTCATTCAACTGACCGTGATCAAGGACCGGGTGGAGCGGATCGCCCGGCAGCGCGCCGAGCAGGGCAGCCCGGCGGCCGGCAACGAGTCGACGGAGGCCGACGATGAGTGACCTGAGCACCCGGCCGATCGCCGCCCGGGACGTACCGGCCGACCGGCGACGCGGCGGTGAGCTGCGGGTGCTGCTGGGCCCCCGCACGGTCGGCAGCACCTCGGGCTTCCTCGGGGTGGCCGCGCTCGCGCCGGGGGAGCGGATCGCCGAGCACTACCACCCGTACAGCGAGGAGTTCCTGTACGTGGCGCGCGGCGCGATCACCGTCGACCTGGACGACCAGCCGATGCTCCTGGCCGCCGGCGAGGCCCTGTTTGTGCCGATCAACGTGCGGCACCGGCTGCGCAACACCGGCGTCGAACCGGCCGAGGTGGTCTTCCACCTGGGCCCGCTGGCCCCTCGCCCCGAGTTGGGGCACGTCGACACCGAGTTCGCCGAGCAGCGGGGCGGGTCGTGAGCGCGAGGAGTGAGCCGGGGTTGCGAGCCCCGCAGTCGCGATCCGAGGTGACACCATGAGCGGGCGCCGCACGGTGGTGACCGGCGTCGGGGTGGTCGCTCCGGGCGGCGCCAGCCGGGACCGCTTCTGGAAGACCATCACCGAGGGGCGGACCGCCACCCGGCGGATCAGCTTCTTCGACCCGTCGGCGTTCCGCTCCCAGATCGCCGCGGAGTGCGACTTCGACCCGATCGCCGCGGGGCTCACCGAGGCCGAACGACGCCGGGCCGACCGGTACGTGCAGTTCGCGCTGGCCTGCTCCGCCGAGGCCGTCGCCGATGCCGGGCTGGTGCTCACCGACGCCGAGCGGGACCGGGCCGGGGTGGTGCTCGGCACCGCCGTGGGCGGCACCATGGCCCTGGAACAGGAGTACGTCACCGTCAGCGAGCACGGCCGGCGCTGGCTGGTCGACGCTGCGCGCGGTGGCCCGTACCTCTATCAGGCGCTGGTGCCCAGCAGCCTGGCCGCCGACGTGGCCTGCCGGCACGGGCTGCACGGCCCGGCGCAGGTGGTCTCCACCGGCTGCACCTCCGGCATCGACGCCATCGGGTACGCCCATCAGATGATCGTGGACGGTGAGGCGGACGTGATGCTGGCCGGTGCGGCGGACTCGCCGATCTCGCCGGTCACCGTCGCGTCGTTCGACGCGATCAAGGCGACCAGCCCGGACAACGACGACCCCGCGCATGCCTCCCGCCCGTTCGACGCCGACCGGCACGGGTTCGTGCTGGCGGAGGGTGGGGCGGTGCTGGTGCTGGAGGAGGCCGGGCATGCCCGACGGCGGGGGGCGCACATCTACTGCGAGGTGGCCGGCTATGCCAGCCGCAGCAACGGCTACCACATGACCGGGCTGCGCCCGGACGGGCTGGAGATGAGCCTCGCTGTCACCGACGCGCTGAAGCAGGGACGGATCCTCCCCGAAAAGGTCTCCTACATCAGCGCGCACGGCTCGGGCACCCGCCAGAACGATCGGCACGAGACGGCCGCGTTCAAGCGGGCGCTGGGTCAGGCCGCGTACGGGGTGCCGATCAGCTCGATCAAGTCGATGGTCGGGCACTCGCTCGGTGCGATCGGGTCGATCGAGATGGCCGCGTGCGCCCTCGCGATCGAGTTCGGCGTGGTGCCGCCGACGGCCAACTGGAGCACCCGGGACCCGGAGTGCGACCTGGACTACGTACCGAACGAGGCGCGGGAGGTCCCGGTGGACGTCGCCCTCTCGGTGGGCAGCGGGTTCGGCGGTTTCCAGTCGGCGATGGTGTTCCGCCGGCTGCCCGGGGCGGTGGCGGCGTGAGCAGCCCTCCGGCCCGGGCGGTGGTGACCGGCATCGGTGTGGTCGCGCCCAGCGGCATCGGCGCGGACGCGCACTGGCGCACGGTGCTGGCCGGCACCCGCCGGACCGGGCCGATCACGTTGTTCGACCCGGCCGGCTACCCGACCCGCTACGGCGGGGAGGTGCCCGGCTTCGCCGCCGACTCCTACGCAGACAGCCGACAGTTGGTGCAGACCGACCGGTGGACGCACCTCGGCTTCGCCGCCACTCGGCTGGCGTTGACCGACGCCGGCCTGCCCGACCGGGCCCCCGACCCGTACGGCTACGCGGTGACCCTGGCCAGCTCGTCCGGGGGCAACCTGTTCGGCCAGCGGGAGCTGCAACGGCTCTGGGGCGGGTCGTCGCGCACGGTCGGGGCGTACCAGTCGATCGCCTGGTTCTACGCGGCCAGCGTCGGGCAGCTCTCGATCCACCACCAGTTCAAGGGCCCGAGCGGGGTGCTGGTCGCGGAGGCGGCCGGAGGGCTGGACAGCCTGGCGCATGCTGCCCGCGCGGTGCGCCGGGGCACCCCGGTCGTGATCGCCGGGGCCACCGAGTGCCCGCTGAGCCCGTACGCCCTGGCCTGCCAGCTGCGCTCCGGGCTGCTCAGCGACGTCGCCGACCCGGAGCGGGCGTACCGGCCGTTCGACGCCACCGCCAGCGGCTACCTGCCGGCGGAGGGGGGAGCGGTGTTCGTGGTGGAGGAGTTGGGGCACGCCCTGTCCCGGGGCGCCCGGGTCTACGGCGAGGTGAGTGGTTGGGGCTCCACCCACGACGCCGCGCACACCACGGCGGACAGTGCCGGCGATCCGGCACAGTACGCGCGGGCGATGCGGTTGGCCCTGGACCGGGCTGGCGTCGCGGCGGCCGGGATCGACGTGGTGCTGCCCGACGCGCTCGGTGTGCCCCGCTACGACCGTAGTGAGGCAGAGGCGCTGCGCGCCGTGTTCGCCGACCGGCCACCCCCGGTGACCACGCAGAAGCCGCTGACCGGGCGGGCGTACCAGGGTGGGTCGGCGTTGGACGTGGCCACCGCGCTGCTCGCCTTCGCGCACGACACGCTGCCCGCGTCGGCCGCCCCGGACGAGGTGGCCGACGGGTGCGAGCTGGACTTCCTGCGCGAGCACCGCCGGCCACGCAGCCGGCTCGCCCTGGTCTGCGCGCGGGGCTTCGACGGGTTCAACAGCGCGTTGGTCCTGCGTGGGGCCGCACCGATGAGAGGAGTGACGTCATGAGCGAAGAGCGGGCCCGGGTGGTCTTCCTGGTGCGGGTGCCGGCGCCGCGCACCGAGCAGTTCCTCGCCGCGTACGAGGAGGTGCGGCATCTGGTCGCCGGCGGGGTGCCGGGGCACCTTGTGGACCAGGTGTGCCGCTCGTCGACCGACCCGGAGCAGTGGTTGATCACCAGCGAGTGGGCGAGCCTGGCCGACTTCGAGGCCTGGGAACGCACCCCGGAACACCGGGACCTGGTGCGCCCGATGCGGGAGTGCTTCACCGACGCCCGCTCGCTGCGCTTCCACATCCACGCACAGACACCGGCCCTAACCTAACGGCCCGCGCGACCCCGGAAACCCGCACGACCCGCACTGCCCGCACGACCCGCACTGCCCGTCGATCATGGAGTTGTGGTGGGCGACAAAGTACCCGCTACAAGGACCAACCAGGCACCACAACTCCATGATCGAGAGCCCTCTCCAGCTCGGAGAGGTCCTGCTGTACTGCCGCGTGGATCGCGTCAGCGGCTCAACTCGACTGCGACTGGCCCACTTTGTCAGCGCCGCGCACCTCGGCGACGCTGCCCAGGCCGTGTACCGCCACGAGAAGGCCATTCGCGGCGACGACTGGCGTCGGCTACCCGCTGAGCATCGGGCCGCCCGCGCCTACCTGCTGACGGGCGACCTCACCGACGCCGGGCGTGCTCTGGCCGACGCCGACACCATCGCACCCGCCGAGGTCCGTTACCGGCCTGCCGCCCGCACCCTCATCGCCGAGATCGCCCACAGCGGCCGCGCAGCCGCCAGCGTGGCGTGACTCGCCACCCTCGTCGGGCTCACCCGGTGACCGCGACGCCATCGGCCGTCCGGCTGGGGCCGCGCGACGGTTGTACGAGGCGTTATGCCGCGGTGACGCTCTGCCGGCGCACTCGCCCGATCCTGCCCGCCGAACCGGCTGTCGGCAATCCGGCTGGCCGCCTCTTTTGATCCATCCATTTGCATCTAGCAATGGCTCGGTGGGCGTCGTATGGTTCCCCGCAGCACCCCGACAAGCGTACGTGATGGGCATATTTGCCCTCTTTGATGCTGGGCGGTGAACGGCAGTGACGGCAGAAGATCCTACGGCGACTGACCCCGGATGGGTGGACGAAGTCCTGTTCGCCGGCCGTTCGACCGACGTTTGTCTCCGTCTGCCCGAGCCCATCGACCGGGCCACCCTGCACCTACTGGTCACCGCCGCGCAGGACCGGCTCACCGCGGCGGGACTGCGCCCAGGAGGCGCCGCCGCGCTGCGGATGCCGCCCTCGTTGGCGTACGTGGTGAACCTGCTGGCCACCTGGCGCATCGGTGCGCAGGCGATTCTGCTCGACCACCGGCTGACCGACCACGAGGTGGACCGGGCGCTGGTCCGGCTCACCCCGCAGGTGGTGGTCGCGCCGCTGCGTACCGGCGGCGGCGCGTTGAAGGTCTTCGTCGACGTCACCGAGAACGTCACCCGGTACGCCGACCGCCCGGCGGTCAGCGGCCACGCCGTGATCCAGCTCAGCTCCGGCTCCACCGGCCCGTCCAAGGTGATCGGCCGCACCGCCGCCGACCTGGTCGCCGAGGTGCACCGCTACACCCGAATCGACGGTGTGGCGCTGCCCGGCGAGCGGATCATCCTGCTGCCCTCGATGGTGCACGTGCTCGGCCTGGTCGGCGGCCTGCTCTACGGTCTGCACGCCGGGGTCGAGCTGGTTGCGCCGGAGCGGCTCAGCGGGGATGCCGTGCTGGCCGCGATCACCGCCGGCGCGACGCCGGCCACCGTGCTGGGCGTGCCGTTCCACATCGGACTACTCGCCTCCACCCGGCCCGCCGGTCCGCTGCCGCAGCTCAAGCGGATGACCACCGGCGGCGAGCTGGTGCCGGCCGCGGTGGCCCGGGCGTTCACCGACCGGTACGGCGTGCCGCTGGGCAACATGTACGGGATGACCGAGGTCGGGGTGATCGGCACCGACCTGCAGGGGTCGCACCGACCGTCGATCGCCCCGGCCCCCGGAATCGAGGTCCGCGAGTCCGGCGGTGAGCTGTGGGTGTCCTGCCCGGCGTCGCCGTACGTCGGGCTGAGCGACCCGACCCGCTGGGCCGACGGCTGGCTGCACACCCGCGACGCAGGCACCGTTGATCCCGACACCGGCCTGGTCACCGTGCGCGGTCGACTCGACTCACAGGTCTCCGTGGGCGGCTTGAAGGTCGACCTGACCGAGGTGGAGGCCACCGTCGCCGAGCTGCCCGGGGTGGCCGCGGCGGTGGTGGTGTGGGACGGCGGCATCACCGCGTACGTCCAACCGGACGGTCCGCTGTCGGAGGAAGTGCTGGACAAGCTCCTCGCCGAGCGTTTGGCCGGCTACAAACGGCCCCGGGTGCTGCACCTGCTCGACCGGTTGCCCCGCACCACCACGGGCAAGCTGGTCCGCTCGACCGACACGCTGCGCTCGGCGGCCACGCCGTGACCGGCCCCCTGCATCACCTCGACCTCGACGTGGGTCGTGGCGTGCACCGCGACCGCCAGGACGAGATCTCCGCCCAACTCCGGATGGCCGACCCGCACGGCCTCGACGCCGGGCACCGGTCGCAGCGGCAGCCCCGGCGACGGCATCTCCCGGCGCAGCCCGCCGTCGCGCAGCCCCAGCCCGAGGGCCTTACCCACCGCCTCCTTCGCGGTCCACAGCCGCAGGAAGTCCACCGCCCGGCCCGCCTCGGGCCGACCGTCCAGCCAGGCCAACTCGGCCGGGGCGAACCAGCGGCGGGCCAGCGTGAGCGCGGGCAGCGGGCGGACCCGCTCCACGTCCACCCCCACCGGGCCGGCACGGCGGGCGGCGACCACCACGATCCCGGCGGTGCGGCTGATGCTGACCGGCAGCTCGACCGACCGGGCAGCCCGTTCGTCGATCCGGACGAGCGGCCTTCCGACGGTGTCGTGCGTCAACACCAGCTCGGTCTCCGCGCGGCCGAGCAGCACACTGCCCACCCACCGCAGCAGCCCAACGGCCGGATCCGGCTGACCGCCGGTATCCCGACCGACCCACACGTAGACGGTGTCCCGACCGGACACCGTCAGCTGGCCCACCCAGAGAGGGTAACCATGAGAGCCGAGGTCCGCGCCTTCGTCGTCGAGCAGCTCGCCGACATGAACTACGACGTCGAGGGGCTCGACGACGACACCACGCTCGGCCCCTCCGGCGTCGACCTGGAGTCACTCGCCCTGGCCGACCTGTCCGTCCGCGTCGAGGACCGGTACGGCCTGACGTTCGCCGACGACGAATCGGAGCAGTTGGCCCTGATGACGGTCGGCGAGTTCACCACCATGGTCGCCAACCGCGTCACCGAGGCGACGAGCGACAAAGCCTGATGAGCGGTCAGCCCGATCTGGGGCGAGCTGACCTGCTGACCATGCTCGCCGAACTCACCGCGAAACCGGCCGCCGAGGTGCCCGACCGGATCGGCTCGATGGAGCTCGCCTGGCTGGTACATCTCGTCGAGCAGCGCTACGAGCGGCGGCTCGACCTCACCGACGACGAACTGGCCGGCATTCGTACCGTCGATGACGCCCTGGCGGTGTTCCGGGCGTCGCTGACCGCCCCCGCAGATGGCTGAGTCGCGCGTCATCCAGCTCACCGGCGTACACGCCCTCAGCGCCCTGGGTCGGGGTGCCGAGGCGCAGCTCGCCGGCGTACTGGCCGGTGCGCCGGCGTTCGGCCCGGTACGCCGCTTCGACACCGCCGCCCGCCGGGTCAGCGTGGCGGCCACCCTGCCCGACGTCGGTACGCTCCTCGACGAGTTGGCCGCCGCGATCGACGCGGCCTGCCGCGCGGCCGGTCTGGACCGCGCGCAGCGGACGCGGTGCGCGTTGCTGCTCGCCGTACACGGCGCACCGGCGCCGGGTGCGGGCCCGGCGCCGGCTGCGCTCGCCGACCAGCTCGCCGTCCGATGTGGGCTTTCCGGACACACCCGGGTCTACACGAGCGCCTGCGTGTCGGCGAGCACGGCGGTGGCGGACGCGGCGGCCCTGATCACCCGGGGCGACGTCGACCGGGTGGTGGTCGCCGCCGGGTACCTGGTGGAGCCGGACCAGTTCGCGCTCTTCGACGCCGGTCGAGCCCTCGCGGTCGACGGGGCGGTACGCCCGTTCAGCACCGGCCGCCGGGGACTGCTGCTCGGCGACGGCGTGGCCGCGGTGGTCCTCGAAGCCAGCGTCGGGCGTCGACGCGGCGCCGAGCCGCTGGCCACCGTGGCCGGTTGGGGGCGGGCCGGGGACGCGTTCCACCCGTGCCAGCCGGATCCGACCGGCGCGGGGCTGGCCCGCGCGGTCGACGCCGCGCTGCGCCGGGCCGGGTTGCCACCGCACCTTGTCGGGTACGTCAACGCCAACGCCACCGGCACCGCGCAGAGCGACGTCGCCGAGGCGGCGGCGCTGCACAGGGCTCTCGGCGGTCACGCCGCAGAGGTCGCGGTCAGCTCCACGAAGTCGGTGCACGGGCATGCGTTGGAGGCGTCCGGGCTGCTCGAACTGGTGGTCACCGTGCTCGCGCTGCGACACGGCGAGTTGCCGGTCAACGCCGGCTGGCTGGGCCCCGACGAGGCGTGCCCCCTGAACGTCATCACGGACCACCCCCGTAGAACGAGCGCGACACACGCCCTGACCCTCAACGCCGCCTTCGGCGGCGCCAACACCGCCCTCCTGGTCGGCACCCCGTGACCGCTCCCCACTCCCCGCGATCTTGCACTCTCCGCCCCGACGAATCCGACCGAGCACGCGAAACGGCGACCGAAACTGCAAGATCGCCGGGGGTCTTGGCTCGGGCTTGGTGGCCTGAGGGTGGGGACGGGGGCGGCGTGGCGGGGGTGCCGGGGTTTGTGCACTCGGACTTCGCGCCCGTGGTGGTGGCTGTTGCGGAGCGGTGTCTACGGCGCGGGTACGGGTCGGCGGGGGTGCCCGCCGGGGTACGGACCGGGGTTGTGCTGGTCAGCGCCAGTGGTGATCGGGTCAGCGCGGAGCACGTACGGGCCACCGTGGAGTCCGGCGGGCGGATCGGCCCGCTGTTCTTCTTCCAGTCCGTGCCCAACAGCGTCGCCGGGCACATCGCGGCCCGCTGGGGCCTGCGCGGCCCGGTGGTCTGCCTGAGCCCGACCGGTGACCCGTACGCCGACGGCACCACCGAGGCGGACCTGCTGCTGTACGACGGCGATGCCGACGAGGTGTTGCTGATCCTGATCGAACAGGCGCCCGACACGTCCACCGAGGCGGTCGCGGTGCTGCTGGGGGGAGGAGCACGGCCATGAGGACCAGAGGACTGCGCGGCGCGTTGGCCGCCGACACCGAGGTGGGCGCGGGCAACGTCCTGGCCCGGGTGCTGGCGCACGGCGCCGACCCGGACGGACCCGGGTTGACCTTCGACACCGCCGTCGACGGGCACCCGGCCGAGGCGCCGCTCACGCTGGGGCGGCTCGACGAGCGGGTCGCCGCCCGCGCCGCCTGGCTGCACGAGCGCGGGGTACGCCCCCGTGACCCGGTCGCCGTGTGGGCCACCGCCGCCGCCGACATGGTGCTCAGCTTCCTGGCGCTGGCCCGGCTCGGGGCGATCCCGGCGCTGATGAACGGCAAGCTCCGCCCGGAGATCGCGGCCGAGTACATTCGCCGGCTGCGGGGCGTGGGCGTGCTCGCCGACGACGCGCACACCGCGCTGCTGGCCGGGCACGACCTGGGCGTACCGCTGCTCGGCACGCCCACGCGGGCCGGCACGGGTGACCCGGCCGCCGCCCCGGCGCACTACCGGCATCACCCGGACGACCCGATCGTGATCACCCACACCTCCGGGACCACCGGGGTGCCCAAGGCGGTGCTGCACTCGCACGCCAGCCTCTTCGCCGCCACCCGGCATCTGCTCACCATGCCGCAGGCGCAGGGCACCAGCCGGATCCTCAACGCGCTGCCGGCCCCGCACACCGCCACGGTGCTGATGGTCAACCAGGCGCTGGGCAACCGCGCGGAGATGCTCCTGTTGTCCGAGCAGGGCGGCGAGCGGGTGCTGGACGCGATCCAACGCTGGCGCCCCGACGGGGTGTTCGGCTTCTCGGTCACCTGGGCCGAGCTTGCCCGTTTCGACCTGTCCGGGTACGACCTGGACTCGGTGCGGCTGTGGTTCAACACCGGCGACTGCTCGCACGAGCCACACATCCGCCGGCTCGTCGCGGTCGGCTCACGGGACACGGTCACCCGCGACGGGGTGGTGCGGGTGCCCGGCTCGGTCTTCATCGACGGGCTGGGCTCCAGCGAGATGGGGCACTCGATGTTCCACATCACCCACCGCGCCGACACCGACCGGTACGGCCGCTGTGTCGGCCGGCCGTACCAGTTCGCCCGGGTCGCGGTGCTCGACGCCGAGGGCGAGCCGGTGCCGACCGGTGAGGTGGGTTTTCTGGGCATCGACTCGCCGTCGCTGTTCCGCGGCTACTGGAACGACTCGGTCACCACGTACCGGTTCCGCCAGCGCGGCTGGTACCTCACCGGCGACCTGGTCCGCGCCGACGCCGACGGCCGCTACTACCACCTGGACCGGGCGGTGGACTCGGTCGACGCCGACGACGGGCGTCGCTTCTACACCGCGTTGTCCGAGGAGCGGATCCTCGCCGCCTGCCCGGACGTCACCGACTGCACGGTGGTGATCGTCGCCGAGCCCGGCGGGGCGGTCACCGACGTGCTGCTGGAGTTGGCGGCCGGCGCCGACGAGGCCGAGGACCGCACCGAGCGGGTCCGCGCGGCACTCGGCCCGGACGTCGGCGCGACGCTGCGCCGGGTCGTGCCGGTGCGATCCGCCGACATCCCGGTCACCGTGACCGGCAAGGTCCGCAAGGTGGTCCTGCGCGAGCGTTACCTCACCGAGGCGGCCTCATGAGCGAGCGATCCGGAGTGGCGGCGTGAGCGCCCTGATCACCGGGATGGGTCTGTTCACCCCGGTCGGGCGAGGTGTCGAGGAGACCTTCGACGCACTGACCACCGGCCGTTCCGGGCTGACCCGCCCACCCGAGGGGCACCCGGCCCGGGAGTCGCTCGACGTCGCCGGCCTGCTGCCCGACATCGACCCGCGCACCGTCGCGTCCGGGCCCGAGACCCGCGTGCTGGACCGGATCGTGGTGCTCGCACTACTCGCCGCCGCCGACGCGCTGGCCGACGCTGGCATCGAGGTGGGCCGTGACGTCGAGCCCGACCGGATCGGAGTGATCGTCGGTGGTGTCGGCGGGATGGCCACCCTGGAGTCGCAGGTGCTGGCCCGGGCCGCCCGGGGCCGGGCAGCGGTCAGCCCGTACCTGCTGACCGGGATCCTGCCGAACATGCCGGCGGCGCGGATCGCCATGGCGCACGGCATCCGGGGCTACAGCTCATCGGTGGGTACCGCCTGCGCCTCCGGTGCCCAGGCGGTCGCCGACGCGGTCCGGCTGATCTCGACCGGGGAGGCCGACGTGGTGCTCTGCGGGGCCAGCGAGGCGCCGCTCTTCCCGACCTTCGCCGACACCTTCGGCAACGCGCGGGCGCTGGCGCGAGCCGGCACCGATCCGGCGCGGGCGAGCCGGCCGTTCGACACCTCCCGTACCGGGTTCGTGCTGGCCGAGGGCGCCGCGCTGCTGGTGTTGGAACGCGCCGAGCACGCCGCAGCGCGTGGTGCCGTCGGGTACGCCGAGGTGGCCGGCTTCGGGGCGACCACCGACGCGTACCACCCGACCGCGCCCCGCCCGGACGGAGCCGGCGCGGCGGCCTGCATCCGCCGCGCGCTGCGCAGCGCCGGTGTGCCCGCGGCGGCGGTCGGTTACGTCAACGCGCACGGCACCGGCACGAAGCTCGGTGACATCGCGGAGACCACCGCCCTCGCTGACGTCTTCGGCGTCGGCGGTGTGCCGGTCAGCTCCACCAAGGCGCTCACCGGCCACCTGCTCGGTGCCTCCGGGGTGCTGGAGGCGGCGGCCACCGCGTTGGCGCTCGGTCGGGGGCTGCTGCCGCCGACCTACCACCTCGACGACCCGGACCCGGCCTGCCCGGCGGACCACATCCGTGGCACGCCCCGTAAGGCCGACCCGGAGTACGGGGTGACCAACTCGTTCGGGTTCGGCGGTCAGAACGTGAGCCTGCTGCTCGCTCGCGTCGCCGAGCCGAGGAGGTGATCGACGCGGCATCCCGGGCGGGGCGCCCGGACGGCAACAGGGGGGAACCGTGGGAAGGGGTTTCAGGGGACATGGACATCCGTGGTATCGACCACATCGAACTCTACGTGGGGGACGCCCGGCAGGCGGCCTTCTACTTCAGCACGGCCGTCGGTTTCGAGATCTGTGGCCAGGGTGGCCCGGAGACCGGGCTGCCGGGGCAGCGGTCACTGCTGCTCTGTCACGGCGACATCCGGTTGCTGCTCACCTCCGGGCTGAGCGCCGAGCATCCGGCGGCGAGGTACGTGCAGCGGCACGGTGACGGCATCGCGGTCGTCGCGGTCGAGGTCGACGACGTCGCGGCCGCGTACGCCGAGCTGGTGGGTCGGGGCGCGACGCCGGGGACGCCACCAACCACCGTCACCGGCGCGGACGCCGAGGTGGTGACCGCCGAGGTGGACGGCTTCGCCGACGTGCGGCACCGGCTGGTGCAGCGCCGTGGCGACCGGGCCGAATTCCTGCCCGGCGCCATCACACCGATCGCGTCCACGATGGAGGAACACCCGCCGGTGCTCGCCGAGATCGACCACCTGGCGGTCTGCGTGCCACCCGGTCAGCTCGACGAGACGGTCCGGCACTTCGAGGGGCTCTTCGACTTCGCGCAGATCTTCGAGGAGCACATCGAGGTCGACGGGCAGGCGATGAACTCCAAGGTGGTGCAGAGCCCGTCCGGGCGGGTCACCGTCGTGCTGCTGGAGCCCGATCGCACCCGGCGGCCGGGGCAGATCGACGCGTTCCTCGACCAGCACGCCGGGGGTGGAGTGCAGCACCTGGGGTTGCGCACCGACGACATCATCGGCGCGGTGGAGGCGCTGGGCCGGCGCGGGGTGCGCTTCGCGGGCACCCCCGGCAGCTACTACGACTCCCTGGAGGCGCGGGTCGGTCGAGTGGACGCGCCGCTGGACCGGCTGCGCGAGCTGGGAGTGCTGGTCGACTCCGACCATGACGGCCAGCTGCTACAGATCTTCGCGGAGTCGATGCACGTGCGCCGCACGCTCTTCCTGGAGCTGATCGAGCGGCGCGGGGCGCGGGGCTTCGGCAGCGGCAACATCAAGGCCCTCTACGAGGCCAAGGAACGGGAACTGGCGGCCACACCGCAGGGGGTGGGGGCGTGAGCGCGAGGAGTGAGCCGGTTTTGCGAGCCCCGCAGTCGCGATCCGAGGAGGCACAGTGACCGCGACGGGGTACGAACCGACGCTGACCGCGCAGGAGCGGGCACTGCTGCCCTCCGACGACGATGTGCGGCACTACGCCGCGCACGGCTGGTACCTGTCGAAGAAGCTGTTCACCGACGACGAGGTCGACGCGCTCGCCGCCGCCACGCAGCGCTACTACGACGGGGAGCGGGACCGCCGGCTGCCGGTGCGCCCGCCGAAGCTGGCCTACTGGGACCCGTCGAAGGGGCCGGTGCAGCGGCACAACGACTACGTCCACCACGAGCACGACGGGCTCGGCGCGATCCTGCGTAAACCGTTGATCGGCGCGGTCGCCGCCCGGCTGGCCCAGGCCGACGAGATCCGCGTCTTCCAGTCCACCCTCATCTACAAGCCGCCGATCGACGGTGAGCCGAGCAACATCGTGCCCTGGCACTTCGACAAGCACTACTGGGCGTCGTCGTCCTCGGAGAAGATGCTCACCGCGTTCATCCCCTTCCACGACTGTGGGGAGGAGATGGGCACCATCACGATGGTCGACGGCTCGCACCGCTGGCGGGAGATCGGCGCCGACGACACCGTGGTGCGGCACTTCGCCGACCGTGACCGCAGCCAGCTGGAGGAGATGCTGGCCGAGAACGCGGCGCACAACGGCGCCGAGATCCGCAAGATCCCCATGGTGATCCCGAAGGGACACCTGAGTTTCCACCACTGCCGCACCTACCACGGCAGCGGCCCGAACGTCAGCGGTCGCCCGCGACAGGCGATCTCGCTGCACCTGCAGGACGGCGACAACGCCTGGCGGGAGTATCCGCTCTCCGACGGGACGCTCGCCGCGTACAACCACGATGTGCTGGTCCGCCGCACCCACGACGGGCGGCCGGACTACGCGGACCCCGACTACTGCCCGGTCATCTGGCGCCACCGCGCCCAGCAGGGAGGCTGACATGTCACGGTACGACTGGGGTAAGACGCACCCGGGGATCGAGCGGCTGGAGCAGGCGGTGACCGACCGACGCGACGCCGTGGTCAAGCACCCGCTCTACGCCAACCTGGACACCCACGAGGCACTGGTCACCTTCATGGAGCACCACGTCTTCGCGGTCTGGGACTTCATGTCCCTGCTGACGTCGTTGCAGCGGCAGCTCACCTGCGTCACCGTGCCATGGATTCCCACCGGCCCGACCGGCAGCCGCCGCCTCATCAACGACATCGTGATGGTGGAGGAGAGCGACGAGCTGGGCGGGGGCTACATCAGCCACTTCGAGCTGTACGTGCAGGGCATGCGGGAGGCCGGCGCGGACACCACCGCCGTGGACTCCCTCGTCGACCTGCTGCGCGCTGGCCGTCCGGTGCGCGACGCGCTCGCCGAGGCCGGGGTGCCGGCGCCGTCCGCCGCGTTCGCCGCCACCACCTGGCAGATCATCGAGTCCACCCCGGTGCACTGCCAGGCGGCGGCCTTCGCGTTCGGCCGGGAGGACCTGATCCCGGACATGTTCACTCAGGTCGTCTCGGTCAACGAGCGCAGCAACCGGCTGCACACGTTCGTCGACTACCTGGAGCGGCACATCGAGGTCGACGGCGAGCAGCACACCCCGATGGCGATGCAGATGCTCGCCGACCTGTGCGGCGACGACGACACCAAGTGGCAGGAGTGCGCCGACACGGTCAACACCGCGCTGGCCGCCCGCGCCCGGCTCTGGGACGACATCCTGACCGCCATCAAGGGGCCGGCGTGACCGATACCGACCCGGTCCGGCTCTACCGCACGGTCCGGCTGATCCGCCGGTTCGAACAACGGGCGGTGGAGCTGGTCCACGGCGGGCAGATCGTCGGCGGCATCCACCCGTACCTGGGTCAGGAGGGCATCGCCGCCGGCGTCTGCGCCGCGCTGGGTGCCGACGACGTGCTCGCCGGCACCCACCGCGGACACGGGCACGTGTTGGCGCGAGGCGCCGACCCGGCCCGGATGCTCGCCGAGCTGTGCGGCCGGGTCACCGGCCTCAACGCCGGGCGGGGCGGCTCGATGCACGCCGCCGACTTCAGCCTCGGCGTGCTCGGCGCCAACGCGATCGTCGGCGCCTCGGGGGCGATCATCACGGGTGCGGTCTGGGCCCACCGCCGCCGGGGGCGCGACACCGTCGGAGTGAGCTTCTTCGGCGACGGCGCGGTCAACGAGGGGATGCTGCTGGAGGCGTTCAACCTGGCCGCGCTGTGGCGGGTGCCGGTGCTGTTCGTCTGCGAGAACAACGGCTACGCCACCACCATGCCGGTCGTCGGCGCGGTGGCCGGCAGCATCGGAGGCCGGGCCGCCGCGTTCGGCATCCCGGCCGTCCAGGTCGACGGCCAGGACCCCGAGGGGGTACGCGTCGTCGCGGCCGCCGCCGTCGACCGGATGCGCGCCGGCGGTGGCCCCGAGCTGATCGAGGCCCGGACCTACCGCTTCGACGTCCACCACACCTTCGAACACGCGGTACGCCTCGACTACCGCCCGCCCGACGAGGTGACCCGTGGCCGGGCCCGGGATCCGGTGCGCATCCAGGGCGAACGCCTCACCGACACCGACCGTGCCGCCGTGGACGCCGAGGTCGAGGAGACCCTCGACGCGGCGGTGCGGTTCGCCCTGGCCAGCCCGGAACCCGACCCGGCCGACGCGTTGGCCCACCTGTACGCCAGCGGCATGACCGCCCGCACCGGAGGTGGCTAGGTGACCCGACTGTCGTACCGCCGGGCGCTGACCCGGGCGTTGGCCGACGAGTTGACCCGCGACGAAGCGGTGTTCCTGCTCGGCGAGGACATCCAGGTCGGCGCGTCGCTGGTGACCACCGGCCTGGCCAAACGGTTCGGGACCGAACGGGTACGTGACACCCCGCTGTCGGAGCAGGCGTTCACCAGCTTCGCCACCGGGGCGGCGCTGGCCGGGCTGCGGCCGGTGATCGAGTTCCAGATCCCGTCGCTGCTGTTCCTGGTCTTCGAGCAGATCGTCAACCACGCGCACA
The DNA here is from genome assembly GCF_040607415.1 of Micromonospora sp. NPDC005291. Lineage (NCBI taxonomy): Bacteria > Bacillati > Actinomycetota > Actinomycetes > Micromonosporales > Micromonosporaceae > Micromonospora > Micromonospora sp. NPDC005291. Next base: position 293,577 of record NZ_JBEXGR010000006.1, read on the forward strand.
AGTTCCCGCTGATGACCGGCGGGCAGTGCGCGGTGCCGGTCACCTACCTGGTGCCCGGCTCCGGCTCGCGTACCGGCTGGGCTGGGCAGCACTCCGACCACCCGTACAGCCTCTTCGCCCATGTCGGTGTGGTCACTGTCGTGCCGGCCACCCCGGCCGACGCGTACGGGCTGCTGGTCACGGCGATCCGGCACGACGACCCGGTGGTGGTGTTCGCCCCGGCGGCCGCGATGGACGTGCGGACGGACATCGACGTCGCCGCGCTGGCGCCGGTGCCGCTGGGCAGGGGCCGGATCCACCGCTTCGGCGACGACGTCACCGTGGTCGCGATCGGGCACCTGGTGCACGACGCGCTCGCGGTGGCCGAGGAGTTGGCCGACCAGGTCTCGGTGGAGGTGTTCGACCCGCGCACGCTGTACCCGTTCGACATCGACGGGTTGACCGAGTCGGTGGCCCGCACCGGGAGGCTCGTGGTCATCGACGACGCCAACCGCTCCTGCGGCATCGCCGCCGAGATCATCGCGTCGGTGGTGGAGCGGGTCCGGCTGGTCGCGCCACCGCGCCGGGTCACCCGGCCGGACGGGGCGGTGCTGCCGTTCGCGCCGGCGCTGGACCGGGCCGTGCAGCCCGGTCGGGACCAGCTCGCCACCGCCATCCACCTGACCATGAAGGACGGATCATGATCGACCCGAACTACGCGTGGCCGGCGGCCGACCGGGCCTGGACCGAGCTGCCGGAGTCGGCCCGCCAGGCCATGCTGGTCAGTGGCGCGGCGGCCTGGGAGCAGGTGTTCCACGGCCGGGCCACCTACAACAAGCAGTGGCGGTTGGCTCGCCCCCCGGTGCTCACCGCCGACACCTGGCGGGAGCTGAACGAGGTCTGCGACCGTCTCGCCCAACTGATCCTCGACGCCTGCCACCGCCGGGTGGGCACCGCCGGTGAGCTGCGCCGGCTGCTCGGCGTACCGGCGGGGGAGACCCGGCTGCTGGACGAGTCGGAGCCGCTGACCGAGGCGCTGCTCGCCGCGTACCGCCCGGATGTGATCTTCTCGGCCGGGGTGCCGAAGTTCGTCGAGTACAACATCGACAGCAGCCTCGGCGGCGGGTTCGACGCCGACACCGTCATTCAGCGGTACGCGCGGCTCTACCAGGAGCAGGGCATCCTGGACGGCCTGCCGGTACGGGCCGCGCCGTCGCTGCTGGACCAGCGGTTCGTGGCGATCCGTGAGGAGCTGCGGCTGCCCGACGGCGCCCGGGTGGCGCTGCTGATGGACTTCGACGGGGACTACCCGGGCCTGGACGATCCGGCGACGTTCATCCGGATCCTCGACCCGCTCGCCGTACGGGCCCGGGACTTCGGGATCGACCTGGTCATCGCCCCGGTGTCCACCGCCACCCTGGACGCCGAGCGGCGGCTGGTCGTCGACGGCGCACCGGTCGACGCGCTGTTCCGGCTGTTCGTGCCCAACCGGGTCACCCCGACCGCCGGCCTGGACGCGGTGGCCGGGGCCCTCGCCGCCGGCACACTGCCGATGTTCGTGTCGGCGGCGGCCTGGCTGCTCGGCAACAAGACCACCTTCGCCTGGCTGTGGGAGGACGTGGACGCGCTGCCCGCCGACGACCAGGCGCTGATCCGGCGGCATGTGCCGTACACGGTGCCGTTGACCGCCGCGGTGCTCGACCGGGCCATCGCCGAGCAGGCCGACCTGGTGGTGAAACCGGCCGACGGCTCGGCCGGGCACGGCGTGCTGCTCGGCCCGGAGCTGAGCCCAGCGGACTGGGCCGACGGCCTACGCGCCGCCCTCGACCAGGGCGGGGCGATTCTGCAGGAGTACCTGCCGACCGACCGGGTGACGATGGACTTCGTGCAGATCGAGACGGGCGAGACGGTCACGGCCGACGTCCCGTACTCCCTCGCGCCCTACCTGTTCGGCCGCCGCGCCTCCGGCGCCCTGGCCCGCGTCGGTTACCCCGGCTGCGACGGAATCCTCAACATGGCCCACGGCGTCCTCCTCACCGGAATCCTCCTCCACGACTGACCCGGTCAGTGGGAGTGGGTGGACAAGCGGCGGAGGGTTTCTGCTGTTGCTATGGCGTCGCTGCGGGCGCTGCCGTGGCGGCCGTCGCTGCTGTAGAGGCTCGGGTCCGCGGTGAGCGGGTGGTCGGTCAGGTGGACGTGCAGGGTGCCCAGCCGCTCGGCCAGCCTCGCCGTGTGTGCCGACAGACGGCGCATCCGCTCGGCCAGGCCGGCTCGCAGCGGTTCGGGGACCGCCGGGCTGTGCGACACGTCGAACATGCCCACCGTGATGACGTCCGCGCCGGCGCCCCGCAGCGCGCTGATCATCGCGGTCAGCTCGGCGTCGACCGCGGCCGCGTCGTACGCCGGGTGGAAGGCGTCGTTGCCGCCACAGACCACCAGCGCGAGGTCCGGCTCGAAGGCCAGCGCCGGGGCGAGCTGGTCGGCCCGCACCTGGTGCGCGCGCAGCCCGCGTCGACCCAGATTCCGGTACGCCAGCCCGGGGCGGGCGGTGGCCAGTTCGGCGGCGATGCGGTCGGCCCACTGCACGTCCGGGTAGCCCGGCGTCGGCTCGCACATCCCCTCCACGACGCTGTCGCCGAGCGCCACGAACCGCCGCCACGGATGCCCGCGCAGCAACTCGGCGGCCTCGCCGGGGCGAAGGCAGTACGGGTCCGTCGATTCGGTGAGCGTCGATGGCATGCCGGCACGCTAGCCGACTCGCGACGAACTTCCCCGGACGGACGTGGCTGTCGGATTGGTGTCGCCCGCCCGGCGGCATGGGCGCGTCAGGGTGGGGTGGCGCCGTGGGCCGGTCACGATGACGGTGGGCCGACCGCCGACGTCGCGGTGGTGCGGGGGAGGGGGCGGGCGTGCTCAGTGCGTTTCTGCAGTCCATGGCGACCAAACTGGTCGAGGAGATCCTCAAGCGGCTCGTCGAGTGGCTCGCGCCGAAGGCGCTGCGTTCCGTACCGCATCCCGCCTCGCCGACCTGCCCACGCTGCGGCGGGTACGGCGTGGCCCGCTGGGCGCCCGGCAGGGTGCGGCTGCTCTTCGTGCTGTCCCTGCTGGTCTTCACCTGGGGCTTCGCGGGTCTCCTGCTCGGCGTGCCGGTGGTGGTGTTGACAGTGGTCGGCGCGGTGTTGTCCGGCGCGATGCTGCCCGCCCTCCTCGCGCTGCTGGGTCTGCCGTTCTTCGCCACCGTGATGATCGCGGGCGCGTTCGGCCTGGCCTATTACCACAGCTACCCGCCGAAACGGTGCCACCGCTGCCATGGCAGCTGGCCGGACCGCGAGCGTGACGAATACCTGCGGTCGACCCAGCCGGTGTTCACCTGCGGTTGCGGTCAGCGGCTACGGGTGCCCCGGGCCGCCGGGGTGCGGCTGCGCTGCCCGCGCTGCGGCGCCGAACACGCCGCCCCGGCTCCGGCCGGGCGCTGACGCGGGTCAGCCGTCGGTTGGCTCCGATGCGGCTCGGTGGGTGGCGGCGAGACGCTTCGGGGCGCGGGCGTACCACGCCTCGGTGACCACCTCGGTCAGCTCGGGCAGACCGATCCGGTCGAGCTGGACCAGCACCGCCGGGTAGCCGTCGAAGTGCGGGGTGGTGAGGTAGACCGACGGGTCGTCGGCGAGCAGGGCTTCCTTCACACCGAGGTCGGCGACTCGTACGCCGAGGAGCGGCCCGTCGGGCGCGGCGGCGCCGAGGGCTTCGAGGTCGGCCCGGCGTAACGGTCGCTCCCAGGCGAACGGCTTGTCCCGCACCCGCCACGCGGGCAGCCCGTCGTACGAGGCCCGCTCGGTGGTCTCGGGTAGCGCGAGCGCGATGCGGCGGACATCCTCCCAGCTGGGCATGCCCTCACGGTACGGGCTCAGCCGGCCACGGTGTGCTCGCCGAGGCCTTACCCTTCGGTGGCGACTGCCGCGATGGCGGCGTACGGCCGCTGAGTGCCGTCGCTGGGCCGCCGCACGCGCTCAACCTCGGTGAAACCGGCTCGCGTCAAGCGTTCGGAGAGCTCGTCGACGGGCCAGCGATACGCGGTCACGACCTTGTGGTCGAAGGCGGCGACCTCGTCACCCTCGAAGGAACCGAGCACCAACGTTCCGGCCGGGGCCATTGCCCGTCGGAACTCGGCGAGCACGGCATCGAGATTCTGCGGCGGTAGGTGGATCAATGAGAACCAGGCCAGGATGCCGTCGACGGAGTGGTTGGCGACATCGAGGCTCGCCAACGACCCGAGGTGGAACTCCACGCTCGGGTGGGTCGCCCGCGCGTGGGCGATGAACTCGGGGACCATGTCGATTCCGGTTGCGTCGACGCCCAGCGAGTGAAGGTAGCCGGTGATCTGGCCGGGCCCGCAGCCCAGATCGAGCACCGTGCCAGGCCGGCCCGCCAGATGTCGCCCGATGAAGGCGAGGTCGTCGGGGTCTACCTGCTGACTCGTGCCGAACAGGCCGATGTAGAGCTCCGCGACGGACGCATATGCCTGCCGGACCTTCTCCAGGTTCACCGCCCGACTATATGAGCTCTCGGATTCCGGGGGTGTCAGGGTGTGGTGGCGGGGGCGGGTCGCATCGGGGTCTTCGGACCCGCCGGGCGGGCCACCAGCGGGTACGCGGTGACCACCAGGCAGGCCGCCGCCGTGACCAGCAGCGCCGGGGTGAGCCCCAGGGCGTCCACCGACCAGCCGCCGAGCAGCGCGCCGACCGGCAGCCCGAGGAAGGCCAACGAACCGGAGATGCCGATCACCCGGGTCTGCAACTCCGGTGGTACCCGCTCGTAGAGCGCCACCCCCAGCAGCGGGTTGACCGCCGCGATGCCGATCCCGGACAGGAACGTCACCACGAGCACCATCGGCAGTTCGTCGCTGATCGCCAGCGCCACCAGCCGGGGTGTGCCGGCGATCAGCGCCCCGACCAGGAACGTCAGCCGGCGGGGCAGCCGGGGCCCCAGCGCGGTGAACAGCACGTTGCCCAACAGCGCGCCCGCCGAGAACGCCGCCAGCACCAGGCCGAGCCCGCTCGGGCCATGTAGTTCCCGGGCGACCCAGACCGGGATGTAGACGGCCACGCTGGCGTTGGCCACCATGTTCAGCGCCGAGATAACCACCAGCATGCCCAGCAGCGGTCGGTCCCGACGCAGGTAGCTGAAGCCGCCCCGCAGCGCGCGGAGGTAACTCTCCGGCTGGGCGGGTTGCGCCAGGGCGGCCTGCGGGCGAACCAGGAGGCCGATCAGCAGCGCGCAGACGCCGAAGCTGGCCGCGTCGATGAGGATCGCCCCGGTCACGCCGAACCCGGCGATCAACAGGCCGCCGACGGCGGCGCCGAACAGGGTCACCACCCGGCTCAGCCCGTCGTACGCGGAGGTCAGCCGGATCAGCGGCACCCCGGCGGCCTCGGCGACCGGCCGGAACATCACGTGCTTCACCCGGTCGCCGATGCCCCGTAGCGCGCCCGCCACCGCCACGAGCGCCACCAGGGCGGTGAAGCCCAGCCACGGGGTCAGCGCCACGATCAGCATGACCGCCGCGCTGCCCACGTCGCACACGATCGAGGTGCGGCGCAGGCCGATCCGGTCCGCCCACGGCGTACCCAACGCGCTGGACAGCAGGTACGGCAGCGTCTCGGCGAACGCGACCAGGCCCATCTTGGTCGGGCTGCCCGTGGTGACCAGCACCAGCCACGGAATGGTCACCACCGAGATGCGGGTGCCCAGGTTGGAGATCAGGTCCGCGCTGACCAGGACGACCAGCTGCCGGCGGGGGGTCACGCCCCGACCGCCGCCGCCCGACGCGCGGCGTACCGGTCGCGCAGTGCCCGCTTGTCCACCTTCACCGACCGGTTCACCGGCAGCCGGTCGGTGAACTCCACCCCGGCGGGTGCCCACATCTCGTTGAGTTCGGCGGTCACCAGGTCGATCAGCTCCGCCCCGGTGACCGTCGCGCCCGGCGCGACCACGACGTACGCGTACGGGACCTCGCCGACCGTCTCGTCCGGTACGCCGATCACGGCTGCGGCCCGCACCTGCGGGTGCCCGGCCAGCACGTCCTCGATCGGACGGCAGAAGATCGCCCAGTTCCGCCGATGCGTGACGATCATGTCGTGTGCACGGTCGACCAGGTAGAGGTAGCCGTCGTCGTCGAGGTGGCCGATGTCGCGGGTACGCACCCAGCCGTCGACCAACGTCTGCGCGGTCAGCTCCGGTTGGCCGTGGTAACCGGCGAAGCTCAACCGGGTGTGCACCCACACCTCGCCGTCGCGGCCCGTCGGCAGCACCGTGCCGTCGTCGTCGCGGATCTCGATGCGCACGTCGCCGTAGGGCCGCCCGCAGGAGCGCAACCGCCCCGGATGCTCCGGATCGTCGGTCAGTCCGGGCAGCGCGGTGATCACGACGGCTTCGCTGAGGCCGTACACGATGCGTAGCACCGGGCCGAAACGCGCGATGGCCTGGCGCAGCCGGGCGGGCGCGGCGGGCCCGGCTCCCACGTTGAACATGAACATGGCCGAGAAGTCCGCGCCCACCAGCGCCGGGTGGTCCAGCACCTCGTAGAGCATCGGCGGGGTGACGAAGGTGGAGTTGATCCGCTCCCGCTGCACGGTGTCCACGAAGGCCACCGGGTCCCAGTCGTCGCGCAGCACCAGCACCCCACCGGTGAACAGGTTGAACAGCGTGGTGATCTGCCCGCTGGCCAGCCACATCGGCGAATGCGACAGGTGCCGCAGCAGCGGGAACCCGGCGGCTCGGAAGTCGGCTGCCAGGGCGAGGATCTGGGCGTAGAAGCTCTCCCGGTGGTGCACCAGTTTCGGGCTGCCGGTGGTGCCGCTGGTCTGCAGGAACGACTCCGGCGCCGGCGCGAGCGCCGGCAGATCGGCCGCGTCGGCGTCGGCGGTGAGGTCCGGGCCGGCGCCCGGGCCCAGGCAGCACACCGGTGTGCCGGGCAGCGCGGCGGCCAGTTCCGGGCCCAGGCTGGCCGGGTCCCGGGCGTCGTAGACCAGGGCGTCGGGGCGGGCCAGGCGGATGAATTCGTCGACCTCCCGGCGGGCGGTGACCGGGGCGACCCACATCGTCCGGCAGCCGATCAGGTGCAGCGCGAGCTGAAGCAGCGGGCCCTCCACCGCGTTCGCCACGGTGACCAGCACCGCCGCCCCCGGCCGTACGCCGTTCCGGGTCAACGTCGCGGCCATCGCCCGCACCTGCGCGGCGGCCTCGGTGTAGGTGAGCCGGCGGCCTCCACCGACCAACGCCTCTCGGGCACCGAAGTCGGCGAAGAGATCCAACACCCTGTCCACGTAGGTCGTCGTGTGCCCGGGTCCGTCAGTCATCCGGCAGCTCCCATCCGCGAAAGCGGCGGTCGCGGTGAACGACGCGACGGTGGCGCGCGCCTCGGCGACCGCACCGCCGCCGCCTGCGAGCCTAGGCCCGCAAGGGCTGGCGGGGACCCGGCCGAAGGGCGATCCGAGAGGCCCGGCGGACATTTGATGGCGTCGATGAGGTTGATTGACGCCCGTCATCGGCGGCGGCTAGGTTTCTGGACCATCGTCCAGGCGGGAGCCGTCAGCGGACGGCCCCTGGGCTGCCACACGATGGAGGTTCAATGTCGACCCCGAAGAGATGGCATGTCATCGCCGCCGCGGCCGCGCTGCTGGTCGCGGGAACACCCGCCGTCGTCGCCAGCGCCGGTCCGTCCGAGACCGCCGCCGACCGGCCCGACCGGTCCGAGTGGGCGGGTAGCTGGGCCACCGCGGTCACCCGGGGCAACTCGGTGGGACTGACCAACACCGGTCTGAACGACCAGAGCGTCCGGATGGTCGTGCACGTCTCGGTCGGCGGCCCGGCGCTGCGGGTACGCCTGAGCAACCTCTACGGCGAGCAGGCGGTCAAGGTCGGTCGGGCCACCGTCGCCCGGCCGAACACGACGACCGTCGACGACGTCTCCGACATCGACCCGGCCTCGTTGCGCCCGTTGGCCTTTACCGGTGCCGCCTCGGCGACCATGAACCGGGGCGCCGAGCTGCTCAGCGACCCGCTGACCTTCCCGGTCGCGGACGACAGCGACCTGGTGGTCACCCTGCACTTCCCGACTCCGACCGGGCCGACCACCTTCCACGGGCAGTCCCAGCAGAACAACTTCATCGGCGCCGGTGACCTGACCGCGGCCGCCGACGGCGCCGGGTTCACCATCCGTCCCACCTGCTGCTGGTTCTTCCTCTCCGGCATCGACGTGCAGCGGAAGGCCAGCCCCGGCGCGGTGGTCGTGCTCAGCGACTCGATGGGCGACGGCAACGGCAGCACCGTCAACGCCAACCGGCGCTGGCCTGACCTGCTCTCCGACCGGCTGCTCGCCGACCGGCCGGACAAGCGCACCCCGGGCGTGCTCAACCTGAGCCTCGCCGGCAACCGGCTCAACCACGAGGGCACCGAGCCGGGCGACGGCAACTACCCCGGCTACTTCCAGCTCGGCCCGAACGCGGCGGCCCGGCTCAACGAGGACGTCTTCGCCCAGACCGGCGTGCGCACGGTGGTCACCCACCTGGGCATCAACGACATCTGGATGTCCAACGACTCATCCGAAGCGATCATCGCGACCCTGCGGCAGATCAACCAGCAGCTCCAGCAACGCGGCCTGACCAGCCTGGTGGCCACGTTGACGCCGTACGAGGGGCACGGCGCGCCAGGTGTGTGGACCCCGCAGAAGGAGGCCACCCGGCAGGCGGTGAACGCGTACCTGCGCGGCAGCCGGGAGTTCGACGGGCTGCTCGACTTCGACCGGGTGCTGCGCGACCCGGCACGGCAGAGCCAACTGCTGCCCGCGTACGACTCGGGGGACCACATCCACCCGAACGACGCCGGCAACCAGGCGATGGCCAACGCCGTGCCGCTGCGGGTGCTCGGCCTGTGACACCGGCCGGGGGTGGCGGGCGATCCTCGCCACCCCCGGCCACACCATTCCTGGGGAGGAGATCGTCGTGGACGTGGGGGAGTTGCTCACCAGCCTCTACAGCGAGCAGGGCCGACAGGATCCGTACCCGTGGTACGCGGGCCTGCACCGGCTCGGGCCGGTCAGCGCGGTGCCGGCGCGCGCCGAGCACAGCACGGTGGCCGCGGTGGCGGTCGGGTACGACCTGATCGACGGGCTGCTGCGCGATCCGGAGTGGACGAAACAGCCGCCGCCGGGCTGGCAGGAGCAGGAGATCCTGCGCACGTTCCAGACCTCGATGATGTTCGCCAACCCACCCGATCACACCCGGATGCGGCACGTCTTCTCCCGCACCTTCACGCCCCGCCGCCTCGGCGCGCTGGAACCGGTGATCCTGCGGGTGGTCGACGACCTGCTGGACCGGATGGCCGACGCCGGGGACGGCGTGGTCGACTTCGTGGCTGATTTCGCGTACCCGATTCCCGCTCTGGTGATGGCCGAGTTCATCGGCATTCCGGCGGGGGATCTGGCGTGGTACCGGGAGCGGGTGGAGCGGATCGACGAGTTCCTGGACATGGCCGGGAAGACCCCGCAGCGGCTGGCCGCGGCCAACGCCGCGGCGCAGGAGCTGCGGGCCTTCTACCGGGAGTTGTTGGCGGCCCGCCGCCGGGTGCCCGGGGACGACCTGCTCAGCGGGCTGGTCGAGGCGCTCGACGCAGGCGGGGTGGAGCTGACCGAGGAGGAGTTGGTCAGCAACCTGATCGTGCTGTTCAACGCCAGCTTCGTCACCACCGTCTACATGTTCAGCAACGGGCTGCCGCTGTTGCTGGCCCACCCGGAGACGGTCGCAGCGCTGCCCACCGACGAGAAACTGGCCCAGGGCTGCATCGACGAGGTGCTGCGGTTGGCCAGCCCCGTGCACTTCCTGGCCCGCGCCGCGCCAGCCGACACCGTGTTGAACGGTGTGCCGGTCGCCAAGGACGACAACGTGCTGCTCATGATCGCCGCGGCCAACCGGGACCCGGCACGCTTTCCGGCCCCGGACACCTTCGACCCGACCCGACCCGGCCCACCGTCGCTGGCCTTCGGGGCGGGCCTGCACTTCTGCCTCGGCGCGGCGGTGTCCCGATTGGAGGGGCGCCTCGCGCTGCCCCGGCTGTTCGCCCGGTTCCCCGGCCTGACGGTCACCGAGACGCCGACGTACAGCGGCAGTCTGGTCCTGCGCGGCATCGACAAGCTGCTGGTCAGCACCGGTGGATAGGAGCGACATGGCCCTGCACCCGGAGGTGGCGGCCTACCGGGCGGCCCGCGCCGCGACCGGCGCCCCACCGCTGTACGCGCAGACCCTGATCGAGGCGCGCGCCGCGGACCTGGCCGCGATCCGCGCCGGCACCGGCGCGGTCGAGCCGGTGGCCGAGGTACGCGACGAGAGGATCCCCGGCCCCGCCGGTGAACTGCCGCTGCGGGTGTACCGGCCGGCCGGGCCCGGCCCGCTGCCCACCCTGCTGTACTTCTTCGGTGGCGGGTGGACGCTCGGCAGCATCGACACCGCCGACGGCATCTGCCGGCGACTGGCCAACGCGGTGCCCTGCCAGGTGATCACCGTCGGCTACCGGCTCGCCCCGGAACACCCCTTCCCGGCCGCGGTGCACGACTGCCACGCCGCCACCCGCTGGGTCGCCGGGCATGCCGACCGGCTGGGCGTGGACCCGGACCGGCTGGCGGTGGGTGGGGACAGCGCTGGCGGAAACCTCGCCGCCGCGGTCACCCTGCTCTGCCGCGCGGACGGGCCCACGCTCGCCGCGCAGCTGCTGGTCTACCCGAACACCGACCAGAGCCGCGCGCCGGCCGGCCCGGCCGACGACGACGATCCGACGCTGTTCAACCGCCGCTCGGTGGCCTGGTACCGCACGCACTACCTGGCCGACCCGGCGCACGCCCGGGACCCCCTCGCCTCGCCGCTGCTCGCCGACGATCTGTCCGGGCTGCCTCCGGCGCTGGTGATCACCGCCGAGCTGGACCCGCTCCGCGCCGAGGGGCAGCGCTACGCCGAGCGACTGCGCGAGGCTGGCGTACCCACCCGGCTGGCGCACTACCCTCAAATGATCCACGGCTTCTTCGCCATGCCCGGCGCCTTCACCGACGGGCGACAGGCACAAGGGAGCGCGGCGGCGTTCCTGCGGGAACGGTTCGGGCTGCCACGCGAGCAGGACCGTCCACCCGGCACGGGGGTGCAGGGTGGCTGAACAGGTGCTGACCGGCGTGCCGGCCGTGTCGCTCGCCGACTACGCCGAGCGGGCCCGGGCCGTGCTGTCGGCGGAGGTGTGGGACTACATCGCCGGCGGCAGCGCGGACGAGGTGACCCTCGCGGCCAACCGGTGCGCACTGGACCGGGTCGCGGTGCTGCCCCGGGTGCTGCGCGGCGTGGACAGTGTCGACCTCGGCACCCGGCTGCTCGGCCGCCCGTACGCCATGCCGGTCGGGGTGGCGCCGATGGCGTACCAGCGGCTGGTGCACCCGGGCGGGGAGCTGGCCCTGGCGGCGGCGGCCGGCGCGGCCGGGGTGCCCTATCTGGCGAGCACGCTGGGCAGCACACCGATCGAGCAGGTCACCGGTGTGGGCGCGGAGGTCTGGTTCCAGCTCTACTGGCTGCGCGAGCGGGGACTGGTCCGCGACCTGCTGGCCCGGGTCGTCGCGGCGGGTTGCCGGGCGCTGGTGGTCACCGTGGACGTTCCGGTGCTCGGCCGGCGGCCTCGGGACCTGCGCAACGCGTTCCGGCTGCCGGACGACGTGGTCGCCGCGAACCTGCCCGAAGGCCGGGACGCCCTGGCGCACAGCGGTGCTCCGGGGGTGTCCGCGATCGCCGCGCACACCGACGCGGCGTTCGCGCCGACGCTGCGCTGGACGGACCTGGCCTGGCTGCGGGAACACGTCGACCTTCCGCTCGTGGTCAAGGGGGTGCTCGACCCCCGCGACGCGGTCGAGGCGGTACGGATCGGCGCGGACGCGGTGGTCGTGTCCAACCACGGGGGGCGGCAGCTCGACGGGGCTCCGGCCAGCGTCACCATGCTCCCGGAAGTCGTCGACGCGGTCGGCGACCGGTGCCAGGTGCTGATGGACAGCGGCATCCGTGGCGGCACCGACGTGCTGCGGGCGCTCGCGCTGGGTGCCGCCGGGGTGCTGGTCGGTCGACCGCTGCTCTGGGCGCTGGCCGTCGGAGGCGAACGCGGCGCGCGGGACGCGCTCGACCTGCTCGCCGCCGAACTGCGCGACGCTCTCACCCTGGCCGGCTGTCCCGACCCGGCGGCGGCCGGCGAGCTGCGTACCCGCATGGCGGGCTGAGCGGTGACCGACACCGAACCGGTCGACCTGACCGTCGCCGACCTGCACCCCGCGCTGGTCGATCCGGCGCTGACCTCGATGAACTTCCTCAACGAGGTGTCCGAGCGCTATCCAGCGGCGGTGTCCCTGGCGGCCGGCCGACCGTACGAGGAGTTCTTCGACCTCGCGGCGGTGCACCGGCACCTGGACACCTTCCACCGGCACCTCACCGACGACCTGGGTCACTCACCCGAGCAGGCCCGGCGGCTGCTGCTGCAGTACGGCCGGACCAAGGGCATCGTGCACCACTTGATCGCCCGCAACCTCGCCGTGGACGAGGGAATCACCGTCGACCCGGAGGCCGTCGTGGTGACCGTCGGCTGCCAGGAGGCGATGTTCCTGGTGCTGCGGGCGCTGCGCGCCGGGCCGGCCGACGTGCTGCTCGCGGTCGCCCCGACCTATGTCGGGCTGACCGGCGCGGCCCGGCTGGTGGACCTGCCGGTGTGGCCGGTCGCGGCCGGGCCGTCCGGCGTGGACCTGGCCGACCTGCGGACCCAGGTGCGCCGGGCGCGGTCGGCCGGGCTCCGGCCACGCGCCTGCTACGTGATGCCGGATTTCGCCAACCCCTCGGGCATCAGCATCGACACCGCCGATCGGCGGCATCTGCTGGCGTTGGCCGCCGAGGAGGACCTGCTGCTGCTGGAGGACAACCCGTACGGGCTGTTCCACCTCGACGACGGGCCTCGCCCGTCCACTTTGAAGTCGTTGGACACCGGGCGACGGGTCGTCTACCTCGGCTCGTTCGCCAAGACCGTGCTGCCCGGCGCGCGGGTCGGCTATGTGGTCGCCGACCAGCGGGTGGCGGGGCCAGACGGTCGGGTCGGCCCACTCGCCGACCAGCTCGCCATGATCAAGAGCATGGTCACGGTGAACACGTCACCGATCGCGCAGGCGGTGATCGGTGGCCGGCTGCTGGAGCACGGGTGCAGCCTGGTGCCCGCCAATATCCGGGAGCGGGCCGCGTACTCCCGTAATCTGCGCCACCTGGTGGCCGGCCTGGGCCAGCGGTTCCCGGACCGGCCCGACCGGCCGGTGCGGTGGACCGTACCCGCTGGCGGGTTCTTCGTGGTGGTGACCGTGCCGTTTCCGGTCGACGACGCGCTGCTGGACCGCTCGGCGCGCGACTACGGTGTGCTGTGGACGCCGATGGCGCACTTCTACGACGACACGGCGCCGGTGTGCGCGCTGCGGCTGTCGGTCAGCGCGGTCACTCCGGAGCAGATCGATCTCGGGCTGGATCGCCTCGCGGCACTCATCACCGACGAGCTGGTCCGCCGGGCACCCAGCTCGGTGGGTTGACACACCGCGTTCATCGGATGGCAATGCGCGACGGCCCGCGTGCCGCCGTCCTGGTTGGACGGTCATAATAGGCCGCATGGTTGCCTGGGAGTACGCCCTGCTCGTCCGCCGCTATCAGGGACAGGGCCGCAATTTCCATGTCTCGTTCGTCTGGTACGCGCCGGACGGGTCACGCAAGGACATCACGGCCTTCGGCGACACCGCCATCGCGCATCTCAACCTCGCCGGCCGGGAGGGTTGGGAGCTCGTCTCCGCCGCCGAGGACGTGAACAACGTCCAAGGAAGCACCGAAGTCCACCGCTACCACCTCAAGCGCCCCCTGGCCTGAGCCCCACCCCACCCCACCCCACCCGCGCCTCCGCCGCCCCGCCGCGCCGCGCCCGCCCCGCCCCCGCCGATCTAGGGAAAATCAGCGCTAGTTGATCTCTAGCCGCAGCAATCTTCCCTAGATCGACGCGGTGGGGCTGCGGGGGAGACGCGGGCGCGGGCGGGGGACAGGGCGGGGGACAGGGCAGGGCGGGGCAGGTCAGGTCAGGTCGATGGCGGGGTAGAGGGGGTACGGGGCCAGCAGGTCGGTGGCCTGGCGGGCGATCTTGTCGGCCAGATCGGGATCGAGGGTGTACTTCGCCTTCGATCCGGTGCCGTCGGCGTTGGCGCCAGCCGTGGTGTGGGCCAGCACGGTGTGGATCAGCTCCGCGGTCTGGTCCATCTCGGCGGTGCCCAGCCCTCGGGTGGTCAGGGCCGGCGTGCCGACCCGGATGCCGGACGTGTACCAGGCCCCGTTCGGGTCCTGCGGGACCGAGTTGCGGTTGGTGACGATGCCCGAATCCAGCAGCGCCTGCTCGGCCTGCCGGCCGGTGAGCCCGTAGCCGGACACGTCGATCAGCACCAGGTGGTTGTCGGTGCCACCGGTGACCAGCTTCGCGCCGCGACGCAGCAGCCCTTCGGCGAGGGCCTGCGCGTTGTCCACGATCCGCTGGGCGTAGTCGGCGAAGTCGGGGCGGCGGGCCTCCGCGAGAGCGACCGCCTTGGCGGCCATCACGTGCGGCAGCGGGCCACCGAGCACCATCGGGCAGCCCCGGTCCACCTGGTCGGCCAGCTCCGGCTGGCAGAGCACCATGCCACCGCGCGGGCCGCGCAGCGACTTGTGGGTGGTGGTCGTGACGATGTGCGCGTGCGGCACCGGGTCGAAGTCGCCGGTGAAGACCTTGCCCGCCACCAGGCCGGCGAAGTGCGCCATGTCGACCATGAAGGTGGCGCCGACCGAGTCGGCGATCTCCCGCAGGATCCGGAAGTTCACCTTCCGGGGGTACGCCGAGTAGCCGCCGACCAGGATCAGCGGCTTGAACTCGCGGGCCGCCTCGGCCACCCGGTCGTAGTCGATCAGACCGGTCGCCGGGTCGGTGCCGTAGCTGCGCTGGTCGAACATCTTGCCGGAGATGTTCGGCCGGAAGCCGTGGGTGAGGTGACCGCCGGCGTCCAGCGACATGCCGAGCATCCGCTGGTTGCCCAGCTCGCGGCGCAACGCGAACCAGTCGGCCTCGCTGAGGTCGTTGACCTGGCGAACCTGGGCCTTCTTCAGTGCGGGGGACTCGACCCGGTCGGCCAGCACCGCCCAGAACGCGACCAGGTTGGCGTCGATGCCCGAGTGCGGCTGCACGTACGCGTGCGCGGCGCCGAACAGCTCCCGGGCGTGCTCGGCGGCGAGCGCCTCGACGGTGTCGACGTTCTGGCAGCCGGCGTAGAAGCGGCGCCCGACGGTGCCCTCGGCGTACTTGTCACTGAACCAGTTGCCCATGGCCAGGAGCGTCGCCGGGGAGGCGTAGTTCTCGCTGGCGATGAGCTTGAGCGACTCCCGTTGGTCGGTCAGCTCGGCGCCGATGGCGTCGGCCACCCGTGGCTCGACAGCCCGGATCACCTCAAGGGCACTTCGGAATGCGGTGGACTCGGCGTTGCGCGACATGCGACCTCCTACAGACGTGCGGGAAGGCCCAGGCGCTCGGCAAAAAACGTCCTCATGACGGGACCGCTCCCCGATGGTTGTCCATCCCCACGCGCCAGTAACGGCCCGCGCCAATCCTACCGGGCCGGGGATCCCCGGCCCGGCCGACCTCCGCATGCGCCGCCTCAGGCCGTCATCGCATCGAGCGCCGGGCCGCAGGTGGTGCCGCCGGATCAGATCGTGGACAGCGTTCCGGGGATCTCGTCGAGCAACTCGCGGGCGAGGAAGCCGATCCGGCCGTACCGGGGGATCAGCCGCTGGCCGCTCATGGCGTGCGCGAACGAGCCCCAGCAGGCGGCCTGCGCCGGGTCCGCGCCGCGGGACAGCAGCCCCGCCAGCAACCCGGCGAGTACGTCCCCGCTGCCGGAGGTGCCCAGCCCGGCGTCGCCGCTCTCCTCCCGCCAACCCCGCCCGTCCGGGGCGGCCACGTGCCCGTACAGCGAGACGACCGCCTCGTACCGGCTGGCCAGCTCGGCCGCTTCGGCGTCCAGGTCGTCGCCCGCGTCCCGCCCGAGCAGGTGCCCGGCCTCGGTGACGTTGGGGGTGAGCACCACGGGCCGGCCCGAGCCGACCAGCAGGTCCGGTGCGTGGCTGAGCGCACCGAGGGCGTACGCGTCGAGCACCAGCGACGTGTGGGGGCGGGCCGCGTCCAGGACCAGGGCCAGCAAACGGTTGGTCTCGTCGATCGCTTTCAGCCCGGGGCCGAGGGCAACCACGTCGGCCTGAGCGACCAGCTCACCGAGCTGGCCGTCCCGGTCGGCGGCGACCGCGCCGTCGGGGGTTTCCGGCAGCCCGACCACCAGCGCCTCGGGCACCTCGATGCTCAGCGTGGCGGCGCTGGACTCGGCGGCGGCGAGCTGGAGCACCCCGGCGCCGGCGCGCAGCGCGGCCACCCCGGCGAGCAGCACCGCACCGGGGGTGAAACGGGAACCGCCGATCACCAGCACGGTGCCTCGACTCTCCTTGCCGCCGGCCGGCACCGGCAGCGCCCAGTCCCGCAGCAGCCCCGGCGTGATCACCTTCACCTCAGACCGGCTCGGCATGAATCTCGTCCTCCCTGGTCGGCTGGGCGCCCTGCCGGTGCAGGTGGCCGACCTCGTTGAATCCGCCCGGAATCAGCCGCTCCTGTGCGTCGGCCGACCAGTCGGTGATGGAGCAGTTGGCGATCACGTGCTCGCGGGTCAGCGCCATCAGGTCCGGCTCGGTCAGCCCCTCCACCAGGTAGCGCAGCAGAAAGACCAGCGCGTCGTGGCCGAAGAGCAGAACACGCTGGCCCTCGTGGTCCCGGCGCAGGTCGCCGAGGAGCGTCCGCAGCCGCAGCGCCACGTCGGTCCAGGACTCCCCGCCCGGCGGCCGGTAGTAGAACTTGCCGAGCCGTGCCCGGCGCTCGGCCTCGTCCGGGTACCGCTGGCGTACCCCGTGCCCGGTCAGGCCGTCGAGGATGCCCAACTCCCGGTCGCGCAGCCGCTCGTCCCGGCTTACCGGCACCCCGGTGCCGTGCAGCGCCAACCCGGCGGTGGAGACCGCCCGCAGGTACGGCGAGACCACGGCCACGTCCGGCCGGCGGTCTCGGGGCAGCTCGGCCAACCAACGGCCGGTGGCCCGGGCCTGATCCTCGCCGGTGGGGGAGAGCGGCACGTCGGCGTCGCGGTGACTGAGCCCGATCAGCTCTTCGCCGGACGCCTCAGCGTGGGTCGCCGCCACGTTCGCCGTGCTCTCGCCGTGTCGGATGATCCAGAGCGTCGCCAGTTCCGCCATGCCGACCCCCTACCCGGGCGCCGACGGCGGTAACCACGCCCGCTTCAGCCGCGCCGTTGCAGCAGGGCCACGGTGAGCCCGGTCGCGTGGGCCACCCGGACCACGTCGTAGCGCTGGTCGAGCAGCAGACCGCGGTGGCCGAGGAGCCGCCCGGGACGCCGCCCGTGCAGGTCGGCGGCCCGACCGAGGAGCTGCCGCAGCAGCCCGCCACGCTGGTCTCCGGTCGGTAGCCGTCAAGCCCGCCCGGGCGTCGTACCCTCGGGGGCGTGGCGACGCCGGCGGAGGAGATCCAGGTGGGGGAGCGGCTGATCCGCGTCTCCAGCCCCGACAAGCCGTACTTCCCGGAGCGTGGGCTGACCAAGCTGGACGTGGTCCGCTACTTCCTGGCGGTGGGTGACGGCATCCTGCGCGCGTTGCGGGACCGGCCGACGATGCTGGAACGCTGGCCGCGCGGCGTCTTCGAGGGCGCGACGATCGCCACCCGGCAGACCAACCGGGGCGACGCGTTCTACCAGAAGCGGCTGCCGGCGGGTGCGCCCGAGTGGGTGCGCACCGCCCACATCACCTTTCCCAGCGGGCGCACGGCCGACGAGGTCGCGCCGAGCGAGTTGGCCGTGGTGATCTGGGCGGCCAACCTGGGCACCCTGCGTTTCCACCCGTGGCCGGTCACCTCCGCCGACGTGGAACGCCCCGACCAGCTGCGTATCGACCTCGACCCGATGCCCGGCGTCGGCTTCGAGCAGGTGGTGCCGGTGGCCCTCGAGGTGCGGGCGTTCCTCGCCGAGCTGGGGCTGACCGGCTACCCGAAGACCACCGGTGGTCGAGGGCTGCACGTCTACCTGTCGATCGAGCCGCGGTGGAGCTTCGGCGAGTGCCGTCGGGCGGTGCTCGCGTTGGGCCGGGAGATGCAGCGTCGGCTGCCGGAGCTGGTCACCACCACCTGGTGGCGCGATCAGCGGGACCGGCCGGTCTTCGTCGACTACAACCAGATGGCCCGGGACCACACGGTGACCTCGGCGTACTCGATCCGGCCGACGCCGGCCGCGCTGGTCTCCGCGCCGCTGGACTGGTCGGAGCTGGACGAGGTCCGGCCGGAGGACTTCGACGTGCTCAGCATGCCGGCCCGGTTCGCCGAGCGGGGCGACCCGCATGCCGGCCTGGACGGCGACCGGCACTCACTGGAGCCGCTGCTGGAGCTGGCCGACCGGGAAGGGCTGGAGGCCCCGCCGGAGCGCTGAGCGCTCACGCCCAGGGGCTGCCGGCTCCGTCGAACTCCTCGAAGACCAGCCAGGTGCGGGTGGACAGCACCCCGGGGATGCTCTGCACCCGGCCCAGCACCACGTCCCGCAGCGTGGCGTTGTCCGGCGCGCGGACCAGCGCCAGCACGTCGTGGTCGCCGCCGAGCAGCGCGGCGTGCTCGATGTAGCGCACCCGGGCCAGCTCCGCGGAGACCTCCCGCCAGGTGTTCTGCTCGATCGTCAACGCGATGTACGCCGAGGTGCCCAGCCCGGCCGCGGCGGGTGCCACCTGAGCCCGGAACCCGGTGATGACCCCGTCGCGCAGCAGCCGCTCCACCCGCGCGTACGCGTTGGTGCGGGAGATGTGGATCCGCTCGGCGAGGGTGCGCACCGACGTCCGACCGTCACGGACGAGCTCGTCGAGGATCCGCCGGTCCACCTCGTCCAGAGCTCGCGCCGATCGTCCCGATCCCGCCGCCCGGCCCGCCTCGTCGGCGGTCTCCTGGCTCACCGATGGACCCTTCGCATGCCAACCGTCCCGCCTTCCACGTGGATCTTGAGTCAATCATCCGTCAGGCGGAAGCATAGGCTCACCACACGTCCCAGGAGGTTCCGCCGTGACGACCACTCCCCAGGCGGTCCGCAGGGCATCCCCGCGCACCCGTCGGGCGGCCACCCCGCCCGACCCGGCGCGCCCGCTGCTGCCGGACGCCGAGCCGGTCCGCCTGCTCGATGAGAACGGCAGGCCGCTGCCCGCCCGCACCGACTACCCGGAACCACCCGTCGAGGTGCTGCGTGAGCTGTACCGCCGGATGGTGCTCGGCCGCCGGTTCGACACCCAGGCGACCGCCCTGACCAAGCAGGGCCGCCTGGCCGTCTACCCGTCCTCGCGGGGCCAGGAGGCGTGTCAGGTCGGCGCGGTGCTCGCGGTCCGCGACACCGACTGGGTCTTCCCCACCTACCGCGAGTCGATGGCGCTGGTTGCCCGGGGCATCGACCCGGTCGAGGTGCTCACGCTGCTGCGCGGCGACTGGCACTGCGGCTACGACCCGACCGAGGTACGGACCGCACCGCAGTGCACTCCGCTCGCCACCCAGTGCGTGCATGCCGCCGGGCTGGCGCACGGCGAGGCGTACCAGGGACGCGACACCGTGGCGCTGGCCTTCATCGGTGACGGCGCGACCAGCGAGGGCGACTTCCACGAGGGGATCAACTTCGCCGCCGTGTTCAAGGCGCCGGTGGTCTACTTCGTCCAGAACAACCAGTATGCGATCAGCGTCCCGCTGTCGCGGCAGACCGCCGCGCCGTCGCTGGCCTACAAGGGCGTCGGCTACGGCGTGCCCAGCGAGCAGGTCGACGGCAACGACCCGGTCGCGGTGCTCGCCGTGCTCACCCGCGCGGTCGCGCACGCCCGCGCCGGCAAGGGGCCGTTCCTGGTCGAGGCACACACCTACCGGATGGAGCCGCACACCAACGCCGATGACGCCAGCCGCTACCGCGACGGCGCCGAGGTCGACGCCTGGCGTGACCGGGACCCGGTCGCCCGGCTGGAGACCTACCTGCGGGCCCGCGGGGTGCTCGACGACGCGGCGGTCGCCGAGGTCGCCGAGCAGGCCGAGGCGTACGCGGCGGACCTGCGGACCCGGATGAACGACCAACCCACCGTCGACCCGCTGAGCCTCTTCGACCACGTCTACGCCCAGCCCACCCCGCAGCTGATCGAACAGCGCGAGCAGGTCCGCGCCGAACTGGCCGCCGCTCGCGACGAGGAGGGTGACGCCTGATGGCCACCACCATGGCTAAGGCGCTCAACGCCGCGTTGGCCGACGCCCTCGCCGCCGACGACCGGGTCGTCGTCTTCGGTGAAGACGTCGGCCAGCTCGGCGGCGTCTTCCGGATCACCGACGGCCTGCAGGCCCGCTTCGGTGAGAACCGCTGCTTCGACACCCCCCTCGCCGAGGCCGGCATCGTCGGCTTCGCCGTCGGCCTGGCCATGTCCGGGCTGCGACCGGTGGTGGAGATGCAGTTCGACGCGTTCGCGTACCCGGCGTTCGAGCAGATCGCCTCGCACGTGGCGAAGCTGCGCAACCGGACCCGGGGCGCGCTGAGCGTGCCGATCGTCATCCGGGTGCCGTACGCGGGTGGCATCGGCGGGGTCGAGCACCACTGCGACTCGTCCGAGGCGTACTACGCGCACACCCCCGGGCTGAAGGTGGTCACCCCGGCGACCGTCGAGGACGCGTACTCGCTGCTGCGCGAGGCGATCGAGGACCCCGACCCGGTGGTCTTCATGGAGCCCAAGAAGCTCTACTTCGCCAGCGCCGACGCGCAGTTGCCGGCGCGTACCGAGCCGTTCGGCCGGGCTGTCGTGCGCCGTCCCGGGCGCGACGCCACCCTGGTGGCGTACGGGCCGGCGGTCCCGGTGGCGCTGGAGGCCGCCGAGGCCGCCCGCGAGGAGGGCTGGGACCTGGAGGTGGTGGACGTGCGCACCATCGTGCCGTTCGACGACGCCACCATCACCGCCTCGGTCCGACGCACCGGCCGGTGCGTGGTGATCCAGGAGGCGCCCGGCTTCGCGGGCGTGGGCGCGGAGATCGCCGCCCGGGTGCAGGAGCGCTGCTTCCACGCGCTGCACGCACCGGTGCTGCGGGTCGCCGGTCTGGACATCCCCTACCCGGCGCCGATGCTGGAGCACACCCACCTGCCCGGGGTGGACCGGGTGCTCGACACGGTGGCCCGCCTGCAGTGGGACGACCAGCCGGACCCGCGCTGGGCGGCGCAGGGCAGCGCGGCATGACCACCGTCGAACGGACGCAGGTCTTCCTCCTGCCCGACCTGGGCGAAGGGCTGAGCGAGGCCGAGATCGTCGAGTGGCGGGTCGCCGTGGGCGACGTGGTCACGGTCGACCAGACCGTGGTCGAGGTGGAGACCGCCAAGGCCGTCGTCGACGTGCCCTGCCCGTACGCCGGCCGGGTGGTCACCCTGCACGGCGCGGCCGGTGAGGTACGCCCGGTCGGTCAGCCGTTGATCACCATCGCGCCGCTCGACGGCGGCGACGAGCCCGCCGGGCACGCCACCTACCGCGAGGAGGAGCGGGCCGGCTCGGGCAACGTGCTGATCGGGTACGGCACCGGGCATGGCAGTGCCACCCGGCGTCGACGTCGACCCCGCCTGGCACTGGCCCCCGAACCGGCCGATGCTGGCCCGGCCGATGCTGGCCCGACCGGCGCGTCTGGCCCGGACGGCGGCACCGGCCCGGCTCCCGGCGGCGACCCGGCGCGGTCGCCGGCCGCCCTGGTCATCTCGCCGATCGTTCGGCGGTTGGCCCGAGAGCGCGGCATCGACCTGGCCACGGTGTCTGGCACCGGACCGGGTGGGGTGATCCGCCGCGCCGACGTGGAGGCGGCGCTGACTGTGCCCGCAGCCCGGCTCGCGGCCGTGCCGGATCCGCACGTCGCGTTGGCTGCGGCCGGGGACGGCGACGTCATCGTCCCGCTCACCGGCGTCCGCAAGGTGATCGCCGACAAGCTCTCGCGCAGCCGGCGGGAAATCCCGGAGGTGACCATCTGGGTCGACGTGGACGCCACCGGGCTGCTGGAGACGCGGGCCGCGATCAACGCGGCGACGCCCGACGCGCCGGTGAGCATCCTGGCCCTGCTGGCCCGGATCTGTCTCAGCGGGCTGCGCCGGTTCCCGCAGCTCAACTCCCGGGTCGACACCGAGGCGCAGCGGATCGTCCAGTCCGCAGGGGTGCACCTCGGCATCGCCGCGCAGACCGACCGTGGTCTGCTCGTGCCGGTGCTGCGCGACGCCCAGCGGCTCACCACCGCCGAGCTGGCCGCCGAACTGGCGGCGACCACCGCCGCCGCGCGGGCGGGCAGCCTCCCGCCGGCCCGGCTGACCGGTGGCACGTTCACGCTGAACAACTACGGGGTGTTCGGGGTCGACGGCTCCACGCCGATCATCAACCACCCCGAGGCGGCCCTGCTCGGGGTCGGGCGGATCGTGGACAAGCCGTGGGTGGTCGACGGGCAACTCGCCGTCCGCAAGGTGACCCAGCTCAGCCTCACCTTCGACCACCGGGTCTGCGACGGCGGGGTGGCCGGTGGTTTCCTGCGGCACGTCGCCGACTGCGTGGAGCGCCCGGCGCTGCTGATCGCCAACGTCTGACCACCGCATCGTCGACCCCGACGCCCGTACACGGCGCCGGGGTCGACGCGCCTCGAAGGCCCGGCAGACGTTTCCTCCCGTCGCCGCCGGGAACCCGGCGCACCGGAAGGCCACCCTCCCGCTGAGAGGAGCGTCCGGTGCAGCAGATCCCGCCCGTCGCCGTACGGGCACGTCAGCCAGCCGTCGCCGGCGCGCCGTTCTTCTGCGACGCCCGTGACTACGGACTCTGCGGCGATGGGGTGACGAACGACCAGCCGGCGCTTGCCGCCCTGGTGGACCGGCTCGGCGACGGCTACGCCGCCGACGGGCGGGCCCGGGTGATCTACTGCCCTCCGGGGATCTACTCGATCCGGGACGCCGGGACGGTGTGGCGCAGCGGCGTCTCGTTGATCGGTGCCGGCTCCGCCGCCACCCGGTTCCTGCTCAGCAACGAGGGGAACCGCGCCGACCCGACCCCGCTGGCCTTCTGGACCACGGTGCAGCACGGCGCCGACCGGGACCGGCACATCGCCGACTGCACCTTCGCCGACTTCGAGATCGACGGGTCGGGGGTGGCGATGGCGGAGTACAACTACCTCGCCAAGGGCCTCGGCATCCAGTACATGGTGCGCGGCGTGTTCCGCAACCTCTACATCCACCACACGGCCGCGACCGGGCTGGGCTGCGATTTCCTCCAGGACAGCCTGATCGACGGCGTCGTGGTGGTCGGCTGTGGGCGGCTGGACAACGGCGAGCAGATGGGCGGCGCCGGGATCGGGATCGGCATCGGCGGTTGGGGCACGGTGGAACGGCTGACCATCGCCAACTCCACCACCATGGCCAACGGCACCAACGGGATCTTCCTGGAACTGCAGAAGGACTACTGGCCGCCGCCGCGGGGCTACCGGATCATTGGCTGCCACAGCGAGGGCAACCGGTTCGGCATCTCCGACTGGGGGGCCGACGGGCTGATCGTCTCGGCCTGCACGATGACCGGCAATCTGGAGGCCGGTTTCGACGTCTCCGCAGAGGGCACCGCCGGCATCGCCGGGCGGGGCGGGGTGGTGACCGACTGCGTCATCGACGGCAACGGCCGCGACGGGATCAGCATGGGCAACACCCCCGGGCCGTACACCATTCGGGGCAACCGGATCAGCGGCAACGGACGGCACGGCTACCACGGGCAGGACCTGGGGCACGGTTACCAGGGCCCCGCGATGGACGTGGTGATCGAGAGCAACGAGTTCTGGGGCAACGGGCTGGACGCCATCCGGGTGGACCGTCCGATGACCGACGCGGTGCTGCTCAACAACCGGCTGCGCAACAACGGACGGCAGTGCGCCGAGGCCGCCTCCGGTGGCGGCGAGACCGTCCGCTACAGCGAGCGGTCGATGGTGGACCGGGCCGCCCACTGGCCGCACGACGGCCACCGCGGCAAGGTGCTGCGGGTCGGACGGCGGGTCGCCGTGGTGGCGGCGAACAACGACACCGAAATGACCCTCGCGCCGGTACGCCCCGGCGCGTTCAGCGGGTGGAGCGGTGACACTCCGCCGCCGGGCACTCCGTACGAGCTGGAGCCCGCGCCGGAAACGCGGGCCGGAATCGCCATCAACGCGCACTTCGACTCTGCCACCGTGCGTGGCAACCGGATCTGGGACAACCACGACGACCAGACCCAGACCCACGGATTGTGGATCACCGAGCGGGGCAGCTGCGTGGCCTGCCGGGTGGAGGACAACGACCTGGCCGGCAACGGCGCCGGCGGGATGCGGCTCGACACCCCACCGGTCGGTGGGCGCTGGAGTGGCAACCACGACGAGAACGACTGGGGCTGAGCCCTCACGCATCGGCGGCGGCGACCCGATCGGGCCGCCGCCGTCGACGGGTGGTCAGCCGGCCAGGCCGGCCACCGGGTCAGGATCCAGCACCACAGTGGCCGTGCCGGACTGCGGTGGTACGCCCGGCTCGGTCGGCGCATCGGTGTACTCAGCGACGAAGACCGCGGTGAGGTTGTCCGCGCCGCTGTGCCCGCCGTCCACGAAGGTGGTGATGGTTCCGGAGCACCCGGTCGCCGTGGAGAGCGGGTGCCCGTGCTCGTCGTGCCCGAGCACGTAGGTGACCTTCACCCGGGAGCAGTCCACCGGCAGGTCGTCGGTGACCTTCACCTCGTACGCGACCGTCTGCCCGAACTGGAAGGGCTGCCCGGCCACCGGGGCGACGAACTCGACGATCGGCGCGGTCGGCCCGACCACCAGCGGCAGGGTCGCCGAGGCGGACCGTCCGGTGCGGTCGGTCACCTTCACCGTGGGGGTGTACGAGCCGTTCTCCTGGAACGTCCAGGTCGGGTTCGCATCGGTGCTGTCCACCGAGCCGTCCGCGTCGAAGTCCCACGCGTAGCGCAGCGCGTCACCGTCCGGGTCGGTGGTGCCGGCGCTGGAGAACGCGACGGTCAGCGGGGCCTGCCCGACGGTCGGGTCCGCGCTGATCTTCGGGATCGGCGTCCGGTTGCCCCGGACGAAGTCGATCCGGGACAGCTGTGCGTCCGGGTTCTCGGCGAAGTAGCCGTCACCGTATTCCAGCACGTAGAGCGCGCCGTCCGGGCCGAACTCCATGTCCATCGGGTTGTCCACCACCAGGGATGGCACCACCGGCCGGATGTCCTGCACGTCGCCGTCGGAGTCGAGGCGGAACTCCTTGATGTAGTCCCGGGTCCACTCGTAGAACAGCGGCACACCGTCGTAGTAGGCCGGCCACCGGGTCCGTGACGTGCTGGTCCCGTCGTAGTCGTACGCCGGGCCACCCATCGGGCCGATGCCGCCGGTGCCCAGCTGCGGGAACTCACCCGAGGCGGCGGACGGGTACCAGACCTGTGGCTGCTCGACCGGCGGCAGCTGCCGCTTGCCGGTGTTGCGGGGTGAGTCGTTGACCGGCCGCTTGCAGTTGAACTTCGCGCCGGACTCACCGGTGGCGAAGTCGTAGTCGCGGTAGGCGATCGTCGGCGTCACGCAGTACGGCCAGCCGTAGTTCGCGGGCTTGTCGACCAGCATCCACCGGCCGTGCCCGGCCGGCCCACGCTCGGGGTTCGGGTTGGAGGCGTCCGGCGAGTAGTCGCCCAGGTACACATTGTCGGTACGCCGGTCGACGGCGAACCGGAACGCGTTGCGCAGCCCCATCGCGTAGATCTCCGGGCGGGTCTGCGCTGCCCCCGGCTTGAACAGGTTGCCGGCCGGCACCGTGTAACCGCCACCGGGCTTCACCCGGATGCGCAGCAGCTTGCCGCGCAGGTCGTTGGTGTTGGCCGAGGTGCGCTGGGCGTCGAACGCCGGGTGCCGGTCGGCCCGCTCGTCGATCGGGATGTAGCCGTCGGAGAAGAAGGGGTTGGAGTCGTCGCCGGTCGACAGGTACAGGTTGCCCTTGCTGTCGAAGTCGATCTGACCGCCGACGTGGCAGCAGATGCCCCGGTCGGTGGGGACGTCGATGATCTGCTGCTCGGTGCCGAGGTTCAGCTTCATCCCGTCCAGCTTGAACCGGGACAGCCGTAGCGCGCCCCGGAACCGCTGCCAGTCCGCCTCGGTGCCGACCAGCGGCGCGTCCCCCTCGTTGACGTCGGGGGTTGCCGGGTCGTCCACCGGTGTGTCCATCGGCGGCGAGTAGTAGAGGTAGACCCACTTGTTCTGGGCGAAGTTCGGGTCGATGGCGACCCCCTGCAGCCCCTCTTCGTCGTGCTCGTACACCGGAATGTCGGCAGCGAGGGTGTTGAGCCCGGTGCGCGGGTCGTGGATGCGGACCTCACCGGTGCGGGAGGTGTGCAGCACACGCAGGTCGGGCAGCACGGCGAGGCTCATCGGCTCGCCCGGGAAGTCGTTCAGTGTCACCTTCTGGAAGCTGCTGTCCGGTGGTGCGGCGGGCGCGGCGGCCGCGGCTGACGGTGGTACGGCCAGGCCGGCCGTCACCAGCAGCAGGGCGGACACGAATGCGGTCCTGTTCATCAGGTCGTCCCCCGAGGTGGTTTTCAGTACCGGAGTGAAGCGAGATAGTCGAAGCCGACGCGGGCGGTGTCCAGGGCGTCGGCGGGGGAGCGTGGCGGGGTGCCGGCGTCGTCGCGCTCCACGATGTACTCCTCGATGCCCGCCTCCCGCTCGTGGGCGAAGATCCGGCCGAAGTCGATGACGCCGTCACCGAGGTCGGCGAAGCCGCCCTCGACGTCGAGGTCCTTGACGTGCACCTGCCGGATCCGGCCGCGGTTGGCCCGGATCACGTCGACCGGGTCATGTGCGCCCCGCCAGGTCCAGTAGAGGTCGAGCTCGAAGTGGACCAGCCGGGGATCGGTCTGCCCGGTGAGGATGTCGAACCCGGTTGAGCCGCCGGTCAACGGCACGAACTCGAGCTGGTGGTTGTGGTAGCCGAAGTCGAGCCCCGCGCGCTCGGCGAGCCGACCGGCGCGGTTCAGGTCCCGCGCCAGGGCGCGGTAGACGGCGGGGTCCCGGATCGCCTGGCCGTTGGCGTCCCGACCGAAGTACGGGTGGACGATCTTCTTGCAGCCCACGACGTTCGCGTCGGCGAGGGCACGTTCCCAGGTGGCGGCATCGAAGGGCTGCGGGATGCCGGTGTGCCCCGAGGTGGACCGCAGCCCGGCGTCGTCGAGCGCGGCCCGGAACTGCGCGGCGGTACGCCCGACGAAACCGGCGTGCTCCACCCGTCGGTAGCCGATCCGGCGCAGCGCGTCCAGAGTGCCCGGCAGGTCGGCCGCGAGCTGGTCGCGCACCGTGTAGAGCTGGATGCTGATCCGGTCCACCGGCACCCGGCGCCGGCCCTGGGACTGCGCGGCCGGCGCGGCGGTGGCCGGGCCGGCGAGCAGGCCGGCGGCGCCGACGGCGGCGGCGGAGACGGTCGCGGCGCGGAGCACTCCGCGCCGGCTGACCGGCTCGGACGCCGGTGTCGGCGCGGTGCGGTTGATCTGTTGATCCATGGTGGTGGTCCCTTCCTGACGGCTGGCATGCCGTCGGCGACGGTCGACCTGCTGCCGTCGCCCGGGCGCGCCGAACCGGCCGGAGGCGGGCTCCGGCTGGACGGTGAGGGACGGCGCGCGGGTGCGGCCCGGACCCATCGGGAGCGGAACGCGGCGACCCGGCAGGGGTGGCGGCAAGCTGATCGACGTATGGGCAACCCTCTATCTAGATCGTGACCCTACCCTTGCCTCCGGACGAAGGCAAAGGTTCGTCGCGTTTGGCAGAAGTTTCCCTCCAGCTGACAAAAGTCCTCCCTCGACGTGCGCCGCCCGGCCTGATCTCCTACGCCTCGCGCTCGGTGGGACGTGCGGGACCTCCGGTAGGGCTCGCTCTGCTTCACCCCAGGCACCACCAGACGCCCGGTATCGGGACAGCCGGTGCTGCCTCCGCTGAAGCAGAGCAAAGAACATGAGAGAGGTTGCTTGAACGCTTGTTCCGCCAAGTGACGCAGCGTCGGAAAATGCGTCGATAAATGCGCCGACGATTATTTCCGAATGCCGTGGACGCCCCTGTCGAGGAGGCGAGAATGTGGCAGAGGGAAGCCGAAACGGGGGGACTGAAACATGACGTCTAGGCGGCGATTGACGCTGTTGGCGGTAACCATCGCAGCCGCACCGCTCGTCCTGGGTGGGTGCACCGCCGACCGGGAGAGGGCGAACGGCTCGGCCAAGGAGCACGTCGCCTCGCCGGAGCTCGCCGTGACGCCGGGGGACAAGGCCCGGGACGTCCCGGTCAGCGCCGAGGTGGGCACTGTGGTCAAGGGTGGACGGGTCACCGGCGTACGCCTCACCGACGACAAGGGCAAGCAGGTCAACGCCGAGCCGCGCGAGGACGGCTCGGGTTGGGTGCCGAGCGCGCCGCTGCAACCGCGACGGACCTACACCGCCGAGGTGACCGCGACCGGTGACTCGGGTGCCACCACCACTCGCACCAGCACGTTCACCACGATGGCCAAATCGACCAAACCGCAGATCACCAGCACGCTCTATTTCGTCGGCAATCGGACGTACGGCACGGCGATGCCGGTAACCGTCGCGTTCGACCCGGCAATTCCGAAAGAGGCCAGAACGGATGTCCAGCGGCGGCTGTTCGTGAAGACCAATCCGCCGCAGCCGGGCACCTGGTCGTGGCTGGAGGACGGCAGTCAGGTCTATTACCGGGCGCCCGATTTCTGGAAGCCGGGGACCACGATCAGCGTCCGCGCGGGCCTGGAGGGTCTGCCGATCGGTAAGGATCGGATCGGCGACGCCGAGCGGACCGCGACCTCCAAGATCGGACGACAGGTCTCGCTGGAGATCGACAACGCCACCAAGCAGATGACGGTGCTGCGCGACGGCAAGCAGGTGCGCCGGATCCCGGTCAGCCTGGGCAAACCGAGCACGCCCAGTTCAAGCGGCAAGATGGTGATCATGGAGAAGCACCAGCGGACCACCTTCGACACCCGGGGTGAGCCGAACGGTGGCTACGTGGTCGACGTCGACGACGCCCAGCGCTACACCTGGGGCGGTGAGTTCATCCATTCCGCCCCGTGGTCGGAGGGGGACCAGGGCAGCACCAACGTCTCGCACGGCTGCGCGAACGTCTCCGCGACCGCCGCGGAGTGGTTGATGGGGGTGACGCAGGTCGGTGACCTGGTCACCGTCAAGGGCACCGAGGTGGAGTTGCAACCGGGCAACGGCTGGACCGCGTGGAACGTGAGCTGGGACGAGTTCGTCCGCGGCAGCGCCCTGCCGGTGCCGCCAGGGCTCAAGCCCGCGCCGGTCGCCCCGGCGCACCCGGGCGCGGTGGCCGGCGGATCGCCCGCCCCGGCGCCCTCGGTCAGCGGCCGCTGAGAGACCACCGCCGGCATTTCGGGGCCGGCCCGCCATCGCGGCGGGCCGGCCCCTCGTCCGGTTGTCGTGGGTCATGCGGCGCCGACCTGCTGACGGGCCTCCGGGGCCAGACGCTCAGTCCAGGGGTACGCGGGCCACCCCGGGCCCGATCAGGCTGCCCAGCCAGAGCTGATCGCCGTGCTGGCGTACCCCGGTGATCATCCAGTAGTGCCCGTCCGGGCCGTGCAGCGTCCGGCGGACCGCGCCCGTGCCGTCCACCAGCGCGACCAGCCCGTAGCGGCGTGGCTGTGGCTGCATCGCGTCCGGCAGCAGGGCGGCGATCTGGCGCAGTCGCGGGTGCGGCAACAGCCGCTCGGCGATCGGCACCCGTGGGCTGGGCAGCGCGATCCAGTACGTCCCGTCGCCCACGGCGGAGAGATTGTCCGGGTACGCGGGCAGGTCGGCGAGAACCCGGACGCCGCCGCTCAGCTCGACGCGGAGCAGACGGTGGGTGCTGGTCTCCACCAACATCAGCGCCGACTCGTCCGGGGTCAGGGCGATCCCGTTGGGAAAGTACAGCCCGTCGGCCACCACCTCGGTGCGGCCGCTGCCCGGGTGGTGGGCCAGCACCCGGCCGTTGGGGCGGTGCTCCAGCAGATCCCGCTTCCAGTGCGAGACCGGGAACCGGTCGGAGCTGTCGGTGAAGTAGATGGTGCCGTCGCGGCCCACCGTCGCGTTGTTGGCCAGGTGCACCGGGGGTGCCGTCCCGGTCAGTTCGCGTACCGCACCGTCGGGCGTGACCCTGAGCAACCCGCGGTACGCGTCGCAGACCACCAGCGACTCGCCAGACGGGTCCAACTCGATGCCGAGCGGCCGGCCACCGGTCTCGGCCAGCAGCCGGGGTCGGGTGCCGGCCGACGCGTCGACCGGCCACCACCAGAGCCGACCGTCCTCGTCGCCACTGATCACTCGGCCGGTGTCGTCGACCAGCACGTCCTCCGGGCCGACGGAACCCTCGGGGAGAGGTAGCAACTCGGCGCGGTCAAGCCGGCGGTCGTCGGCGGCCCACGCCCCGACCAGCGCCGGAGGGACCGTTGCCGGCTCGCGGACGGGACGAATCAGCCGGGGCGGCCGGGGCCGAGGGATCAGCATCGGCCTATTCTCCACGGCAGACGCCGGTCCTTTACGAATCATCGCTCGCGCGGCGCGCCGACCGGCGTGATCAACACCGTGTCGGCGATGTCGGGGTGTCCCGATGACGCGGATACCCCGACATCGGCGACCTGGAGTGGATCACCGTCCGACAACAGGTCTGCGGGCGGCGGTCAGCGGGCGCTGGCCGCTGGGCCTCCGAGGCCGTTGCCCCCTGACCTCCACCCCGAGAGGGAGGAGGGGCACCTCGGGGTATGACCCTGGGCGTACCCGGAATCACTCCGTGGAGGGGCGAAACTGTCGGTGGTGGGGGCTAGATTTCTGGTCATGGGAGAGCGAAGCGACCGGCTCGACGTGCAGGTCAGCGTGGGTGACCAGGTGGTCCTCGTGCGGGTGGCCGGCGAGGTCGACATCGCCACGGTGGACGCGTTCCGGTCCGCGTTGTGGTCCGCGCCGGCGCGTCCGGTGCTCCAGCTGGAGCTGTCCGAGCTGCGGCTGCTCTCCGCCGCGGGCGTCCGCACCTTACTCGCCGCGCATCTGCGCATCCGGGCGCGCGGTGGCGAGCTGGTCCTGGTCGACCCGAGCCCGGTGGTGGCGCGGGTGCTGCGCGCTACCGGCCTGCACCGCGTGATGCCGATTCTGGAGCCGGGCCGGGTGGTCGAGGCCGCGCGTCGCCCGGTGGTCGCGACCGCATACCTGCAGCTGGCCGCCTGATCTGACCCAGGGCCTCACCCGATCGAGCCCGGTGCTGTAACGCCGACGCGGCCCAGCACCGGTCTTACTCGGCAGGACCCGACACCGCCAACGAGGACCGGCGCCCGTCTTGCTCGGCAGGGCCCGACACCGCCGACGCGGACCGGCGCCGGTTTTACTGAGGCACGGGGCGGGGCCGTTGGCGTGGGCCGGCACCCGTCTAACCCGGGGCGCGGCGCGGGGGCCGCCGGCTTGGGCCGACGACCCCCCGAGAATCGGTCAGCGCACGCCGAGCAGGTCGACGATGAAGATCAGCGTCTCGCCCGGCTTGATGACGCCGGCCGCGCCGCGGTCGCCGTACCCCAGGTGTGGCGGGATGGTGAGGCGGCGCCGGCCGCCGACACGCATGCCGACGACACCCTGGTCCCAGCCGGCGATGACCTGACCGCCGCCGAGCGGGAACTCGAACGCCTCGCCGCGGCCCCAGGACGAGTCGAACTCGCCGCCGGTGGAGTGCGACACGCCTACGTAGTGCACGCTGGCCAGCTGGCCCGGCTGGGCCTGCGGGCCCTCGCCCACGGTGATGTCCTCGATCACGAGGTCGGCCGGCGGCGCACCCTCGATCGGACCCACCTCGGGCTTGCTCGATCGGGCGCCTGCTGCCTGGTTCATGCGGGGATCTCCTGCCGTGTCGGGTGATGTGTCCGGTCACCGTCGATCCTGCCGGATCGCACCCCACCGATGTGCGGCGGACCCGCTACCTGCGCCGCCCACCCCCGCGTCGATCTTGCACTTGTGGTCCCCGGTGTGCTCCGGTTCGCACCTTTCGTCGGGGCAGCAAGTGCAAGATCGGCGGGCGCCACCGGTGATGGTGACGCCCGCCGAGAGGGTGGTGCGCTGTGTTCATCGCAGCCAGGGCACCCGCTGGACGATCGGCAGCTTCGCCCACACCTGGCCGAGGCCCCAGGTGTCGCCGGCGTTGACCAGCGCCAGGACCGCCAGCACCGCGGCGTAGATCAGGTGGTCGTCCATGAAGGGGTTGTTCTCCGGGGGCAGGACGGCGGTCCACATCAGGACCAGCAGCAGCCCACCGGCCACGGCGGCGATTCGCATCCCGATGCCGAGCAGCAGGGCGACACCGATCCCGGCCAGGCCGGCCATGAAGAGCCAGTCCGCCCAGGCGGCACCGGCGATCCCGGCGTAGACGTCCTTGAACGGGCCCGCCACACCGAAGGTCAGGAATCCCTTGGTGGGGCTGCCACCGTTGATCCAGGCGCCCTTCGACTCGGTGGCCATCCCGAGGCCGAAAATCTTGTCGATGAACGCCCAGAGGAAGACCCAGCCGAGCGCCAGCCGGAGGCCGGCCAGGAGGTACCGGACGGCCCGCTCTCGAGTGGTGCCGGTCGCCGGAGTGGTGTTCTCGGCGGTGAACCGGTCGGTCGTCGCGGTCATGGTCTCCACGTCCCTTCTCAGCTTCGCACCGCACTTCCGGTGGCATCTCCAGTGGACGCCCACGGCGCGTTCGGCGGCAGGGCCGACAGACCGCATCGGCCCGGGACGTTTGACCCCTCCGGTCCGGTCCGGCGACCCTGACGACCGTCGTCGAGTCGTAGCGTCCGAGGTGGACGACGAGAGTGCTGCTCGCGACCCGCACCGGGAGATCGTGGACGGGAGGGGGCCGACTTCGCCGGACCGCCGATGTCGGGTCGGCCGTTCGCCTAGGCTCGGGAACGGCCGGCCGGCGGGGTAGCGGGCGGTGCACCGTGGTCGATGCGGAGGGCGTCGGTGGCTGAGGCGACGGTCGCGGTCCCGCTGTGGGCCTGGCCGGCGGTCGGGGCGGTGATCGCCGTGATGCTCGCCGTGGATGTGCTCCTGCACCGGGACAACCACGTCATCGAGCTGCGCGAGGCGCTGCTGTGGAGCGCCATCTGGATCGGCGCGGGCCTGCTGTTCGGGTTCGTCGTCTGGTGGGGCCTCGGCGGCGACTCGGCCATCGCGTACTTCTCCGGCTACCTACTGGAAAAGGCGCTCTCGGTGGACAACGTGTTCGTCTTCGCCCTGCTCTTCGGCTACTTCCAGGTGCCGCCGGGCTACCAGCACAAGGTGTTGTTCTGGGGCGTCGTGGGTGCGCTCGTCTTCCGCCTGCTGTTCATCTTCGCCGGCGCCGAGCTGCTGGACCGGCTGACCTGGGCCGGGTTCGTGCTGGGCGCCTTCCTGATCTGGACCGGCTGGCGGCTGGCCGTACGTGGCAAGCCGGACGTCGACCCGGAGCGCAACGTCGTGGTTCGGCTGTTCCGGCGGCTGGTGCCCACCGACGTGCGCTACCACGGAGGCCGGTTCACCGCCCGGGTGGACGGACGGCGCGTGGCGACGCTGCTGCTGGTGGCGCTCGTCGCCATCGAGGCCACCGACGTGGTCTTCGCCATCGACTCGGTGGCGGCGATCCTCGCCATCACCACCAACACCTTCCTGGTCTGGACGGCCACCGCGTTCGCCGTACTGGGGCTGCGGAGCCTCTACTTCTGCCTGGCCGGCCTGCTGCGACACTTCGGGTACCTGCGGTACGGGCTCGCGCTGTTGCTCGCCTTCGCGGGGTTGAAGCTCATCCTCGCCGAGACGCCGGTGGGCAAACTGCCGGTCTGGTTGACCCTCGCGGTGGTGGTGCTGACCCTGGCGGTCTCCATCGGCGCCAGCGTCCTGGCCGCCCGGCGCCCCCGGGTCGGCTGAACCGCCGGGTCAGCCGACCAGCACCGGCCGGGACAGTTGATCGGCCAGCAGCGCGGGCGCCTCGGCCAGCGAGGGGCCGTACCAGGTCAGGTGCCGACCAGAGAGCAGGGCACACGGTACGCCGGGGAACGCCTCCGGCCCGTCGTCGGCGGTGAACCGGTACGGCTCGTCGGGCAGCACCACCAGCTCCGGCTCCTGCTCGCGCAACTCGGCAAGGGTCGGGCGGGGATAGCGCTCGGGGTGCTCGTCGTACCCGTTGACCACGCCGAGCCGGCGCAGCACGTCACCGGCGAACGTGTCGCCACCGAGCACCACCCATGGCCGACGCCAGACCGGCACCACGGCCCGGCGGGGCGGTGCCAGCCGGGGCGGCTCGGCCCACGCCCGTCGGGCGGCCCGCAGCCAGGCCGGTTCCGCCGAGACGCCCAGCTCGGCCAGGAGGTTGCCCAGCTCGGTCAACGCGCCCGGGACGGTACGCGGATAGGTGACGTGCACCGGCACGCCGGCCGCCCGCAGCGCCTCCGCGTCGGCCCGGCGGTTCTCCTCCACGTTGAGCAGCACCAGGTCCGGCCGCAGCGCGCGGACCCGGTCCAGGTCCGGGTACTTGCTGCCGCCGACCCGGGCGACGTCCAGCCCGGCCGGATGGCTGCACCAGTCCGTGGCCCCGACCAGCACTCCTGGCACGGTCAGCGCCACCGCCTCGGTCAGTGACGGCACCAGCGACACCACCCGCATCCGCGTACCTCCGTCCGCCACCTGTCCCGGCACCGATCATGCCCGTCTCGTCGGCGCGGCGCGGCGCGGGTCAGGGGCGGCCGGGCTCGATGCGGGCGGTCACGTCGAGGTGCGCGGGTGTGCAGCCAGCGGTCGTCGCGAACCGGCGGACCGCGGCGTCGACGTGCTCGCGTACGCCGTCGGCCCGGGCGTCGGCCGCCAGGTCCACCCGTATCCACACGTCGGGTCGCGGTGGTGCACCGGTCAGCACCACCCGGGCGCGGCGCACCCCGGGGTCGCCGGTCAGGTCACGCTCCAGTGCGTGGACGAGCACCTCGGTGGCCAGGCGGGTGCGGCCGGGGTGGCTTCCGGAATGGCTCAGCGTGCCGCGCATTGCCCGGCCGGGCCGGCGCAGCTCGCGGTCCAGCAGGCGCTGCCCGGCGAGGGCAGTCAGCACTCCGGCGACCGCCGCGGCCAGGGTGCTCCACGGCGTGGCCAGCCGCCACGCGTCCAGCAGCCCGGCGCCGAGCAGTGCCGCGCCGGGGTCCCCGCCGGGCAGCGCCCCGAAGCTGACCACCAGCGCGGTCGTTCCGGCAGCCACCAGCAGCAGCGCGACGATGGTCCACAGCAGCCGGTGTGCGGCGTCGGTCATGCGGGCCGCCTGCCGGGCAGCAGCCGTATCTCGATCCGGCCGGTAGGGGGCGAGGCAAGTTGATGCAGCTCCTGGTGCACTGCGAACTCGACCTCCGCGCGGGCCGCCGGGTCGCCGGTGGCGCGCACCCGGGGGCACCACTGGTCGCCGCGCCGGCGGACCCGCACCCGGGCCCGGCGTACGCCTGGCACGGTCCCGGCCGCATCGGTGAGCCGGCGTTCCACGCACCGCCGACGTAGGTGCCAGCCGTCCCGCTCGTCGATCCGCAACCGGACCGGTGTCCAACGGCGCAGCTGGGTCGCCAGGATGACCAGGCCCAGCAGCACGGCCACGCCGGCCACGGTCCGGACTCCCGAGTCGTGCCAACGGGTGGTGGTCAGCGTTTCGTACCAGCCGGTGCGGGCGAGCAGCGGTGCCGGGCGGTCCAGCGTGACCAGCAGCGCCTGCACGGCCAGCAGCGCGCCGCCGGCGAGCAGGGCGACGGACAGCAGCAGCGAGGCTGCCCGGTTGACGGTCCGCATGCCGGCCTCCGGCCGACTGACGGGTCGTCGGGTTCCGGCGCCGTCCGCCCCGGGGACGAGCAGGTCGTCCACCGTGATGGTTACCGCGGCCACGGTGAGCCCGGTGCCGGCGGCCACCCGGTCGGCGACCGCCGTCCGGACGGCCTCGGCGACGGCGGGCACGCTGTGCCCGTACGAGGTGACCAGGTGCAGGTCGAGGCCCACGGACCGGTCGCTCAGGCGGACGGTGGCCGGGCGGGCGCCGGATACGCCGGGCACCTGGTCGGCCGCTTCGGTCGCGATCCGCGCGACGTCTGCCACCCCGATGGTGCTCTGTTCGCGACGGTCCGCGTCGATGCTGGCGCGGGTCCCGGTGCTCGGGGTCCCGCCGGCGGGGCCGACGGTCGGGGCGGGGGCGGCGGTCGGGGCGGGGCCGGCGCTCTGTGCGGGGCCGGTGGTAGGGGCGGACGGGCGGGTGGCGATGGGGCGCGGGGGGAGTCGGTGGTGTCGCCCCGCTCGATCAGCGCGAGGGCGCCGGAGGATGGTCGGATCTCCGGCCCGTCGAGGTCGGCGGGCGCGGCGAGGGTCACCCTGACGCTGGCGAGCGCTCAGGTCACCACCGGCGAGGGTGCCGAACTGCTGTCCCGACATGCTGACCTCCCGGCCGGTCCGCTACCGGCGACCCCGCTGGATACACCCCGGCGGGACCCCTGGAACACGGGGTTGATGTGATCTCAGTCACAGCGCTCTGGTCGAGCGCTGGCGCCACTCGGCGGTTCTTGGCACGCTTCTACAACGTTGTAAGCCACGCTTCGTCCCCCGAGGAGCTCTCGATGCGCGTTCCACCGGCCCCGCCAGCGGCAGCCGCCCACCCCGCGCCCACCGGCGAGGACGAGGTGCCGGTCGAGGCACTCGGCGACCTCTACCGCGACGGCATCACGGCCTGCCGGGGCGCCGTCGACCCGGCCTGGGTGGAGCAGGTCGGCCACGATGTGGCCGCCGCGTTCGAGGAGGCGCGCTCGCGCCCCGACGGTGCCGTCGGACGAGGCCCACAGCGCTGGTACGTGGAGATCCACCCGGAGCAGCTGCGCGGCTTCGTCGAGCTGGTCACCCATCCGTGGCTGGTGTCGGTCTGTCAGGCGGTGCTGGGCCCGGAGTACGAGATCGTCGAGCTGGGCTTCGACATCCCCTTTCCCGGTGCGGCGATGCAGCCGTGGCACCGGGACTTCCCGATGCCGGAGGAGACCCGGCGGCAGCGGCGGCTCACGTCGTTGGCGTTCAACCTGACCACCGTCGACACGGTGGAGGAGATGGGGCCGTTCGAGATCGCCCCGGGCACCCAGTGGGACGACGAGGCCGACTTCGACCACGGGATGTTCCCGCCCCGGGAGCGCTACCCCCGTTACCAGCAGCGGGCGGTGCGCAAGTACCCGCAGCGCGGGGACATCTCGGCCCGGTCGGCGCTGACCATCCACCGCGGCACCCCGAACGTCTCCCGGTCGGCCCGGCCGGTGCTGGTGCTCGGCGTCGACGCCCCGGGCGCGGGCAACGCCGCCCACCACGACATGGCCGTCACCCGACGCTACTGGGAGGGTCTGCCTTCGGCGGTCCGGGAGCACCTGCACTGCCCGGTGGTGGACCGGTTGGAGCCGATCCGGCAAAAGCACACCATCGAGGGCCTGGTGATGGGCGCCGCCGAGTAGCGGCCGGCCGGTCCGCGGGTCCGGCCAGCTGGGGCCGCACCGCCGAGGCGAGCACCATGATCTACCGCCTAGACTCGGCCCGGCGCGACCGACCGGCGGATGGATCAGGCAGATGACGAGCACCGGCAGCGACGACCGCGGCTGGCTGCGGGCGGTGCCCGCCGACGGCGGGGGCGACACGCTGCTCAGCCGCGCCGGCCACCGGGCCTATCCGGCGCGCCGGCTCAGCGATCTGGTCCAGGGCCGTCCGCCCGGTGTCACCGGCAGCCAGTGGAGTGCGGCCAGCCGCGCCAGCTTCGACTTCGTGATCTGCTCCGCCGACACCGGCCGGCCGGTCGTCGCCGTGGAGATCGGCCCGGTCCCGTCCGCCGGCTCGGCCGAGCAGCGCGCTGAGCGACTCAAGGACGCGGTGAGCGCGGCCCTCGGCCTGCCCGTGCTGCGGATCGGATCGCCGACGTTGCGAGCGGCAGAGCACGGCCGACGCCTCGTGGAGTACGTGATCGACGCGCGCGCCTACGCCGCAGGCGGTGCCGGGGCGACCGCAGCCGGGGACGAGCCGGCCCCGGCGGGTTTCCGGGACATCCTCGGCCGGCTGCCGGACGGCCGTACCGGGCCGGTCAACGACCTCGGCGCGCTGACCCGCGCGATGGCGGTCGAGGCGTACGTGGCCGGGCGGCTGGCCGACCCGATCGTGCGAGGGCTGCACGTGCGCTGGGCGGACGGGCCGGCACAGGGGTGGAGCTGGGTGCAGGTACGCCCCGACGCCTGCCTCATCGAGCGGGTCTCGGTGACCGAGCATCGCTTCTCGTGCGGCGTCGACGCGGCACGGCTGGCCGAGGATCTCGCCGCCGTCGCCGTCGGGGAGCGGCTGCGTGCCGCTGAGAACGAGGGTGCGGATCTGCTGCCGCGCGCCGAGTTGACCGCGCAGATCGTCGCGCTGAGTCAGCGCCGGAACGACCTGGTGGGCGGATTCGCCTTCGACCACCTCTGCGTCGACTGACCGGCACCCGTTTCACCTGCTGACCCCTGCTCCGCACCGGCTCCGTGTCGGGTCGCGGCAATTTCCTGTGCGCGGGTTGAACCTTCCCGGTCGCCGTCCCGTACTCCTGCGCGAATGAACAGATCTCCCCATCCGCGTCGACCGGGACGCGGGAGGCGGTGCGGAAAGGGCATCGTCGGCCATCGACATGTTACCGGGTAGGTCACGGTGGTCGCCGCCGTGGCGTGCCATCGCACATCCGTCGGTCCGCCGAGGGCAGGAATCCACTACCGGATCGAGAAGGAGAGCAATTCGATGCGCAGGTCCACACGGGCGCGCCGGTCATCCGGCAACGCGCGGAGCAAGCGTCTGCTGGCCGTTGTCGGCACGCTCGTGGTCTTCGGCGGAGTCGTCGCCGTGACCCAGATTTCGTCGGCCCAGGACCGGCGGACGAACAAGCCACGTCCGGCTTCCGGGCAGTGCGTGGAGCCGAGCCCGGGCTCGACCGCGCCGGCCGGCGGCGCCTCGACCAGCCGGACCTGGCAG
This sequence comes from Micromonospora sp. NPDC005291, assembly GCF_040607415.1. NCBI lineage: Bacteria > Bacillati > Actinomycetota > Actinomycetes > Micromonosporales > Micromonosporaceae > Micromonospora > Micromonospora sp. NPDC005291. Next base: position 332,819 of record NZ_JBEXGR010000006.1, read on the forward strand.
AACGGTCGGTGGGTGCGTAATCACTGGGGTGACGGGCAGCAGTCGGTCCCCGAGTGCGAGGACGGCAAGGACGGCACGGTGGGCACCGGCACGGCCATCGCCTGTCCGGATGTGACGGCCAAGCTGCCGCAGGTTCCGGACCGGGCGCGGGCCGAGGTGGACCGTAACCTCGCCCAGCTGCAGACCCAGATCGCCGAGGCGGACCGTCGGCTGGCCGCCGAGGGCAACAAGGGTGAGGCGTTCATCCGTAGCGCGATCCTGCAGCCGCTCGCTGGCAAGCGTCGCGCGGTGCTGGACCGGATCACGACCGCCATCGACCGTGTCGGGCCCCGCCCGCAGGGTCTCGCGCAGCTCGCCGAGTGCCAGGTGCAGCCGACCAACAACACGGGCGGCAACAACGGTGGGAACAACGGCGGTGGCAACACCGGCGGCGGCAACACCGGTGGTGGCAACAACGGCGGAAACACCGGTGGCGGCAACAACGGCGGAAACAATGGTGGCAACGCCCCCGGGGCCGGGCTCGGTGTGCTGGCCAATGACTGCGACGAGAGCCAGCTCCAGCCGCACGACGGCTTCCAGATCGGCAACCGCTGCGTGAGCACCGAGTTTGGTGAGGTCGGCGCCGCCGCCAACAACCCGTCGCTGCTGATCACCCAGTTCCCCGAGCAGGTCGCCCGCGCCCAGGCCTTCACCCTGCGGGTCAGCACCCGCAACCTGGTCCGCGACCGCTTCCTCGCCGCCGGTCAGGGTGGCTACTACGTGGAGAGCTCGCTGCTCAACGACCAGGGGCTGGTCCGGGGCCACTTCCACACCGCCTGCCGGATGCTGGACAGCCTGACCGCCCCGCCCGAGCCGCAGGAGGTGCCCGCGTTCTTCGTCGCGACCGAGGACGGCCGCGGTGGTGCCCAGCCTGACGAGGTGACCATCCAGATCCCGGGCCTGCCGGAGTCGGGTACGGCGCAGTGTTCCGTCTGGGCCGGCGATGGTTCGCACCGCCTGCCGATGATGGAGCGGGCCAACCAGACTCCCGCGTTCGACTCGGTGCGCATCGACGTCAACTGACCCGATTGACTAACGGCGGCCGGCCACCCGGGGCGACAACCCTGGGTGACCGGCCGCCGTGTTGTTTCTGGTGCCCCGACAATCCGACGGGGCCACACCGTTTCCGGCGGGACCCCGTCGTCATACTGGTGCGTCAGCGGTTCTTGTACGCCTCAACGACCTCAACCGGGATCCGGCCCCGCTCGGAAATCTTGTAGCCGTTCTTGACGGCCCATTCCCGGATGGCCCGGTTCTGCTCCCGGTCCATTCCCGCGCCGGTGGGTCGTCCCGGCCGCCGGACTGAGCGGGTGCTCTCGACCGGGCCGCGCCCGATCCGCCGACCCGCATTGATGTACGGATCGAGTGCCTTGCGTAGTACGCCGGCATTCTCGTCCGACACGTCGATCGTGTAGGCCACGCCGTCGAGACTGAACTCGACCGTCCGGTCGGCCTTCCCACCGTCGAGGTCGTCGGTCAGGACCGTGATTACTTTTCTCGCCATTGCCGATTACTCCCTGTGTGCGGCGGGATGTGCCCAAAGTCTGACCTATCACCCCGGTAATCCGCAACAATATGCGTCCCATTCATTCGGCGCGTCGCGATTCCGTTACCGAGCAAAACCGTGAATCGGCGCGATGAAGGGAGTTCATTCGCTGAGGAGACCGGCCTGCCCGGCGATGGCCGCCGCCTCCGCCCGGTTGGAAACCCGCAGCTTGCGCAGCAACGCGGCGGTCATCCGTTTGACCGTCCGCTCGGAGACGTGCAGTTCTTCGGCGATGTCGACGGTGTTGCGGCCAGCGGCGATCGACCGCAGCAGCCGACGTTCCTCGCCGTCGAGGTGGATTGGTGTGGCGTGTGTGGGTCGCAGCATGGCGTGCAGCAAATTGGCCGGTAGCACCGCCCAGCCGTCGAGGATGGCCAGCAGCGGGGGCAGCAGCTCCTCCGGTTCGCTGGTCTTCGGCAGGAATCCCTCGGCACCGGCCCGCAGCGCCTCCAGAGCCGGTGTGGCGTCGGAGGAACCGGACATCGCGACCACCCGTACCCGTGGGGTCGTCCGCCGGATCGCGGCCACTGCCCGGATGCCACCGGGTGGCGGCATGTGCAGGTCGACCAGGGCCAGGTCGGGGCGGCAGCGGCTGATCAGCGCCGCCGCGGCGGCGGCGTCGCCGGTCGAGGCGACCACCTCGGCGCGGCCGTCGGTGGTGACGGGGAGCAGCAACTCCAGACCGCGGACGAAGAGGGGTGATCGTCCACGACGACGAGTCGCATGGTGGAGGCTCCCGGCATGTCTGCGCCGTTCCCCAGCGGGTACCGATCATGCGGGTACGCACCGAACGAGGGGAGTCGGGTGGATGCGCGCACGCCACGGTTTGCAGGGTCTGCTGCGAGGGTTGCGCCGAATCGAGCCCGTACCGGGTGACCACCGATCACCGGAGGTCGATTCCGAGTTGCTGCTGCGCGTGCTGTGCCACGAGTTCCGTACGCCGATCAGCACCCTGACCTCGCTGACCCGCGCTCTGGCCGACGAGCACCGCGAGTTGACCAGCGCCGACCGACGGGCGATCACCGAGTTGGCGCGCGACCAGGCCGTCCACCTGCAGAGCCTGCTGCGCGAAGCGACCGCCGGCACCGGCGCTCTGGCGCTGTCCCCACAGCCGGAGCCGACCGTCCCTCTGGCAGGCATCCTGCGCGAGGCCGCCGCGCTGGTGCCGGCCCGTCGACGCCGTGCGCGGGCCACCCGGAGTGCGGGCTCCTGCCTCGTGCCGGCCGGACGGACCCGGCAGGTGCTGGTCAATCTGGTGGAGAACGCGTTGCGGCACGGGCCGGCGGAGGGGCAGATCGGGGTCCACGCCACGCTGCGCGGTCCCGGTCTGAGCATCCTGGTCACCGACGAGGGTCGCGTGGACGACGCGCTGCTGGCCGCGCTGCGCCGCCCGGCGCCAGCCGTCGGGATGTCCGGCCTGGGGTTGTGGATCGTGCGTCAGCTCGTCGCGACGGACGGGGGAGCGCTGCGGGCGCACCGGTTGCAGCCGCGCGGCGTGGCGCTGGAGGTGCTGCTGCCCGTGGCCCGTCCGGTGCGCTGACCCCTGCGGGACAGGGGTTGGCCCGGTCGGGTCATCGGGCGGGAACGGACTGGCCTGCCAGTTTTCCCGTACCGAGGAGGTCAGATGTTCAGTCATGTCAAGGATCTGCAGTTCGAGGCCAAGCCGGACGGCCCGGACGCCGCGTTCGCCCGCCGGTTGCAGGAGGTTCTGGGCGGCAAGTGGGGCGAGATGACCGTCGCCAACCAGTACCTCTTCCAGGGCTGGAACTGCCGGCTGCCCGGCAAGTACAAGGACCTGCTGCTCGACGTCGGCACCGAGGAGATGGGCCACGTCGAGATGATCGTCACGATGATCACCCGGCTCTTGGACAACGCGCCGCTGTCGCTGTCGGAGGGCATCGCGGACAACCCCGGGGGTGCGGCGACCTTCGCCGCGTCGAACCCCGCGCACTTCATCCATGGCGGTGGCGGGGCGTTGCCCGCCGACTCCAACGGTGTGCCCTGGAACGGCTCGTTCGTCACCGCGAGCGGCAATCTGCTGGCCGATTTCCAGCTCAACGTCACCGCGGAGGCGCAGGGTCGGCTGCAGGTCGCCCGGTTGTTCAACATGACGGACGACCCGGGCGTCAAGCAGATGCTGCGCTTCCTGCTGGCCCGCGACACGATGCACCAGAACATGTGGCTGGCGGCGATCGAGCAGCTCAAGGAGGACGGGCTGGAGGACATGCCGGTGCCGGAGGCCTTCCCGGATTCCGGCGAGTTCACCGAGGAGTTCGGCTACACCTACCTGAGCTTCTCCGCGGGCGGCGACGCCGCCGAGGGGCGGTGGGCGTCCGGGCCCACGCCGGATGGCAAGGGCGAGTTCCGGTACGGCGACAGCCCGCGGGTGAACGCCCCGGAGCCGGTTCTGCCTCCGGGTGATCCGCGGTTGTACGGCACCAACCCAGGTGCGGCCGGCTCGGTCGTCAACACGGTCAAGAGCAAGCTCACCTGACGCCTCTCGTCGGGTCGCCCGCCGGTCCCGGGCGGCTCGACGTACGGGGTCGGACAGTGGTCTGGGTCACAGAGCGGAACAAGGGGAACGCTTTGTTACTTGAGTGAGACACGCTCAACTCAACCTGATAGCAGGTGTTCGATGGCAACTCTTCCGGTACTTCCCCTGACCGACGCCGTGCTGCTGCCCGGCATGGTCATCCCGGTGACCCTCGACCCGACCACCCAGGCCGCGATCGACGCGGCGCGGGCGACCGGCGACCGCACGCTGCTGGCCGTGCCCCGTATCGACGGCGAGTACGGCCCGGTCGGCGTGGTCGCCACCATCGAGAAGGTCGGCCGGCTGCCCGAGGGTGAGCCCGTCGCCGTCATCCGTGGCCTGTCCCGGGCCCGGATCGGCTCCGGCGTGCCCGGCCCCGGCGCCGCACTCTGGGTCGAGGCGACCGAACTCGACGAACCCGCTCACGCCGGCCGCGCCCGGGAACTCGCCCGCGAGTACCGCGCGCTGGTGACCTCCGTGCTCCAGCAGAGGGGCGCCTGGCAGGTCATCGACGCGGTGGAACGGATGACAGACCTCTCCGAGTTGGCCGACTCGGCCGGTTACGCGCCCTGGCTGACCCTGGACCAGAAGACCGAGCTGCTCGCCGCGCCGGACGTCACCGCCCGGCTGGAGCTGCTGGTCGGCTGGGTGAAGGACTACCTGGCCGAGCAGGAGGTCACCGAGCAGATCAACAGCGACGTCCGCGAGGGGCTGGAGAAGTCCCAGCGAGAGTTCCTGCTGCGTCAACAGCTCGCCGCGATCCGCAAGGAGCTGGGCGAGGACGAGCCGGACGGCTCGGCCGACTACCGGACCCGGGTCGAGTCCGCCGAGCTGCCGGAGAAGGTCCGCGAGGCGGCCCTGCGCGAGGTCGGCAAGCTGGAGCGGGCCAGTGACGCCTCCCCGGAGGCGGGCTGGATCCGCACCTGGCTGGACACCGTGCTCGAGATGCCGTGGGGCACGCGTACCCAGGACAACACCGACCTGGCCGCGGCCCGGGCGGTGCTCGACGCCGACCACGCCGGCCTGGCCGACGTGAAGGATCGCATCCTGGAGTACCTGGCCGTGCGCAACCGGCGTGCCGAGCGCAACCTCGGCGTGGTCGGCGGTCGCGGTTCCGGCGCGGTCCTCGCCCTCGCCGGTCCTCCCGGAGTGGGCAAGACCAGCCTCGGCGAGTCCGTGGCTCGGGCGCTCGGGCGCAATTTCGTCCGGGTCTCGCTCGGCGGCGTCCGCGACGAGGCGGAGATCCGCGGTCACCGGCGCACCTACGTGGGCGCGCTGCCCGGCCGGATCGTCCGCGCGCTGCGCGAGGCCGGCTCGATGAACCCTGTCGTGCTCCTCGACGAGGTGGACAAGCTGGCCGCCGGCTACGCCGGCGACCCGGCCGCCGCCCTGCTGGAGGTGCTCGACCCGGCCCAGAACCACACCTTCCGGGATCACTACCTGGAGGTCGACCTCGACCTGTCCGACGTGCTCTTCCTGGCCACCGCCAACGTGGTGGAGTCCATCCCCAGCCCGCTGCTGGACCGGATGGAGCTGGTCACCCTGGACGGATACACCGAGGACGAGAAGGTCTCCATCGCCCGGGACCACCTGCTGCCCCGGCAGCGGGAGCGAGCTGGCCTCACCGCCGACGAGGTCAGCATCGCCGACGAGGCTCTCGCGCTGATCGCGGGGGAGTACACCCGGGAGGCCGGCGTCCGGCAGCTGGAGCGTGGCCTGGCCAAGATCCTGCGCAAGGTGGCGGTGGCGCTGGCGACCGACCCGTCGCCGGTACGCGTCGACACCAGCAACCTCACGGGCTACCTGGGGCGGCCGAAGTTCACCCCGGAATCGGCCGAGCGCACCGCGGTGCCCGGCGTGGCCACCGGCCTGGCGGTCACGGGCGCCGGTGGGGACGTTCTCTTCATCGAGGCGACCAGCATGGAGGGCGAGCCGGGGCTGACCCTGACCGGCCAGCTCGGTGACGTGATGAAGGAGTCGGCGCACATCGCGCTGTCGTACCTGCGCTCCAACGGGCGTCGACTCGGCATCGACCCGAACGCCCTGGCGGGACGGAGGATCCACCTGCACGTTCCGGCGGGCGCGGTGCCCAAGGACGGCCCGAGTGCCGGCATCACGATGGTGACGGCCCTGGCGTCGCTGGTCACTGGCCGCCCGGTCCGCCCCGAGTTCGGGATGACCGGCGAGGTGACGCTCTCCGGTCGGGTCCTGCCGATCGGTGGGGTGAAGCAGAAGCTGCTCGCCGCGCACCGGGCCGGCCTCACCGAGGTGATCATCCCGGCGCGCAACGAGCCCGACCTGGACGACCTGCCGACCGAGGTGCGCGAGGCGCTGACCGTGCACACCCTGGCCGACGTGGCCGACGTGCTCGCCCTGGCGCTGCGCCCGGCCGACGTCGAGGCGCTGGACCCTCCTGCGCTCGCCGCCGCCTGACGCTCCGACCAGAAGGACCCCCGCCGTCTTACCGACGGCGGGGGTCCTTCTGGTACGCGCAGAGGGGTCTACTGTCTCGCTTGAACTTTCAACTACCTCTCCGCCGCGAGGCGGCCCCCTGGAGGAACCCCCGTGAACGTGGTGCTCTGGATCATCCAGATCCTGCTCGCTGTCGTCTTTGCCGGCGCCGGCGTGGCCAAGCTGACCCAGCCCAAGGAGAAGCTGCGCGACATGATGCGGTGGGTGGACCCGGTCCCGCCGACCCAGGTCAAGGCGCTCGGCGCCGTCGAGCTGCTGGCCGCCATCGGGCTGGTGCTGCCCCCGCTCACCGGCATCGCCACCGTGCTCACCCCCCTCGCCGCCGTCGGCCTGGTCATCGTCATGATCGGCGGCATTCTGGTGCACCTGCGCGACATGAAGAAGCAGGACAGCGAGGAGCGGCGTCGGGCGGAAATCCAGGGCGCGATCACCTGTGCGGTGCTGCTCGTCCTCGCCGCCGTGGTGGCGTGGGGCCGCTTCGGCCCGTACTCCTTCTGATCCGCAGCGCCGGCGACCGTCCTACCCCGACGGTCGCCGGCGGCGTGCTCAGCGCTCGTCGCCCCCGCGGTCCCGGCGCACGGTGGCCTTGCGGCCCTTGATCGTGCTGGAGCGCAACCCGGAGATCACCTCGTCGGCCACCCCCTGCGGCACCTCCACCAGCGAGAACCGGTCGGCGATCTCGATCGAGCCGATGTCCCGGCCGCGGATTCCGGTCTCCCCGGTGATCGCGCCGACCAGATCCTGCGGGCGCACCCCGGCGCGCCGGCCCAGGCCGACGAAGACCTGGACGGTGTTGCCGCCGCCGGAACGCGGCCGGCCCCCGCCGCGGCGATCGCCGCCGCGGCCGCCATCCTCCGGTCGACCCTCGCGCGGGCCGCGCACCGGCACCTGCGGGATCTCCTCATCGTCGTCGGAGCCGGGCGAGGCCACCTCGTGCGCGAGCTTCACCGCGGCGAGGGCGACCTCCATCAGATCGAACTCGTCGGTCAGCGTCTCCACGATCACCCGGAACGGGTCGAGGTCGTCCTCCAGCAGGCTCTCCCGCAGCGCCGCCTGGGTCAGCTCCAACCGGCGGGTCCGCATGTCCGCCACCGTGGGGATCTTGTCTATCGTGATCCGCTGGCCGGTCACCCGCTCGATGGTCTTGAGCATCCGGTGCTCTCGCGGCTCGGCGAGGGTGATCGCCACGCCCTCGCGGCCGGCCCGGCCCACCCGGCCGATGCGGTGCACGTACGACTCCGGCGCCGACGGCACGTCGTAGTTGACCACGTGGGTGAGCTGCTCGATGTCCAGCCCGCGGGCCGCCACGTCGGTGGCCACCAGCAGGTCGGCGGTGCCCGCCCGCAGCCGGCCCATCACCCGGTCGCGCTGCTCCTGGCTCATGCCGCCGTGCAGCGCCTCGGAGCGGTAGCCCCGGCCGTTCATCGTCTCGGTCAGCCGGTCGACCTCCTCCCGGCTGCGGCAGAACACGATCGCGGCGGTGGGGGACTCCACGTCCAGCACCCGACCCAGCGCGGCCGGCTTGTGCGCCCGCGTCACGATGTAGGCGCTCTGCCGCACCCGGGGCGCCTCACCCGCGACCGTCTGCTCACGGCCGATCTCGATCCGGACCGGCTCGCGCAGGTGCTGCCGGGCCATCCCGTCGATCCGGGACGGCATGGTGGCCGAGAAGAGCACCGTCTGGCGCTGCGCGGGGGCGTGCTCCAGGATCGCCTCGATGTCCTCGGCGAAGCCCATGTCGAGCATCTCGTCGGCCTCGTCGAGCACCACCGTGGCCAGCCCGCCCAGGCGCAGAGTGCCCCGGGCGATGTGATCGAGGGCACGCCCGGGGGTGGCCACCACCACGTCGACGCCGCTGTCCAGTGCCCGCAGCTGCCGCCCGATCGGCTGCCCACCGTAGATCGGCAGCACCCGCGCGCCCAGGTCCTTGCCATAGCGGTGGAACGCCTCGGAGACCTGCACCGCCAGCTCCCGGGTCGGCACCAGCACCAGCGCCACCGGGTCGCCGCCCTGGCGGTGTGCCGTCATGAGGTTCAGCAGCGGCAGCGCGAACGCCGCCGTCTTGCCGGTGCCGGTGGCCGCCTGACCCAGCAGGTCCCGACCTTCCAGCAGCGGCGGGATCGCCTCCCGCTGGATGGGGGTCGGCTCCTCGTACCCGAGGGCGGCCAGCGCGCCCAGCAGCTCGGCGCGCAGCCCGAGCTCGGTGAAGGCGTTCACCTCGTCGGTGCCGGCGGGGGTGGCGTCGGTCGGTGCGTCGTGCTGTACAGGTGCGGAACTCATGTGCCAAGCCTTTCATCATGCCGGGACGACCGCTGCGCCGACCGGCACAAGAGTGTGCCGCGCCCCATGCCGCGCCGGTTCACGTTGTGCGCAACCGCAGCGAAAATGGTGCCTCCACGACGCCTGAGACACCACTTTCCCTGTTCTTACGGATCTTGCCAACCGGGCACGGCGGGTGGTCTGGGTCAGGCGTCGGTGGTCAGGATTGCCAGGATCATGATTCCCGCGAGTGCCGCGTCGAGCACGCCGCACCACTCCGCGTACCCGCGCGGCACCACCCGGCCGATGCGGTGGTGGACCAGGTCCCAGCCGGCATGCGCCAGCCAACCGAACGCCACCAGCCACTCGGCCGTCCGCCCGCCGGCAGCGACCGCGACCAGCGTCAGGGCAACCCAACCGACCAGGCCGGCCAGTTGGGTGGCGAGCACCCCCGGCCCGTGCAGCGTGCCGCGGACCACGCCGATCACCAGATAGCCGCCGGCGAGCACCAGCATCGTCCACGGGCTGAGCACGCCCGGGTCGACCCACATGTCGACCGTCATCAGCAGCGCCAGCCCGGTCGGCCAGCGGCGGGCGAGCGCCACCACGACCGGGTGCCAGCGCACCGGCGCCGGAGTCTCGTGCCGGTGCCGCACCGCCACCAGCACCATCGCGGGAATCATCAGCAGATGACCACCGAGCAGTAGCGCGTCACCATCAAGCAGGCCGGCCCAGAACGGCACGAGCAGCAGCAGGAACGGAACGTACATCGCCGCCGCCATCTCGCCGACCGCCGGCCACCGGTGCGCCCGGTAACGCATCCACACCGTCATCCCGACTGTCATGTTCGTGGCCATCACCAGCGCGGCCACATCCGGGCGGCCCAGTGACCCGGCGAGCCCCGACACGCCGCCGACCGTGTCCCACACCGGGCCGAGGAGCAGCATCCCGGCGATCATCGCGAGCGCCATCTCGCCGAGGTGCCACAGCAGTCGCCGCCTGTCGCCGCCGGGCGGTGCCGACCGCGGCGCATGCGACGGTACGACCATGGTGTCCGCGTACATCCGTGTCTTCTCCATGCCGTTGACCCTGCCGGCGTTCCGGCGCGGTCGGCAGGCTCGTCCGTCACTGGAATCCTGTGCGGACCGCACGGTCCAACCGTGACGTTCGCAGGGGTGGACCGGGCGCGGGGCGGTCCTAGGATCGGTGCGTGGCGAGCGAGGCGGTGATCCCCCGGGCGGACCGCCGGCTGCACCGGGCCCGCCAGGCGACGCTGCTGTCGCTGGCCGTCGGCGTCTGGGCGAGCGTCCTGCTACCGGCGGTCGGCCTGACCCGCGAGCCCGACCCGGGCCGGGTGGCGCTCGGCGCGGTCGGCATCCTCGCCTTCGTGATCGCCCAGACCGTTGTGCTGTACGCGGCCGTGACGCCATGGCTCGACCCCCGTTGGCGGCGGCGCGCTCAGCTGGGCCTGGCCGGGGTGGCGGTGCTGACCGTTCCGCTGGTGGGGCCGGTGGCGGCTGGCAGTTGGCCGACCTGGGCCTGGCTCGGTGCGGCACTGATCGGTATGGCGCCACTGCTGGTGCGACTGCGGGCCGCGCTGGCGTTGGCGGCCGGCGTCCTGCTGGTGGCGGTGGCGGTCGCCTGGTGGACCGGTGGCTCCGTCGGGCGCCACCTCGTTGTCACCGGGGGGATCGGGATCGCCGTCGCCGTCGTCAACGGGTTCCAGATCTGGTTCTGGGACCTGCTCGTGGAGGCCCGGCAGGGTCAGGCAGCCCAGGCCAGGCTGGCCGCCGCCGAGGAGCGGCTGCGCTTCGCCCGCGACGTGCACGACGTGCTGGGGCACAGCCTCACGGTCATCGCGTTGAAGGCCGAACTCGCCGCCCGGCTCGCCCCGGTCGACCCGGAACGGGCCGGGCGGGAAGCCGCCGAGGTGCAACGGTTGGCCGCGTCCGCGCTGACCGAGGTGCGGGAGACCGTGCACGGCTACCGAGCCGTCGACCTCGACGAACAGCTCGCCGCGGTCGTGGGGGTGCTGCGCTCCTGCGGGGTGCGGTGCACGGTCCCGCCGCCGCCGGTGGATCTGCCGCAACCCGTCGCCACCGAGTTGGCGGCGGTGCTGCGCGAGGCGAGCACCAACGTGCTGCGGCACAGCCGGGCCGACTGGTGCCGGATCCGCATCGACCGGGAGGACGACGTGGCCAGGATGACAGTCGCCAACGATGGCGCCGCCGACCGTGGCCCGGACGCGCACAGCCACGGCCTGCGCGGATTGGCCGACCGGCTCGCCGCTGCCGGGGGCGAGCTGCGGGTACGCCGCGAGGATGCGGTGTTCATCCTTGAGGCCACCGTGCCGGTGCCGTCGTGATCCGCGTCCTGCTCGCCGACGACGAGGACCTGATCCGGGTCGCCGTGGCCGCGCTGCTTGGCCTGGAGCCGGACATCGAAGTGGTGGCACACGCCGCCGACGGCCCGACGGCGGTCACCGCGGCACTGGCGCACCGCCCGGACGTGGCGGTGGTGGACCTGGAGATGCCCGGCCTGGACGGCATCGCGGTAGCCGCCGAGCTGACCCGGGCCCGGCCCGAATGCGCGGTGGTCGTGCTGACCGGGCACGGCCGTCCCGGGCACCTGCGCCAGGCGCTGACCGCCGGCGCCCGAGGGTTCCTGCCCAAGGGTGCGCCGGGTGGTGCGCTCGCCGACGTGATCCGCCGGGTGCACGCCGGTGGCCGGTACGTCGACCCGTCGCTGGCCGCTGACGCGCTGACCCTGCCCCCGTGCCCGCTGACCCCTCGGGAGCTGGAGACGCTGCGGCTGGCCGAGTTCGGGGCCCCGGTCGCGGTGATCGCCCGCCGGGTGCACCTGTCCACCGGCACCGTGCGCAACCACCTCTCGGCCGCCGTGCAGAAGCTCGGCGCGGCCGACCGGGCCGGGGCGGCACGCACCGCCCGGGACAACGGCTGGCTCTGACCCTGCGGTGATCATGAAGTTAGCGACGTCGGTGCCGGCGTGTCGTGACGCTAACTTCATGATCGAGACGCTGACCTGTCGCGCGCGTCGTCTTTGTTGGTGGGGTCGGGGTAGCGGGCGCCGTTGAAGGTGACTCGCAGTGCGTACACGGAGTTGCCGGCGGTGATGAACAGGTGGTTCCGTTTCGGGCCGCCGAAGGTGAGGTTGGCGACCGGTTCGGGCAGCAGAAGTTTGCCGATGAGGGTGCCGTCGGGGTCGAAGCAGTGCACACCGTCCCAGGCAGCGGCCCACAGACGCCCGGCGTCGTCGACACGGATGCCGTCGAAGCGGCCGAAATCGCATTCGGCGAAGACCTTCCCGCCGGTCAAGGTGCCGTCGGCGGTGACGTCGAAAACGCGGATGTGGCTGGGTTCCTGTCGGGTGTCGACGACGTAGAGCTGCTGCTCGTCGCCGGAGAAGGCCAGGCCGTTGGGGCGGCAGAAATCGTCGGCGACGACGCGTAGGTCGCCGATGGCCGGGTCGAGACGGAACACGTAGCAGCCACCGTCGAACTCGTTGTCGCCCCTGTTGCCCTCGTAATCGGAGTCGATGCCGTAGCTCGGATCGGTGAACCAGATCGTGCCGTCGGCGCGTACCACGACGTCGTTGGGGCTGTTGAGCCGCCGACCCTCGTAGCGGTCGGCGAGCACGGTGATCGTGCCGTCGTGCTCGGTGCGGGTGACTCGCCGGTTGCCCTGCTCGCACGTGACGAGCCGACCCTGGCGGTCCACCGTGTTGCCGTTGGCGTAACCCGAGGCGTAGCGGAAGACGCCGACCGCACCGGTGACCTCGTCCCAGCGCAACAGCCGGTCGTTGGGGATGTCGCTCCACACCAGGTACCGGCCGGCTGGAAAGTAGGCCGGACCTTCGGTCTTGCGTGCGCCCGTGTGCAGCCGTTCGGCGACAAAGTCGCCGTCGAGGTAACGGAACCGCTCGTCGAGCAGGTGGAACTGTGCGGGAACCGTTGCAACCATCGCTGCGCCTCCTGGATCTCGTGGACCATGTTCGGCTAGATCCTACGTAAACCGAACCTGATAAGGTCAACAAGCGCATAGGGCAGATTACATTTCGAGGAGCGGCTGCGTGGTAGATGACATCGACCGAGCGTTGCTGACGTGCCTCCAGCACGACGCCACGCAGTCCTACGCGGCACTGGGAAAGGCGGTGGGTCTGTCCGCCGGCTCGGCGCACGAGCGGGTGCGCAAGCTGCGCGAACGCGGGGTGATCCGCCGAACCACCATCGACGTCGACCCGGCCGCGGTGGAGCGCGGCGTCTCGGCCTTCGTGATGGTCGATGGCAACACGTGGATGGGTGACACACGGGAAGCGCTCTCGGCAATACCCGGCATCCAGGAAGCACACATCATCGCCGGCGCGGCTTCGCTGCTGGTGAAGATTCGCACCGCCACCACCGAGGACCTACAGGCGGCGCTACGCAGCATCTTCGACATCGGCGGAGTAACCGGCACCCAGACCATCGTCGTGCTCGAGACATTCTTCGAACGTCCGGTGAGCGTGCTCGACCGGACCGAGCCGTAGCCGTCGGGATAGCGTGCGGAGGTGCGCACGGTCGAGGTGATCTGTTCGGCGGAGTTGGACGACGCGGTCCGGGCCGCCTGGGACCGGCTGGCCGCGGCCGGGCTGCCCAGCCTGGCCCGCAACACCCATCCGACCAACCGGCCGCACCTGACCCTCGCCGCGGTGGACGAGTTCCCGCCCGGCGCCGAGCACCGTCTGGCTGGCCTGTTCGACGCCGCGCTGCCGGTGCCGGTCACGCTCGACCGCATCGTGGTTCTCGACGGCAGCGCGCCGTTGGTCTGGCTCGTCCGACCCACGCCGGCGCTGACCGCGCTGCACGCCGCCGCCTGGGACGTCCTCGCCCATGCCACCGGACACCGTCCGTGGCACGCGCCGGGCGCGTGGGTGCCGCACCTGAGCCTGGCGCTGCGGTTCCGCAACGCGGACCTGCGGCTCGCCAGGGCCGTCGCCGGCGGTCAGCGACCGATGGGCGCGTTCGTCGCGGCTCGAAGCTACGACGGCACGGACCGGTCCGTGACGCCGCTGATCCACCAGCAACGCTGATCTCCCGCGACCGTCCCGTTCGGAGACTCATCGGGTGGGGCCGCCGGAGGAATTTCTCCGTCACGCGGAGGCCCTCGGTTGGCGTCCTCCGCAGCTGACCGCTCAGCGACTCGCGGGGATCGCTGGGAGCCGGGCTACTGAGCCGTTCAGCGGCCATCGGCTGCCGCCGCTACAGGTCGTCGTCCTCGGAGCGCGGCAGGTGGGTCCAGTGCGCAACGGTGGCGTCGTCCGGGACCGGCGCATTCGGACCTGCGCAGGCTTCGGCTTGCCGGACGCGGTGGACGACGTCCGCCGGCCCGTCGGCGGCGAGCAGGTGCAGTACGCCGGGCCAGTCGGTCAGGCCGTACGGGCTCACAATGCGGCTGGCGCCGTTGCTGAGCAGCGCAACGCTGCTCACGTCCTGAAGGGGCCGGCTGCCGGTCACCGCCTCGTACGCCGCCTGCGGGTCGTCCTTGGCGAGCCAGTAGCCGCCCGGCTGGTTTCGCCGAGCCCGCAGCGCCTCGGCGCAGGAGTCCCGGATGCGGTCGTACTCCGGTGTTCCCCGGGCAACGCCATCCAGGGGCGCCGAGCAGATGCGTCTGGCGGTGACCTCACGCTCGTCCGTGATGACCTGCGGGCCGTCGCTGGCCTGGTCGTCGAGGACGAGGAAGGAGTCCGCCAACAGGAGGTGCTCCAGGCTGCCCCGGTGGGCGCGGACCACCAGAACGGTCGCCTGCGGGCTGCTCGGGTTCGTGATGTCGCAGGTGCCCCGATGGTCGGCTGCTGTCTCGTCGATCGCGGTGGCGAGGATCGCCGCGAGGTCTCGCCCGTCGGCACGTGACAGCTTGCCGAGCAGCACGCCGCCGAGACGGTGCGTGTACCAGGCGACACCGTGGGAGCAGATCGACCCGCTTCCCGGGATGCCGGCGCCGTCCAGCAGCACGGCGGCGCCGGGAACAGCGCCGAAGAAGTCCTCGTTCGGCTGGCCGGCCCGACCAGCGCTGGTCGCCATGCTGACGCGCACGCGGTGGCTCCTCCGTGAGGCATCATGGTGGCCATGAACGCTCCGCACCCGGATCGGGTCACCATCGCGACCTATGAGAACACACCCGGCTGTCCGCAGCCGATGGCTGCCGTCCGCGCTTGACTGCGTGACCGGGGCATCGACTGGATGCCCTTCGGGTCGAGCGACATCTCCTGGGACCTGGCCTGTGGCGTCGGCCCGGACGGGCGCTGGCACGGCTGGGTGGACGTCGGCATCGAGGCGGCTGTTCTGCGGCGCCTCGGCCTGCATCCCGATCAGCCGACCGCGACGCTCACCGCGCCGAGCCCGCCCGGCTGGTGGCACGCCGCCGCGGAACGGCACGCGGGGAAGGGCCCCCGTCGAACGCCACGCGTTGACGGAAGGCCCTTCCGGACGACTCAGCGGTAGAAGCGCAGGTAGTCGAACTCGGCGGTGACCGGCGGCTCGGCGCCGCCGTGCGCGACCAGCCCGATCCGGGGGGTGGTGTTGGCCGGGAAGGTCCACACCGCACCCCACGTCCAGGTACGCCCGTCCCGGCTGGAGCCGGCCCGGAACTCGTGCTCCCCGCTGGCCGGGTCGACGTGGTGCGCGAGCCGCAGCCAGGTGGTGGTGGCCGGGGCGCCGACGATGCTGCCGCCGTAGACCGGTTGGCCGGCGAAGGGCACCTCGTAGCCGTACTCGACCTGCCGGGTGTTCCAGATCGCCACCTGGGTCAGCCGGGCGAACCGGTCGTCGTCCACGTAGGCGACCAGGCCGGCCTGCTGGTAGTTGCGGACGGTCTCCTCGCCCAGGTCCAGCGTCACCTTCGTTTCGACGACGTAGTTGCCGCTCGGCGCGTCGCGCAGCAGCACGCCCGCCGTGTTGCCCGTGCCGGTCAGGTCGGCGGCCTGCACCGGCCAGCGCAGCGCGCCGCCGGCGACGGCGGCCGCCGGGTCCTCGCGTACCCACCACCAGTCGCCGTCCAGCCCGTCGCTGAACTCGTCGGAGTACGCCCGCAGCGGCGCCCCGGCCCGGGGCTCGGGCACCGCCCGCTTCGCCGGCTGGAACAGCCGGGCCACGCTGACGTTGTCGAACTCGGCCTGGCCACCGGCGGCGGTCAGCCCGGGTCGACCCCCGATCGGACGGTCCAGTCGCAGCGACACCACGGCGAGCTGGTCGCCGAGGCGGGCCGGGCTCAGCTCGGCGACGAGCTGCTGCCCGCGTACCTCGATCGCCAGGTTGTGCGGGTCGGCCAGGTCGAGCCCGACGGGCAGCGGCGCGGTGGCCCGGCGACGGCCGTCGCTGGCGACGAGCTGGCCGCCAGCCGCCTCGATCCGGACCTGGACCCGGTCGCCCAGGGTGAGCCCGGCGCTGGCCGCGCCGGTCAGCCGCAGGTCGGCCTCCGCGCGCACGTCCCCGCCCACGGTGGTACGGCTGGTCAGCGCGCCGTTGCCGGTGAGCCGGCCGTCGGCGACCCGCCACTCGCCGGCGTCGCGTCGCCAGCCGGTCAACCCGGCGGTGTCGAACCGGTCATCGACCCGGCCGGTCGTCACCGGCGCGGGCCGGGCGCCCTCGGACGGGCCGGCGCCGGCGTTCACCGTCGGCCAGCCGTCGATCCAGTCCAGCCGGTCCAGCAGCATCGGGCGCTCGTTGATGCCGAACGGCTCGTCCAGGTACGGGTCGGCGCGGTCGATCGCGTGGTAGACGATCCAGTCCTGACCGGACAGGTCGGTGAGGAAACCGTTGTGGCCGGTGCCGATCCACTGGTTGCCGTTCTGGGTGAGCACCGGCGTGCCACCGGCCCGGGACGCGGTCAGCGCGACGCCGTCGCGGTCGGTGAACGGGCCGCGTGGGCTGCGCGCACGTCCGACCTGGACGGAGTAGCCGGTTGCCGGTCCGGCGCAGCAGTTCGCGGTGGAGGCGAACAGGTAGTACCAGCCGTCGTGGCGCAGCACGTAGCTGCCCTCGAACTTGTTGTCGATCGCCACCTGCGTCGGTGCGCCCACGGCGGTCAGCCCGTCGGGGCTGAGCTCGGTGACCGAGATGCCGCCGTAGTAGCTGCCGTAGTAGAGGTAGCTGCGGCCGTCGACGTCGGTGAACTGGCTGGGGTCGATGGTCCACAGGTAGCCGCCACCACCGCCGGGACGGGGGGCGACGACCGGTTCGGCGGCGAAGGTCCACGGCCCGGTCGGGGTGGGGGCGGTGGCGGCGCCGATGGCGTAGTCGCTGCCCTCGGTGGAGACGGTGGTGTCGGTGACCGTCACGTACATGACCCAGCGGTCGCCGAGGCGGCGCACGTCAGGTGCCCAGAAGGCCGCCCCGGACGCTGCGTACGGCGGGCGCTGGTCGGGGCCGAACGCGTCCCCGACGTACGTCCAGTCGACCAGGTCGGCCGAGCGGGCGGTGGGCACCCGGTGGAACTCGTGCTCGCCCTCGCGCAGGGGGTCGGTGGTGCCGTAGGCGTACCAGAAGCCGTCGTCGCCGCGGACGATGACCGGGTCGGCGAACGTGTCGCCCACGCCGACCGAGATCGGATTGCGGTAGCGGGACGGACCGTCGGAGCCGGCGGCGGGTAGGGGCGCGGTCGCGGCCAGGATCAGACCGAGCGCGGCGGCGAGCGCGCCGCCGCGGCGAAGGTGTCGCATGTGGACCTGCCTCGGGGGAGTGGGCGGTGTGTGCCCTAGTTCTTACAACGATGGATACAACGTTGTAAAGAGGTGCGCACCCGCCGTGTGGGCCGGCACGCACACCGGACCCGGCCGTTCGGCGCGCTGATGGTCGGGGCGATGATGGGGCCATGAGTGGTGGCACCGAGGGGCAGGGCATGGCCGAGTTGGCCGCTCTGCTGGCCGATGGCACGCGGGCCGGGATCTGCCTCGCGCTGCTCGACGGCCGGGCCTGGACGGCCGGGGAGTTGGCCCGCCGTGCCGGAGTCGCGCCGTCGACGGCCAGCGACCATCTCACCCGGTTGGTCCGGGGCGGGTTGCTGGTCGAGGAGCGGCAGGGGCGGCACCGCTACCTGCGGCTGGCCGGGCCGTCGGTGGCCCAGCTGATCGAGCACCTGGCCGGACACGCCCCGACCCCATCCGCGCCGACCGGCTCGCTGCGCGCGGCGACCACCAGCGCCGCCTTGACCTACGCCCGGACCTGCTACGACCACCTCGCCGGGCGGCTGGGCGTGCTGATGTACGACGCGCTCCTGGCCGACGGACGGCTGGACCGGTCCAGCGGGTTGGCGCTGACCGCCGACGGGTGGGCGTGGGCGACGGAGCTGGGCGTACCGGTGGACGTGCTGCGCGCCGCTCGACGCCCGGTGGTTCGCGACTGCCTGGACTGGACCGAGCGCCGCCCGCACCTGGCCGGAGCACTCGGCGCGGCGCTCTGCCGTCGCTTCACCGACCTGGCCTGGATCACCCAGGGCAGTGGCCGCGCGGTCCGTCTCACCCCGGCCGGCCGCGCCGCCCTGGCCGAAACCCTGGACGTTCCCGAAAGCACCCTCGCCCCCGTCTCACCCCCGGCGCCCACCAGCGGCCGAGCCTGACGCAGGGCCGCCGGCCAGAGGCAGGCGGTACAACATCCTGGATCGAGTGGCCTCCGGCACCGCCGGAGGCCACTCGATCCACGATCGAGCACGATCTTGAGGGCGTGGCGGGGCGGGATTGTTCGGTGGGGGGCGAAGGGTTCGGCTTCTACGGTTGGGCGGTGACTCACCGATGGCCTGCCATTGCTCCCGCTGCGGAAACGCCCGAATGCGGCCCGCCCTCGTTCGCGCCTGGGCGCGGTTGGTGGGTGACGCGGCACGCTGACGTGCGGGCGGCGCTGACCGACCCGGCCTTCCGGGTGCCGGCCGTCGACAGCGGTCCGCCCGGCACGCTCGCCTGGCTGCGCGCCTCGGTCAGCCGGTTCAGTCCGCCGCAGCGGCACGCCGAGCGCCGGGCGATGGTGGTGACCGCGCTGGCCGAGCTGGACCCGGACGAGCTGCGACACGAGGCCGCCCGACTGACCGTCGCCGTCCTGGACCGGGCCGGTGACCGTCTCGACGTGATGCGTGAACTGGCCCGGCCGGTGCCGCTGCGGGTGCTGGCCGGCCGCCTCGGTCTCGCCGATCCGGCAGCCGCCGGGACGGCGGTCGCGGTCGTCGCCGCGGCGTACCACCCGGGGGTTGACCAGGCGCTGGCCCGGCGGGCCGACCGGGCGGTGTCCACGCTGCTGGCGCTCGCGCCGCCGGCCGCACCGGAGGTACGGGCGAACCTGATCGGTCTGCTGGTCCAGGCATGCGATGCGACCGCCGGCCTGATCGGCGCCGCCGCCCACCACCTGCTGCCCCCGCCCGACCACCGACCACCGGTCGCGGCGGGGACGGCCGAGGTGTTGGCCGAGGTGCTGCGGCTCGACCCGCCGGTACGGGCGACCCGCCGAGTCACCACCGCCGCGGTGCACGTGGGCGGGCAGGATCTGCCGTCGGGTAGCCCGGTGCTGCTGCGGTTCGACGCGGCCAACCGCGACCCGCGGGTGTTCGCCGAGCCGGCGATGTTCCGACCGGGTCGGCACGATGCTGGGCTGCTCACCTTCGGGGCGGGAGAGCGCGGCTGCCCCGGTGACCGGCACGCCCTGGCCCTCGCCGGCGGGGTGCTCGACGTGCTGCGCGAACGTTGTCGGCGCATCCGGGCCGACCTACGCCACGAGCCGCACCCGACCCTGCGCGTTCCGACGAGCGTGGAAGTGAGCGTCCGATGACCGACCACCGTGCGGAGTTCCGCGCCCTGCACCACGCCGGGCGACCCCTGCTGCTGCCGAACGCCTGGGACCACGCCTCTGCGGCGGCGCTGGCCGCGCGCGGTCACCCGGCGATCGGCACGACCAGTCTCGGGGTCGCCGCGGCTGCCGGCCGGCCCGATGGCACCGGGGCCACCGCCGCGGAGACCCTGGCCCTGGCCCGTCGGCTCGCCAAGCTGCCGGTGCTGCTCAGCGTCGACATCGAAGCCGGGTTCAGCGATGATCCGGCGGCGGTCGCCGGGTACGTGGCGGAGTTGGCCGGGCTCGGCGTGGTCGGGATCAACCTGGAGGACGGGCGGGCCGACGGCACTCTCGCCGACCCCGAGGGCACCGCCGACAAGATCGCCGCGGTGAAGGCGGCGGTGCCGGGTCTGTTCGTCAACGCCCGGACCGACACCTGGTGGCTCGGGGTGGATGACCCGCTGCCGCAGACTCTCGCTCGTGCCCGCGCCTACCGGGCCGCCGGCGCCGATGGGATATTCGTGCCCGGCATCGTCGACCTGGCCACGCTGCACATGCTCACCGAGCGGATCGACGCGCCGGTGAACGCGCTGTACCAGCCGGGCGGGCCGGGGCTGGCCGAGCTGGGTGGCGCCGGGGTCGCCCGGGTCAGCACCGGCTCCCTGCTGTTCCGGGCAGCGCTGGCCGCCGCGCTCGCCGCCGCCGACGGGGTACGCGCTGGCGGCCTCGCGGCGCCGGAGGGGCTGCCGTCGTACGCCGAGGTGCAGGGCCTCGTGCCGGCGGACGGCGACTGACGGGCCGCACCCCCGCCGCCGATCGAGCGCACCCAACCGGACGGCTCGCTCCCTTCGGGGTAGATAGGAGGATTGTTCGGTCTATTCCGGTCCCGATGATTACGGTGTGTTCTAGGGCGAGCCACCCAGTGCCGTGATCGGAGAGAGGGACCCGTCATGCGAGTGCCCAGCCGTAGCTCGGGACAGCAACCCGGTTCGCCCGTGTCGCCCACCGCCCCGGCCCGCCGCCGGCCCTCCGGCGCGCCGCCCCGCCGCCTTCCCGCCGCCGCGCCCGACCTGGCCGCCTACCGGGTCGCCGTCGCCGAGCTGCTGGTCGAGGTCGGCGCCCTGGCTGACGCGGCGAGCACCCGGGCTCGGCAGGTGCTCATCGACGAGCGGTTGCGGGAGCCAGCGCTCGCCGCAGTCCTCGACGCCACCCCGCAGGGGCTGATCGGCGCGCGCGAGACGCTGCTGTTGGAGATGGCCCGCTACCAGCCGAACGAGCGAACGTCGGCGCGGGACCTCACCGCGCTGGTCCGGATCTACCTGCTTTCCCGCATCGACGTGCTGTGGTGGCAGGACGCCCCGACCTTCGTCACCGACGACCAGGTCAACGGCAGCGCCGACCTGGTCGACCTGGAGTGGCTGCGCCGCCGCGACCTGCTGCGCTTCCGCTATCAGGAGCAGCCCGCCACCATCCTGGGCCGGGCCGCGCGTGGGCTCCGTCGCCGTCTGCAACCGGACTCCACCCCGCGCACCGCCGGGCTGCTGTTCCGCCGCGCCCGGCGCGAGGTGGTGGCGCTGCTCAACGACCTCGGACGTGAGTTCGCCGCTGCCGCGCCTCCGGCCACCCCACCACTCTGGGTGACCAGCCTGGTCCGCAGTGCCGAGCACCAGTACCGGCTGCGCCGCCTGGGCTACGCCGCGATGCTGCCCAGCGGGCACTGCCTCGGCTATTCGGTCGACGTCGAGCTGGCCTGGTTCGAGCGTTTCGGTGCGCGGGACACGCTGGCCGAGCTGCTGCTGGCCCGGCAGGAGACCGGGGAGCTGAACGTGATCGACGAGGGGCAGGCCTGGCACCTGTGTCTCGCGCCCACCGCCCGGCGTCGCCTACGCCGGGCGTACGAGGCCGAGATGGGGGTCTGAGCCGATGTGCGGCATCGCGTTGAGCATCGGCCCCGAAGCCGACCCGGCGACCTTCCGGCGGATGCTCGCCGTCCTGGCGCCCCGCGGCGAGGTGACCGAGACCCGGTCCGAGAACGGGCTGCTCGCCGGCACCCGCCGGCTGCGCGTCGTCGACCGGGACCGTGCGGTACAGCCGTGGACCTCGACCGACGAGCGCTGGCTGCTCTGCTTCAACGGCGAGATCTTCAACTACCGGGAGCTGCGCGCGCAGCTGACCCGCCTGGGGCAGGCGTTCCGTACCGAGAGTGACACCGAGGTGCTGCTCGCCGCGTTCCAGCAGTGGGGCGAGGCGGCGGTGACCCGGCTACGCGGTGAGTACGCCTTCGCGGTCGTCGAGCGGGCCACCGGCCGGGCGTACCTGGCCCGCGACCCGCTCGGGGTCAAGCCGCTGTACTGGTCCCGCCGGCCCGGCTGCCTGCACCTCGCCTCCGAGGTCAAGGCGCTCGTCGGGCATGGCGCTCCGATCGCCGAGGTGCCGCCCGGGCACCACGGTTGGGCGGATGCGGACGGACACGTGCGACTGAGCCCGTACGTGGACCTGCTCACCATCGGTGAGGGCCTGCCGGTCATCGACGACCCGGACGAGGCGGCGCTGCTCGTCCGTGCCGCGCTGAGCGACGCGATCCGAATGCGGGTGGAGACCGACCTGACCGTCGGGGTGGTGCTCTCCGGCGGGTTGGACAGCTCGCTGACCCTGCGGCAGGTGCGGGACATCCACCCGGACTGCGTGGCGGTGACGGTCGGCGTGGCGGACAGCCCCGACGTGGCGTACGCCCGGCGGCTCGCCGCCGATCTCGACGTGCCGCACGTGGTGGTCGAGCTGCGCCCGCGCGACATCCGGCTCGCCGACGTGCGCGAGGCGATCCGGATCTCCGAGCTGACCGAGTACGGCGACATCATCAACGCGGTCGTCTCGGTGCCGATCTTCCGGCGACTGCGTGACCTGGGCATCAAGGTGGTGCTCACCGGCGACGGCTCCGACGAGCTGTTCGGCGGGTACCCGATGTATCACCAGGTCGGCCCGAGCGCGGCCCGTCGACTGTTCCTGCACCGGATCCGCAACCTGTGCCGTACGGAGTTGCAGCGGGTCGACCGGGCCGCCATGGGGCACGGGGTGGAGGCCCGGGTGCCGTTCCTCGACCTCAGCGTGGTGGAGCTGGCGATGCGGCTGCCACTGGATCTGAAGCTGCGCCACGGGCAGGAGAAGTGGATCGTCCGGCGGGCGTTCGCCGACGTGCTGCCCGACTACATCCTGCGCCGCGCGAAGAACCCGATGTCGTACTCGTCGGGCCTGCACGAGCGGGTCCGGTTGTACAAGCCGCTCTTCGCCCGGCTGCACCGCTCGTTCGGCTACGACCTGCAGGAGCCGGTCCGCCGGGACTTCGACACCGTGCTGACCCGGTGTGGCAACGACCTGGACCTGGCCCTCGCCGACGGGCAGACCCGGCCCGACTACACGGTCCTGGAGCACGCCCGCGATCTGGTTGGCGCGGCGAAGTGGAACGCCGCGCCGATGGTCCGCCGGTTGGTCGGCCCGCGTCCGGCCCGCCGTTGAACGACCCCGCGGACCACGCTTGACTCTGACACGGTGTCAGGGACGAGCGTGGGGGGACCATGTTCACCATCGGAGACTTCGCCAGACTGGGCCGGGTGTCGGTCCGGATGCTGCGCCACTACGACAGCATCGGCCTGCTGCGCCCGGCCAGCGTCGACCCGCACACCGGTTACCGCTTCTACCGGGCCGACCAGCTACGCCGGCTCAACCGGGTGATCGCTCTCAAAGACCTGGGTCTCACCCTTGAGCAGGTGCGCGCGATCGTCGATGACGCCGTCGACGTCGCCGAGCTGCGCGGGATGCTGCGGCTACGCCGCTCCGAGTTGGCGGCCCGCCTGTCCGCGGACACCGCCCGGTTGGCGGCCGTCGAGGCGAGGCTCCGAACGATCGAGTCGGAGGGAACGATGACAACCCAGGACGTCGTACTCAAGGAGATCTCGCCGGTCCGCGTCGCGGAGCTGACGGCCGTCGCGCCCAGTTACCAGACCGAGGACATCGGCCCGGTGATCCAGCCGCTCTACCCGGAGCTGTTCCGTCGGCTGGACGCCGCCGGCATCCGCCCGGCCGGGCCCACCATCGCCTGGTACGAGGCAGCCGACGGCGAGGCGGTCGTCGTGCACGCCGGGGTCACCGTCGCGGCGGTCGAGGCGTCAGCGGCCGGGGAGGTCGCCGTGGTCGACCTGCCCGCGGTGACCACCGCCGCGACGATCATCCATCACGGTGCCATGGACGACGTCGAACAGAGCATGCAGGCGCTCGCCCGGTGGATCGAGGAGAACGGCTACCGCACCGACGGCTTCGCCCGTGAGGTGTACCTGGACTACTGCCCGGACACCCCGGAGAAGGGCGTCACCGAACTCCAGCTCGCCGTGTACCGCGGCTGATCGGCCCCGCCCAGCGCCAGGTCCGATCGCCGCCAGTATTCGCGCCGTCGTCGGGCCAGGCTGGACGTATGACGAACAGCACCACGTTCCGCGTCCTCGCCCTGCCGGCCGAGGCGCTCGACACCATCCGCCGCACCGGCCGCGACGCCGACGACCACCCCGCCGAGGCGCTCGCGGCTGGTGGCGGGGAACCGCTGCGCTGCTGCCTGCGCGATGCCGAGGCGGGGGAGGCGCTGCTGCTCTTCGGCTACCCGCCCCCGGTCGCCTCCGGCCCGTACCGGGAGATCGGCCCGGTCTTCGCGCACGCCACCGCGTGCCCGGGCCCGGACGCGCCGAGCGTCCACCCGCCGGCCTGGCGGGGGCGACCCCAGGTGCTGCGGGCGTACAACCGCCAGGGCCGGATCCACGGCGGCCGGCTGCACGACGGCACGGACCCGGAGGCGGTGATCGCGGAGCTGTTCGGTGACCCGGCGGTGCACCAACTGCACAGCCGCAACGTGGTGTACGGCTGCTTCATGTTCGCCGTGGAGCGGGCCGACGGGTGACGCCAGCCGGCACGATCGATCGGGCGGTCGGCGCTCAGCTCACCAGCAGCAGCGCGCCGACCGCGGCGAGCGTGCCGGTGACCGCGAGCAGGGTGCTGGTCAGCACGAACCGGGTCACCGGCACCGCCACCCCGGCCGCCCGGCACCGCTCGAACCACAGCAGGGTGGCCAGCGACGCCCAGGGGGCGGCCAGTGGGCCGACGTTGGCGCCGATCAGCAGGGCCAGCAGGCGGGTCTCGTCGCCGATCGGCAGCACCGACTCGCCGGCCAGGTAGGCCGGCAGATTGTTCACCCCGTTGGCCAGCAGCGCGCCCGTCCCACCGGCGCGCAGCGCCCCGGCCGCGCCGCCGTCGGCGCCGAGCAGGCCGGCG
The DNA here is from genome assembly GCF_040607415.1 of Micromonospora sp. NPDC005291. NCBI lineage: Bacteria > Bacillati > Actinomycetota > Actinomycetes > Micromonosporales > Micromonosporaceae > Micromonospora > Micromonospora sp. NPDC005291. Next base: position 357,788 of record NZ_JBEXGR010000006.1, read on the forward strand.
ACCAGGTCGTCCAGCCCGTACCGGCCGAGGGTCTGCACCACCAGGAACAGGCCGGTGACGAAGAGCAGCAGCCGGAGCGGCACCAGACCCGGGCGCAACGTGGCGGGGGAACGGACGACGAAGCCGAGCAGCACCAGCGCGACCGCGACGGTGGAGGCGACCCCGATCTCCACTCCGGCGACGATGCCGGCGACGAAGAGCAGGCAACCGGCCAGCGCCGTGCGGTGCAGCACCGGATCGGCGGGCACGTGTCGGGCCGGCGGAACGAAGCGTCCGCCGGCCGGCCGGTCCCGCCGCCACCAGACGAACCAGAGCAGTACCATGGTGACCGCCACGGCGGCGAGCTGCGGCAGCGCCATCCGGGCCGCGTACGCCAGGGGGGCCAACCCGACCCGGTCGGCGGCCAGCAGGTTGGTCAGGTTGGACACCGGCAGCAGGAGGCTGGCGGTGTTCGCCAGCCAGACCGTGGTGACCGCGAGCGGGCCGGCCGGGACGTGCAGGGTGCGGGCCAGCGCGAGCAGCACCGGGGTGAGCAGCACCGCGGTGGTGTCGAGGTTGAGCACGAGGGTGGTCAGCGTGGCGAGGCTGCCGCAGAGCAGGAACAGGGCCGCCCAGCTGCCCCGGGAGGCGATGGCCAGCCGGCTGGCCAGCACGTCGAAGACCCCGGCCACGGCGGTCAGCTCGGCCAGCACGATCACGGTGCCGAGGAACAGCAGCAGCGGCAGGACGCGGTGCAGGGTGTCGGTGGTCTCGGCGCGGGGCAGCAGCCCGCTCAGTGCGCAGGCCGCCCCGGCGACCGCGAGGACGACCGCCACCAGGTCGAGCGGGTGGGGACGCCATCGTGCGGTCGGCTCGGGTGGGGAGGGCGGGGCGTCGGCGGCGGCAAGCTTCACGTCTGACCACGTTGGCACGGTGGCCGGCCCGCCGCCCGCGCTGGCCCGGTCGTGGTGACCAGTCTCCCATCAGCGCGCGGACGTGTGCGTGCGGCCGGCTGAGGTGGCCCGGTTCCGGAAACCGGACAGGCCGCACCGGTGTGGTGCAGAGCCGTCGATCAACCCCATGGCGTCCGGGCCCGGCCCCCGAGGATCGGGGACCGGGCCCGGCGTCGCGCGCGGTGCCTACGAGATCGGTGCTCGGGTGCCTACCAGCTCAGGTAGCTGGGCTGGGTCTGCACGTTGAGCTCCTTGTAGCGGGTCAGGTTCGCCGTCCAGGTGCGCCAGTCGTTCAGCTCCAGGACGTCCAGGCCCTTCACCATGTCGTTCGAGTAGATGTGGCCGTTGTAGTAGTACGCGGACCAGGTGCCACCGCCGACGAACGTGTCGGTCGAGAGCGGACCGCGCTCCCAGAAGGCGATCTCCTTCGGGTTGGCCGAGTCGGTGAAGTCCCAGACCGAGATGCCGCCCTGGTACCACGCCTGGACCATGATGTCCTTACCGAGCACCGGGATCAGCGAGCCGTTGTGGGCCACGCAGTTCTCGGTGTCGGCGTTGTTGCGGGGGATCTTGTAGTAGCTGCGGAAGTTCATCGCCCGAGCGTCACCGCGGCCGGTGATGTCGTAGATGGCGTCCGCGCCCCGGTTGGGTCCGATGGCCTCGTTGCAGGTCGCCGCCCCGCCGCCGCCCAGCTCGTCGGTGAAGATCACCTTGGTGCCGGCGTTGTTGAAGGTGGCCGAGTGCCAGAACGCGAAGTTGACCGTGTCCCGGACTCGGTTGATGACCCGGGGTGCCTCGCGGTTCTTGATGTCGAGCAGGATGCCGTCACCCATGCACGCGCCGGCGGCCAGGTCCTTGGCCGGGTAGACGGTGATGTCGTGGCAGCCGGTCGTCGCCGACCCGGTTCCACTGCCCGGGAAACCGCCGTCCGGGAAGAGGTTCGGGGCGGCGATCACGGCGGCGTCGGTCGGCTTCTTCAGCGGCACCTTGATGATGGAGATGGAGTCGTGCGGCGGCTGGCAGTCCGGGAACTCGGCCCGCGGGCTGTACGACGAGACGTACAGGTAGATGGCCTTGCGGTCCTTGCCCGGCACCAGCGTGTGGGTGTGCGAGCCGCAGGCCGTCTCGACGGACTTGATGTACCGCGGGTTGGCCTTGTCCTTGATGTCGAAGACCTTGATGCCCTCCCAGGACCCCTTCACGTCCGCCCCCTGCGTGGTGCTGTTGCAGGAGTCGTCGCTGCGCGACGAGTCGGTGGAGAGGAAGAGCAGGTCGCCGTGGACCGAGATGTCGTTCTGCGACCCCGGGCAGAGCACCCGGGCCTTGACCGTCGGCGCGCTCGGTCGTGAGATGTCGTAGATGACGAAGCCGTTGTAGTTGCCGGCGAAGGCGTACTTGCCCTGGAAGGCGATGTCGCTGTTGGTCGCGTCCAGTGGGGCGACCTTGGGCAGGTTGGCGATCTGCCGCAGGTTGGGGCTACTCACGATCTCGTCGACGCCGGGGATCGTGTTGGTGGGCGCGGCGGCGGGGGCCGCCTGTGGCACCACCTGGGCGTTGCTCGCCGGGGCGACGAGGACGCTGGCGACGAGGAGACCGGTCGTGGCGAGCGCCATGATGCGCAGTTGTCGTAACCGTGGCATGTGGAGTCTGATCATCGGCGAGGCCCTTCGCAAGGGGGAGATGATGGTCGACACGTTACCGTCCGGAGAAGAACGTCGATGTGACCTGGCTCACATCAAAGTGTCTTCTTCAATGGATAACATCGCGATGACCTCGACCCCAGGGAGTGGCCCATGACCAATCGGCGTGCACGAACCCTGGCGATCGTCACACTGGCGCTCGTGCTGCCACTGGTGGCCTTCATCGTGGTCCGCGCCGGGGGCGACGCCGGAACGGGCGCCGCGCGGCCGGTCTCCGCGCCCGCCGTAACGCCGACGGTCAGCCCCGTACCCACCGACCTGACCGTCATCGCGCCCGGCCGCCCGGGTGAGTCGGCGTCCACCCGCGCGGCCCACGAGGTCCGCGATGCCGGCCCGGCGCCGCACAACTCGTTGGACGTCTGGTTCGTGCGGATGATGATCCCGCACCACGCGCAGGCCCTGGCCATGGCGGAGCTCGCCCCCGACCGGGCAGCCGACCCCGACATCCGGGCCCTCGCCGATCGCATCCGGGCCAGCCAGGGACCGGAGATGGGCATGATGCGTGGCTGGCTGCAGACCCGCGGTCTGCCGGCGGAGGTCCAGGGGCACGATCACGGCACCATGCGCGGCATGCAGTCACCCGAGGCGATGCGTCAGCTCGCCGCGACCCGCGGCGCGGACTTCGACCGGCTCTTCGTCCGGATGATGACCGAGCACCACGAGGGTGCCATCGAGATGGCCACCAACCTGCTCACGGTCGGCTCCGACCTGACGCTCAACGAGTTCGCCAACTCGGTCGCCACCGAGCAGACCGTCGAGATCGACCGCCTGCGTGAGGTCCTCGGCGACTGAGCCGGGCCTTCCTGCACGTACGCTGGGTGACCGTGAGACGCACGATGTTCGGCCGCCCGCTACGCGGCGTCGCCTTCGACGTGGGCGTCTCCGCCCTGGTGGTGCTCGTCTCCCTGGCCGCGGCGGTGAACCAGCCGGGCGGTTGGGCGGCCACGCTGGTCGGCGCGGGGATGGCCGTGGCCCTGCTGTTCCGCCGGTCCCACCCGAGCGCGGTGACCGTTGCGGTCGCGGCGCTCGCCCTGATCCAGGTGATCGCCGAGTGGGGCCCGCTCATCTACGACGTGGCCGTCCTGATCGCGCTCTACAGCGTGGTGAAGTACGGCAGGCGGCTGCGCGACGGCGTACTGGCCGGCGCGGTCGCCGCCGTTGGCGTGCTGCTCGCCGCCGCGCAGACTCCGGGCGTCGTCAGCTGGTGGGTGACCGCGTTGTGGTACGCGCTGGTCACCGGCGCGGTGTGGTTGGTCGCGCTGAACGTGCGGACCCGCCGCCTCTATGTGCTCAGCCTGGAAGAACGGGCCACGACCCTGGAACGCGAGCGGGAGGCCGAATCCCGCGCGGCGGTCGCCGAGGAGCGCACCCGGATCGCCCGTGAGCTGCACGACGTGGTGGCCCACAGCATGGCGGTGATGATCGTCCAGGCGGACGGCGCCCGGTTCATGCTCGACCGTGACCCCGAGCAGGCCCGCACCGCCGTGAAGGTGGTCGCGGACACCGGCCGGCAGGCACTGGAGGAGATGCGTCGGCTGGTCGGCGTCCTGCGCGACGCCGGCCCCGCCGTCGGGGCCGACGGGCTCGTGGTGGCCGCCGACCCGGAACACCGGCGCCTGGCCCTGGCCGAGTTGCCCGACCTGCTGGCCCGGTTCGGCGAGGCGGGGCTGCGCATCCGCAGCACCGTCACCGGTGAACCGCCGGCCCTGCCCCCGGGGTTGGAGCTGACCGTCTACCGGGTGGTGCAGGAGGCGCTGACCAACGCGCTCAAGCACGCCGGCGTCGGTGCCGGCGTCGAGGTCGTCCTGGCGTACACGGCCGAGGCCGTCGTGGTCCGGGTGGTCGACGATGGTCGGGGCCGCCCGCTGGTCAGCCCAACGCCGTCCGGAGGTCACGGTCTGCTCGGTATGCGGGAGCGGGTGACGGTGTACGACGGCAGCCTGACCGCCGGCACCCGGCCGGCCGGTGGCTGGCAGGTCGAGGTCCGGCTACCACTACCGTCGGATCCGGCAACGGAGGTGATCGCGGCATGACGGTCCGAGTGGTGATCGTGGACGACCAGGCACTGATCCGCGCCGGGTTCCGGATGGTGCTGGACTCCCAGCCCGACCTGGAGGTGGTCGGGGAGGCGATCGACGGCGCGGACGCCCTGCGGGTGCTCGCCCGCACCGAGGCCGACGTCGTCGTGATGGACATCCGGATGCCGACCATGGACGGGGTGGAGGCGACACGGCGGCTCTGCGCCGACCGGCCCACGGGTCCGCCCCGGGTGCTGGTGCTGACCACCTTCGACACCGAGGCGGACGCGTTCGCCGCCCTGCAGGCCGGGGCGAGCGGCTTCCTGCTCAAGAACGTCCCGCCGGAGGAACTGCTGGCCGCGATCCGGGTGGTGGCACAGGGCGACTCGGTGGTGGCCCCGTCGATCACCCGGCGGCTGCTGGACCGGTTCGCCGGGCAGTTCGGCGCCACCCCGAGCACCGACCCTCGGCTCGCGCAGCTCACCGAACGGGAGCGGGAGGTGCTGCTGCTGGTCGCACAGGGGCTGTCCAATTCGGAGATCGCCGCCCGGGTGCACGTCGCCGAGGCGACGGTGAAGACCCACGTCGGGCGGATCCTGGCGAAGCTCCAGCTGCGTGACCGGGTCCAGGCCGTTGTGCTGGCGTACGAGAGTGGGCTGGTCACACCCGGCGGATGACGCCGCGTACGACCTGGGTCGTACCGGCCGGCGGGCGCACCGCGACCCGGGACGCACGCAGGTCGAGCGCGCAGGTGGAGATCAACGGACCAGCGCCGGCCATAGCGTCGAGGGGTCCGATCCGCCACCGGCACCGGGAGCCCCGCATGATCCGCCTGACCCTGCGTTCGCTGCGCGCCGAGGCGCTGCGCATGCTGCTCTCCGCGCTGGCCGTCGTGCTCGGTGTCGCGTTCGTCGCCGGCACCATGATCTTCGTCGACGGGATGCGCGCCGGGGCGTACGAGCGGGCCGGCACCTTCGACCGGCACACCGATCTGGGTGTCTACTCGGCCGGCCGCGAGGTGTTGCCCCCGGCCCTGGTCGACCGGGTGCGTGCGGTCGACGGGGTGGCCGCCGCGGCTGGTGAGCTCACCAACACCGCCGGGATCGTCGGCGCCGACGGTCGGCCGGTGCTCGGCTTCACCATGCTCGTCGCCATCCCCACCGAGGACGCCCTGCGCTCGTACGACGTGGTCGCCGGCCGGTTGCCCGACCGAGCCGGGGAGGTGGTGCTCGACGCGCCGACGGTGGCCGAGGAGGGCTTCGCCCTGGGCGCTGCGGTTCGCATCGGCGGCACCGGCGGCGCGGCCCGCCCGTACACCCTGGTTGGTACCGTCGACGTGGCTGGCACCGCCCGCGACGTCGGCGGTCCGTTCGTCGGCCTGGTCGGGTCGGACGCGCTGGCTCTCAGCGGTGAGCGGGGCTTTGGCCGCATCATGGTGGCGGCTCGGCCGGGCGCCTCCGTCACGGCGCTGGCCGAGCGGGTGCGCGCCGTGGCTGGCACCGAAGCCACCGTGAAGAGTCGCCAGCAGATCCTCGACGAGGCCGTCGAGGACGCGGTCCGCAATGTGGACCAGTTCCGGATGCTGCTGTTGATCTTCGTGGGGGTAGCCGTGGTGGTGGCCGGCTTCGTGATCGCCAACACCTTCGCGATCGTGCTGGCGCAGCGCACCCGGCGGACCGCGCTGTTACGCCTGATCGGCGCCACTCGGGGGCAGGTCTTCCGGGCCGCCCTGCTGGAGTCCGCGGTGCTGGGGCTGGCCGCCTCCGCACTCGGGGTGCTGCTCGGCGTGGCCCTCGCCGGCGGACTGCGGCTGCTGATGCCCCGGCTCGACGTACCGGTCACCGGTGGGCTGACCGTGACCGGTTCAACCGTGGTGACCGGCCTGCTGCTGGGCACCGCGCTCACCGTGTGCGCCGCCCTGCTGCCGGCGTGGCGGGGGACACGGGTCGCCCCGGTGGCCGCGCTCACCGACGCCGCGGTGCAGCCCAGCCAGGGCGCTGGTCGGGTGCGGCTGACCTTCGGCGCGGTGGTGCTGGCCGTCGGTGTCGCCGCGCTGGCCGGGGCCGCCAGCGCCGGTCAGTTGCTGCTGGTGGCGGTCGGCGGAGTGCTGGCCTTCTTCGGAATCGTGCTGTTCGGGCCGGTGCTCGTCCCGGCGCTGGCCCGGGTGTTCGGCTGGCCGGCACGCCACCTGCTCGGGGCGACCGGTGAGCTGGCGGTGGCCAACACGGTCCGCAACCCGCGTCGGGTCGCCGCGACCGCCACCGCCCTGGTGATCGGGATCGGACTGGTGTCGGCGTTCATGGTTGGCGCGCGCAGCACCAAGGACGGCATCGAACGCAGCGTGGATGCCCAGATCGGGACGGACTTCGTGGTCAGCGGAATCGGTCAGGACCTGCCCGCCGCGCTCGCCGCTGAGCTCGCCGCCCGCCCCGAATTGGGTGTGGTGCACGAGCAGCGCAACACGGTCGTGGCCGACGTCGAGGTCCGCGCGGCCCACCCGGCGCTGGTCGGGCGGACGCTCAGCGGCGTGCTGGCCGGCGACGCCGCCCGGGTCGGGCCGGGGCAGGTGCTGGTGCACCGGGAGTTGGCGCAGGCACGCGGCTGGCACGTCGGCTCCCCGGTGACCGTCCGGGGGCGGTCGTACCGGGTGGCCGCCGTGGTCACCGACGACACGCCCGGCAACGGTGCGCCCGCAGGTCACGTCATCGACATGGTCGACGCGGACTTCGCGGCGCTCTTCCCCGGTCAGCGAGGTTTCCTGGCCGAGATCGACCCCGCCGCCGGGGTGAGCGCCCAGCAGGCCCGGGACGCGATCGAAGCGGTGCTGGGCCGCTACCCGACGGTGAATCTGATGGACCAGGGTGCGTACAAGAAGATGCTCACCGGCACGGTGGACATGCTGCTCGCCTTCGTCACCGCGCTGCTCGGCCTGGCCGTGGTGATCGCCCTGGTCGGCGTGGCGAACACGCTGAGCCTGTCGGTGGTCGAGCGGACCAGGGAGAACGCCGTACTGCGGGCGGTCGGGCTCACCCGAGGGCGGATGCGCGCGGTGCTCGCCGTCGAGGCGGTGCTGATGGCGCTGGTTGGCGCGGTGCTCGGGGTCGGGCTCGGCGCTGGCGTCAGCGCGTCCGCGATGGCCCTGCTGGCCCGCCTCGGCGGCGACTTCCACGTGGTGCTGCCGCTCGGCCAACTCTTACTGATCCTCGGCGTCGCGGTGCTGGCCGCCCTGTTCGCCTCGGTGGTGCCGGCACGCCGGGCGCTGTCCCGCCCCATCGTCGAGGCGCTCGCCGACCAGTAACGGACGCTGTTCCGACCGGGCAGCTGTCGCGGACGGACATCCGCCGGCCGGCCCCGCCGTCTTCCCCGGCGGCGGGACCGGCCAGCGGTGCCGGGTCTACAGGCGCTCGACCATCGGGCCGACGCACCGGTTGCGGGTGTCGAAGACGTAGCGGGCGTGCTGGACCACGAGCTCGTAATCGAAGCTGTCGTGGTCGGTGACCACCACCACCGCGTCGGCGGCGCGCACCTCCCGCTCGGTGAGCCCGACCACGGTGACCCCGGCCGGGATCTGGTGCGCCTCCGCGTACGGCTCGACCGCGTGGACCTCGGCACCGAGAGCCTGCAGCCGGCGGGCCACGTCGACCGCGGGGGAATCCCGCATGTCGCCGGTGTTCTTCTTGTACGCCAGACCGAGTAGCAGCAGGCGGGCACCGCTGACGGCCCGGCCGTCCCGGTTCAACCCCGCCATGATCCGCTGCGCGACGTGCTCGGGCATCTCGTGGTTGATGTCGTTGGCCAGCTCGATGAACCGGAACTGCCGGCCGAGGCGGCGCTTGACCTGCCACGACAGGTAGCACGGGTCGATCGGCAGGCAGTGCCCCCCGACACCGGGGCCGGGCCGGAACGGCAGGAAGCCGAACGGCTTGGTCTCCGCGGCGTCGATCGCCTGCCAGACGTCAATGTCCAGATGGTGCGAGAGCATGGTCAGCTCGTTGATCAGCGCGATGTTGACCTGGCGGAAGGTGTTCTCGATCAGCTTGGTCAGCTCGGCGACACGGGTGGAGTCCACCGGCACGGTGCGTTCCACGAGGCGCTGGTAGAACCCGTCCACCCGGGCCAGCGACGCCGGGTCCACGCCGGAGACCACCTTCGGGGTGTTCTCCAGCCGCCACGTCGAGTTGCCCGGGTCGATCCGCTCGGGGCTGTAGCCGAGGTGGAAGTCGCCGGGGCTGCTCAGCCCGCTGGCCGATTCCAGCAGCGGGCGCAACAGCTCCTCGGTGGTGCCGGGGTATGTGGTCGATTCCAGGATCACCGTGCAACCCGGGCGTACGTACCGGCCGATGCCGACGCCGGCCTGCTCGACGAAGCTCAGGTCGGGGGTCCCGTCGCGCAGCGGGGTCGGCACGGTGATGACGCAGATGTCGAAGCCCTCGGCATCGGTGTACTCCGTGCTGGGGTGGTACCGGCCGCTGCCCAACGCCCGGCCCAGCCGGTCGGTCGGGATGTCCTCGACGAACGACTCGCCGGAGGCCAGACGCTTCACCCGGTCGGCGTCGACGTCAAGGCCGACCACGTCCAGCCCCGCCTCGACGGCACGCATGGCCAGCGGCAGTCCGACGTATCCCTGACCGATCACGACCAGCTTTTCAGCGCTCACCCAGGCTCCCGCAGCAGATGGTGGAAATGACCTGCTGGGAGCCTAGAGGCGTCTTCGGTGCCGTAAGTCCGTTTTGGGGATCTCGGTGCTGGTGGGACTGCTCGGAGGGGACGCCGATCGGCTCAAAGGCCCTCCGGTAGCTCCGGAACGGTCGGCGGGCTCGTGGTGGGGGGCGGACCGGACGGGGTCGCCGGTGGCTCGGTCGTCGGCGGCGCGCTGGACGGCGACGTGGGGACCGTCGGCGTCGGCGTTGGCGGGCTGGTTGTCTGGCTGGGCTTCGTGCTCGGCGTGGCGGAGACCGAGGCCGCCGGGGAGTCGTCGGGGGCGGGCGGCGGCCGATCGGGCCGGCCCGGGTCGACGGTGGCGATCTGCTCGTTCGCCGCAGGCAGCTCCAGCTGGCCGGTCGGCGCCACCGTCGGCGAGGTGGTCGGCAGGTTGACCGCCGGATCCTCGCCGGCATCGCGCGTCGCGCCCAGCGCCGCGCCGAGCCCGACCAACGCGACCAGCACGGCGGCCGCCGCGCCGACCAGGGGGCCCCGCCGTCGCCGCCGCCGACGCTCCGCCCCACTCGCCACCGCCGCGCCGGCCGGCGCGGCGGTGCGGGTGCCCGGACCGGCGTCGCGCAGCGCGACAGGCGTCGCCATCGCCGTCGGCGGCTCGCCGTCGGTGACCGCGGTCCGGGCAGCCTCCGCCATCGCCGCACCGCTGGTGAACCTGTCGAGCGGATCCTTGGCCAGGGCCCGCGACACCAGGGCGCGGACCGCCTCCGGGATGTCGTGCGGCAGCTCCGGCGGCTCGTCGTCCAGGTGTCGGACGGCGACCTGGAGCGGGTTGTCGCCGGTGAACGGCGGACTGCCGGTGAGGCAGCAGTAGGTGACCGCGCCCAGGGCGTAGATGTCGGTGGCACCGCTGACCGGTCGGCCGGCGGCCTGCTCGGGGGCCATGTAGAGGGCGGTGCCCGGCACCGCGTTGGCGCTGGTGATGCTGGTGATGTCGAGGGAACGGGCCACGCCGAAGTCCACCAGGACGACCGTGCCGTCCTCGTGCACCAACAGGTTGCTGGGCTTGACGTCGCGGTGCACGATGCCGCCGCGGTGCGCCGCGTTCAGTGCCGCGGCCGCCTGGGCCACCATCGACATCGTCTCGGCCACGTCGAGCCGGCCGGCCGTCTCGATCCGCTTGGACAACGGCTCGCCGGCGACGAACTCCATGACGAGGTAGTCCGCCCGACCGCCGTCGGGCAGGTCGTCCGCGCCGCAGTCGAAGACCTGCACGATGCCGGGGTGCCGCAGCGCCGCCATGATCCGGGCCTCAGCCCGGAACCGGGCGATGAAGTCGGGGTCGGAGACCAGGGCGGGCAGCAGAACCTTGACCGCTACCTGCCGGCCGAGGATCAGGTCGGAGGCACGCCAGACGTCGCCCATACCGCCCGTGGCGACACGTTCGTCCAAGCGGTAACGACCGCTGAGCACGACCTCCGATGACAACACCGCAATACCGTACCTAGACAGCCGCGTCGCGGCGCGCCGCGGCTGGTCGGCCGGGCGGCTGGTACGGACTGGCCCGTCCGGCCTGACCTCTGTGGACGTTGCGATCTCTGTGACGACGCGACAACCTGGCGTAATGAAATCCGACATATTTCGGCGTACGGATGCTTGAAAGTGGCAACCGACCGCCTTATGACGCCGTTGGCGTCCCCGGGCCCCAGACCGTTACGGCCACACGCCGTCCCACAGGGTTGAAAATTGTCACTCTTCCGTGACACGGTGCCGACTTGTCGGGTTGCTGGTCCGCTCCTAGCGTTAGCCCGGCTCGGGCCCGCCCGGCGACCTCGGTGGGCAGCGCGCCGAGCCGACCGTCCCGGCGCTGGCCCAGACGCCCCGCTTCGGCCACCTCGGTCGCGGGGCGCGATGAGATCGGCGGGGGGCGGTGCGGGTGCGGGAGCTGGTCGGGCGGACGATTCGTACCGCGTGGTCCACCTCAGCGCGGCTGATCGGGCTGACTCGCGTCGGGCGATCCACGGGCCGCGGATGACCGGCGAGCTGTCGGGGGCGGTCAGCGCAGCACAGGCCGGGGACGAGGAGGCGTTCCGCGTCCTCTACCGCAACCTCCAGCCGGGTCTGCTGCGGTACCTGACCGTCCTTGTCGGCGCGGACGCCGAGGACGTCGCTTCCGAGACCTGGCTGCAGATCTCCCGCGACCTGCCCAGCTTCACCGGCGGCGAGTTCCGTGCCTGGACCATCACCATCGCCCGCAACCGGGCGATGGACCACCTGCGCCGGTTGCGTCGTCGGCCGTCCCTGCCGGTCCCGGTGCACGCGCTCGTCGACCTGGCCAGCGACGCGGACACCGCCGAGGGGGCCACCGAGACGATCGGCACCGAGACCGCCCTGGCACTGATCGCCACCCTGCCTCCCCGCGAGGCCGAAGCAGTGCTGCTGAGGGCCGTGATAGGTCTGGACGCCGAATCCGCCGGGCGGGTGTTGGGCCGCCGGGCCGGTGCCGTCCGGACTGCCGCTCACCGAGGTTTGCGACGGCTCGCAGCCCTGCTGGAGCGGCAGACCCCGGCCTGGCCGTCAGAGGTCGAGGGGGTGCCGCCGGCCCGCACGGGCAGCGGCCCGTCCCTGCGGGCGCCGCACGTCGAGCCGGCGGACGGCTGACGTGAGGGGATTCCCGATGAACCCGTTCCGGCGGGCCGACCATGCCGAAACCGAACGCCTGCTCGACTCGGCCCGCGCCAACGCGGACACCGCGCCGGATCCGGCCCGCCCCCCCACGCCCACCGAGGCGGACGCGACGTCGCTTCAGGTGCACGCGTCTGCCCCGGTCGTACCCCCAGCCGAGCCGGTGTCCGGGTTGCTTGCCGCAGCCGCCGGCCCGATCCGGCCGGGGGAGTTGGCCGGCGAGGAGGCCGCGCTGGCCGCGTTCCGGGCCGCCCGGGCCAACCCGGCGCCGTCCGTGCCACACCGGCCGCACCGTCGTCGCCTGACCACGGGCGCGGTGGCCTGGATCGGCGCGTTGGCGGCCACCGCCACGGCGGGCGCCGCCTTCGCCGCGGTCACCCGGGACCAGGCACCGGAGCCGGTTCCCCCGGCACCGTCCAGCACGTCACCGACCCCCGACCAGAGCATGCCCCCGTCCGGTGGGCGCACCGTCGAGCCCAGCCGATCGGCGTCACCCGGTACACCGTCGCCCGCCAGGCCGTCGCTCACCGTGACACCGTCGGCCCCCACCGCGACCGGCGGCCAGTTGCACGGCCTGTGCCGCGCCTGGCAGGCCAAGAAGCCCGCACAACGGGAGAAGGCGCTGCGCACGCCGGCCTTCGGAAGGCTGGTGACTGCCGCAGGCAGTGCCGCCGATGTCGAGGCGTACTGCCAGCGGCTGGTGCCCACGATGAAGCCGTCCGAATCGGCGAAGGCCACGCCGTCGCACCCGCGGACGGGCCGCCCCACCCCGGAGTGAGTGGCCGGCGGCTGGGGCGGTTCAGTTCCGCCCTGCATCGGAAATTCGTCTGTTAGACAGAGGTTGGTGGCGCCGCGCACGCCCCCGACGGTGTCGGTGGGTGGGTTTACGGTGGCACAGTGTCCCGAAGCCGGCGCACGGAGAGGGGGCCCCACCGATGGTCACGTCGCCTGAGTTGGACCGCAGCGCCATCCTGCGCGAGTCCGCCGCCGCAGGGCGGCACCTCGCCCGGATCTGCTTCAAGACCGGCCCACCGACACACACTGGCGTCGAACTTGAATGGACCGTGCACGACGCCGCCGATCCCGCCCGCCCCGTCGACCCGACGCGGCTGCGGGCGGCGCTGGGGCGGCACAGCCCCGCCACGCTGGATGCCACCAGCCCGGTCGAGCCGCTGCGACACGGCAGCATGGTGACCCTGGAGCCGGGCGGCCAGTTGGAGATCTCCACCCCGCCCCGTCCCTCGGTCACCGCGTTGATCCAGGCCACCGAGGCCGACATCGCCCAGGTCACCGACCTGCTGGCCGCCGCCGGGCTGATCCTCGGCCGCAGCGGCATCGACCCACACCGACGGCCCCGCCCGGTGCTGGAAACTCCCCGCTACCGCGCGATGCGGGGTGCCTTCGACCGGCGCGGTCCGGCTGGCCGAACCATGATGTACAGCACCGCGGGCCTGCAGGTCTGCCTCGACGCCGGTGAGCCGGACCAGGTCGCTGACCGCTGGGCCACGGCCCACGCCGTCGGGCCGCCGCTGCTCGCGGCGTTCGCCTCCGCCCCCCGACACGCCGGGCGGCGCACCGGCTGGGCCTCCGCCCGGATGGCCGCCTGGCTGGCCATCGACCCGGCCCGCACCCGCCCGGTCTGGATGCCCGGCCGCGTCGACGAGGACCCGACCACCACCTGGATCCGGTACGTGCTCGCCGCGCCGCTGCTCTGCCTGCGCCGGCACGGCCCGGACTGGACGGCCCCGCCCGGCGTGACCTTTGCCGACTGGCTCGACGGCGCGCTGCCCCAACCGCCCACCACCGATGACCTCGACTACCACGTCAGCACCCTCTTTCCGCCGGTGCGGCCGCGCGGCTATCTGGAGCTGCGTTACCTGGACGCCCAGCCCGACCGGGACTGGCGGCTCCCGCTGGCGGTGCTGACCGCCCTCTTCGCCGACCCGGGCACGGTGCGCGGGGCGTACACGATCGCCGCGCCGGTCGCGCACCGCTGGTCGGCCGCCGCCCGGCACGGGCTGGCCGACCCGGCGCTGGCCGCCGCCGCGACGGCCCTGCTCGACCTGGCCCTGACCACCCTGCCCCGGCTGAGCCTGCCGGCCGGCACCCACGACGAGATCCAGCGAGGCGTACGACGGCGGCTGGCCGCCGCGAAGAGGGGAGACCGGTGAGTGCGAGGAGTGAGCCGGGGTTGCGAGCCCCGCAGTCGCGAGCGCAGGCGGTTCGGTGAGTGCGAGGAGTGAGCCGGGGTTGCGAGCCCCGCAGTCGCGAACGAAGGGTGGCGCGGTGAGTGCGAGGAGTGAGCCGGGGTTGCGAGCCCCGCAGTCGCGAACGAAGGGTGGCGCGGTGAGTGCGAGGAGTGAGCCGGGGTTGCGAGCGGGACACGCCGACGGGGAGAGACTGCGCGACCGGATCGCGGTGGAGCTGGCACGGGCCCGCTCCCGTACCACGTTGCTGACCGAGGTGGTCGACGACGCCGACCTGATGCGTCAGCACTCACCGTTGATGTCGCCGCTCGTCTGGGACCTTGCCCACGTGGGCAACCAGGAGGAGCTCTGGCTGGTCCGCGACGTCGGGGGCCGCGAGCCGGTCCGGTGCGACATCGACGAGCTGTACGACGCGTTCAAGCAGCCGCGCCGGGACCGCCCGTCGCTGCCCCTGCTACCGCCAGCCGAGGCGCGCGCCTATCTGGACACCGTCCGGGACAAGGTGCACGACCTGCTCGAAGCGGTGGCCTTCACCGAGCGGCCGTTGGTCGCCGACGGGTTCGCCTTCGGCATGATCGTGCAGCACGAGCAGCAGCACGACGAGACCATGCTCGCCACCCACCAGCTGCGCTCCGGGCCGGCGGTGCTGCACGCCCCGTCGCCGCCGGAGCCGTCGGCCCGGGTCGGCGGGGAGGTGCTGATCCCAGCCGGTGAGTTCACCATGGGCACCGACACCGACCCGTGGGCTCTGGACAACGAACGCCCCGCGCACCGCGTCGACCTCCCGGCGTACGTCATCGACGCCGCCCCGGTCACCAACGGCCAGTACGCAGCCTTCATCGCCGACGGCGGCTACACCGATCAGCGCTGGTGGAGCCCGGTCGGCTGGGCACACCGGCTTCGGGAGCAGCTCAGCGCGCCGATGCACTGGCACCGTGACGGCGACGACTGGTCATATCAGCGCTTCGGCCGGTGGGGCCGGGTCCGCGCCGACGAGCCGGTGGTGCACGTGTGCTGGTACGAGGCGCAGGCGTACGCGGCGTGGGCGGGCAAGCGGCTGCCGACCGAGGCGGAGTGGGAGAAGGCGGCCCGTTGGGACCCGGCAACCGGGCGGTCCCGCCGTTATCCCTGGGGCGACGACGACCCGACCGAGGCACACGCCAACCTTGACCAACGCCACCTGCGGCCGGCGCCGGTGGGCGCGTACCCGGCGGGTGCCTCGCCGTTGGGTGTGCACCAGCTCATCGGTGACGTCTGGGAATGGACGTCGAGCACGTTCACCGGGCATCCCGGCTTCACCGCGTTTCCCTACCGCGAATACTCGGAGGTCTTCTTCGGCGACGACCACCGGGTGCTGCGCGGTGGCTCGTTCGGCACCGACCGTTCCGCCTGCCGGGGCACCTTCCGCAACTGGGATTATCCGATCCGCCGGCAGATCTTCAGTGGTTTCCGCTGCGCGCGTGACGCCCGACCGGACGAGTCGCACCGGTGAGCCGCCGCGCGACCGGCGGCCGGGTGCGCGAGGTGCGCTGATGTGTCGGCATGTGGCCTACCTGGGGCCGCCGGTCACCCTGGCCGAGGTTCTGTTCGACCCTCCGTACTCGCTGGTGCGGCAGTCCTGGGCGCCTCGCGACATGCGCGGCGGCGGCACCATCAACGCCGACGGGTTCGGCGTCGGTTGGTACCCGGGCGAGGGTGAGCCGGTGCGTTACCGACGGGCGCAGCCGATCTGGAGCGACCCGACCATCGCCCAGCTCGCGACGGTGACCCGCACCAGCGCGGTGCTGGCGGCGGTGCGCTCGGCCACCGTCGGGATGGCGGTGCTCGACGGCGCCGCCGCGCCGTTCGCCGAGGGGCGGTGGCTGTTCAGCCACAACGGCGTGGTCCGCGGCTGGCCGGACGCCGTGGTGCCGCTCGCCGCCGGCCTGCCGGTGCGTGACCTGCTCACCCTGGATGCCGCCACCGACTCGGCGTTGCTCTGGGCGCTGGTGCGGCACCGGCTGCGCGCTGGCGAGGACCCGGCCGAGGCGGTCGGGCGGACGGTGGCCGATGTCGCCGCGGCCGCCCCCGGCTCGCGGCTCAACCTGCTGCTCACCGACGGGCACCAGGCGGTGGCCAGCGTTGCCGGGCACGCATTGTCGGTGCGCGAGGCGCCGGGCTCGGTGGTGCTCGCCTCCGAGCCGCACGACGACGATCCCGGGTGGCGGGCGGTGCCCGAGGGGCATCTGGTCATCGCCACGGCGGGCGAGGTGCGCGTACGTCCACTGCCGAGCCGGAGCGCCGCACCGGTCGGGCAGGCAACGGTTGATCGAGCTGAGAGGTGAACCGATGACCGCGGAACCGCTGGAGATCTACCTCGAAGAGCGTGACCTGGAGCGCGGCCTGCGCGACGACGTCCGGACCGGTCTGAGCGCCGGGCAGAAGTGGCTGCCGCCGAAGTGGTTCTACGACGCCCGGGGCAGCGAGCTGTTCGAGGAGATCACCCGCCTTCCCGAGTACTACCCGACCCGGGCCGAGCGGGCCGTGCTGGCCGTGCGCGCCCCCGACATCGCGGCGCTGACCGGGGCCAAGACCCTGATCGAGCTGGGCTCCGGCTCGTCGGAGAAGACTCGGCTGCTGCTGGACGCCTTCACCCGTCGTGGAGGGCTGGGCACGTTCGTCCCGCTCGACGTGTCGGTCAGCGCGCTGCTCGGGTCCACCGCCCAGATCGCCGCCGACTACCCGAGCCTGCGGGTCCGGGGCATCGTGGGTGACTTCACCCGGCAACTGGACCGGCTGCCCACCGGCGGCCGACGGCTGGTGGTGTTCCTCGGCGGCACCATCGGCAACCTGATGCCCGCCGAGCGGGCCGAGTTCCTGACGGCGATGCGCGAGGCGCTGGAGGTCGGCGATTGGCTGCTGCTCGGCACCGACCTGGTGAAGGATCCGTCGGTGATCGTGCCCGCGTACGACGACGCCGCCGGGGTGACCGCCGAGTTCAACCGCAATGTGCTGCACGTGATCAATCGGGAGCTGGACGCTGATTTCGACCCGGCGGCGTTCGAGCATGTCGCCCTCTGGGACTCGACGCACGAGTGGGTCGAGATGCGGTTGCGGGCGACCCGGCCGATGCGGGTGCGAGTGCTGGACATGGCCGTGGACTTCGCGGCGGGGGAGGAGCTGCGTACGGAGGTCTCGGCGAAGTTCCGCCCGGAGGTGATCGCCGCGGAGCTGGGCGCGGCGGGCTTCGCGACGACGGAATTCTGGACCGACCCGGACGGCCTCTTCGGGGTCACGCTGGCGCGGGCACGGTGAGCCTGTTCACCCACCCCGAACTGGCCGCCCGGTGATCGGATAGGCTGATCGCGCGAAGGGGAGTAGCCCCCAATGTCGTGGTCGACATACTGGTGCGATTTCGCATCCGGCCACGCGGCCCCGGTTTCTCAGGGGCGGGCGAGACCTTCGACTCAGGCTGTTGCAGCCGGGTCGAGGGCGCCCCTGTACCTCCTCCCGGTGTGAGCGGGAAGGACGTCATGGAGGGATTTTTCGCCGCGCTGGTCGTCAGCTTCGGCGTCATCTTCGTCGCCGAGCTGGGGGACAAGTCCCAGCTGATGGCGCTGACCTTCGCCACGCGGTTCAAGCCGATCCCGGTGCTGATCGGCATCACGGTCGCCACGGCGGTGGTGCACCTGGCGTCGGTCGCCATCGGCGTGGGTCTCGGGGCGGTGTTGCCGACCGAGTGGATCTCCCTGGTGGCCGGCGTGGCGTTCCTCGGCTTCGGCGCGTGGACGCTGCGCGGGGACAAGCTCACCGAGGAGGAGAAGCGCAAGGCGGAGAAGACCAGCAAGACCGCGATCGTGGCGGTGTCGGTGGCGTTCTTCCTGGCCGAGCTGGGCGACAAGACGATGCTCGCCACGATCACGCTCGCCACCAAGTACGGCTGGTTCGGCACCTGGCTCGGCTCCACCCTCGGAATGGTGGCCGCGGACGCGCTGGCCATCCTGGTCGGCCGGATGCTCGGTCGCCGGCTGCCGGAGAAGGCCATCAAGTACGGTGCCGCGATCCTCTTCGCCATCTCCGGTCTCTGGCTGATCCTGGAGGCGGTGAACGAGCTGACCTGAGTGCCGACTAGCTGCCCCGAGGGCGGGTAACGGCCCGGGGTGGGGCTGGCCGAGCTGTTGCGCCACGGTGACCAGGTGCTGGTTGCCGTGGTGGAGGTGGCCGGCGCACTGGTGATCTTCGTCGGCGCGGTCTGGGCGGCGGTGCGGTTCGTGGTCGAAGGGCTGCGACACCGCACCGCCGCCGTTTTCACTCCGATCCGGCTCTCGCTGGGCCGGTTTCTGACCCTCGGCCTCGAATTCCAGTTGGCGGCCGACGTGCTGCGGACCGCGGTGTCCCCGTCGTTCGACCAGATCGGCCAACTGGCCGCCATCGCCACGATCCGGACGGCGTTGAACTACTTCCTGGGCCGGGAGATCCGTCAGGAGCAGCGGCAGGTCGCCGAGGGAGAGCGTCGGACGTGATGGAAGCTCTGGTCACGGCGGTAACGGCGCTGGCCCTGGTCACCGGTGTGGTCATCGTGCTCAGCAGCGGGGCCCTCCGGATCGCCGTCCGGGTGCTGCTGGACCTGCTGACCGCGGCGGGCCTGCTCCGCCTCGTCGGCGACCCGGGCTGGAACGGCCTGGCCGGGGCGGCGGCGATCATCACCCTGCGTCAACTGCTCGGGGCCGCACTGAGCGCCCCACCCCCGTGGTCCGGGCGACAATCCCCGGCGCCCTGCGCCGGGGACGACCACCACCTACCGTTGGCGGTGAGAGGCGAAACCGGGGAAAGCGGGAGGATAACCACATGAGGCGGCACGACGAACCGAACGAGTACGGCTTCGCCGGCGAGGGCACCGCTCCGGAGCCGCC
Source organism: Micromonospora sp. NPDC005291 (assembly GCF_040607415.1). Lineage (NCBI taxonomy): Bacteria > Bacillati > Actinomycetota > Actinomycetes > Micromonosporales > Micromonosporaceae > Micromonospora > Micromonospora sp. NPDC005291. The sequence goes on from NZ_JBEXGR010000006.1 coordinate 376,878, forward strand.
GCCCGCGGACAAGCCTGACGAGCAGGACCGCGCCGAAGCGGTGGCGGTGCCGGGCGACGACCTCACCGCGCCGACGGCCGAGGCGCTGGTCGAGGAGACCGAGGAGCTGCCGCCCGCCGAGCGTCGCCACTGACCGGAAGCCCACGGCACGGCCCGGGGTGGAGCGCGACCACCGCGCCGACCCCGCGCGGCCGCCCGCTCAGCGGTCGGCTGGCCGCTGGTAGACGTCGGGCACGCCGTCGCCGTCCACGTCCAGCCGCTCCCGCTCCGCCACCCGGCGGTACGCCGCGTTACGGCGCACGAGCACCGTGGCCGCCAGCCCGGCGGAGATTACCGACCCGAGCAGCACGGCTGCCTTGACCCGGTCGTCGGCCGTGCTGCCGGCGCCGAACGCCAGGTCGCCGATGAGCAGCGACACGGTGAACCCGACGCCAGCCAGTAGGGCGATCCCGAGCAGGTCCGACCAGGTGATGTCCTCGTCCAGTTCGGCGCGGGTGAACCGGGCCAGCAGGTACGTCGAGCCGAAGATGCCGATGCTCTTGCCGAGCACCAGGCCGGCGACGATCGCGATCACCACCGGGTCGGTGAGCAGGGCGCCCAGGTCGGTGCCGCGCAGGGTGACCCCGGCGGCGAACAGGGCGAAGATCGGCACCGCGAGGCCGGCCGACACGGGCCGCCAACGGTGCTCCAGGCGCGCGGCGAGCCCGCCCTCGTCCGCCCCCGCACCGCTCACGGCCGGCTGGCCGGCACCCGCCGCTCGGCGGCGGGCCAGCACCGGGACCGTGAAGCCGAGCAGGACGCCGGCGACCGTGGCGTGCACACCCGAGGCGTGCACCAGGGCCCAGGCGGTGATCGCGAGTGGGACCAGCGCCCACCACCAGCTACGTCCGCGCTGGACCAGCAGCGCGAAGAGCCCGATCGGGGCCAGCGCGGCGAGCAGCGGAACGGGATGGAAGTCGGCGGTGTAGAAGACCGCGATGATGGTGATCGCGAACAGGTCGTCGACCACGGCGAGGGTGAGCAGGAAGGCTCGCAGACCCTGGGGCAGGTGCGAGCTGACCACCGCGAGCACGGCCAACGCGAAGGCGATGTCGGTGGCGGTCGGGATGGCCCAGCCGCGCAGCCCTTCCCCGCCCGCGGTCAGCACGACCGCCACGTAGATCAGCGCCGGCAGCAGCATCCCGCCGAGGGCGGCCACCACGGGCAGCGCGGCCCTGCGCGGGTCGCGTAGTTCACCGGCGACGAACTCCCGCTTGAGCTCCAGACCCACCACGAAGAAGAAGATGGCCAGCAGGCCGTCCGCCGCCCACGTGGCCACGTTCAGGTCGAGATGCCACCGCGCGCCGCCGGGCCAGGGCACCCAGCCGCCGAGCCGGGTGTACGAGTCGGACCAGGGAGAGTTGGCCCAGATCAGCGCGGTCACGGCACCGAGCAGCAACAGCGCGCCACCGACGGTCTCGGTGCGCAGCACGTCGGCCAGGTGCCGGGCCTCGGGCCAGGAGGATCGGGAGAACAGGCGAACCTTCGGCCGGCGCTGCTCGGATGGTGGGGTGCGGGGCGTCATGGGCGGGGCTCACCTCGGGAAACAGGACGGCAGGAATCCACTTGCCGACCAGACTTCCCGGCACACCGCTGCTGACCCTATCCGGCTTCGCCCTCGGCGGCGACCGCTGGGCCGATTGGGCGCCCTGCGGTCCCCCGGGGACTTTTCCCCGTTCTCGCCGCTGCCGAATGGGCGTTTGTCGGGTTGGTCATGCGAGCGCACATCTCGCCGCCGGAAAATACATAACTCCGGACATAAGCCGTATGAGCGGCTTTAATAGTTTCACGAGTTTAGAGACGACCTTGGGGGTTTTCGTGAAGTTCTTTGGCGTAACCGGACCGACACGGAGGCGCTCCTGATGGACCTGCTCCGCCAATTGCGCCACGTGCGTCGCCACTGGTGGGTCGCGCTGGTCACGGTCATGGTGGCTCTGGGCGTCTCGGCGTTCCTGACCGTACGGGCCCAACCCCGGTACGTCGCCTCGGTGACCTTCTTCGTCACCACCCCCAACTCGGGCGTCAGCGACGCCTACCAGGGTGGTCTCTTCCTTCAGCAGCGCGTCAAGTCGTACGCCGACCTGCTCAGCAGCGACCGGCTGGCGCAGAGCGTGGTGGCCGAGACCCCGATGGGTCTCACCGCGGACGAGGTGCAGCGCCGGGTGAGCACGTCCACCGAGACCGGCACCGTTCTGCTGCGGGCGTCGGTCACCGACACCGACCAGACCCGGGCGTTGCGGGTGACGGAGACCCTCGCCGCGAAGTTCGTCGAACTCGTGCAGAGGGTCGAGACACCACCCGAGGGCAAGACGCCGATCAAGATCGAAGTAGTCAGTGGCCCACGGGTGAGCGCCAGCCCCGTCTCGCCGCAGCCGGTCCGCAACCTCACCCTCGGTGGCCTGGTCGGTCTGCTCCTCGGTGTCGGTCTGGCCATCCTGCGCGGCGTCGCCGACGTTCGGCTACGCGACGCCGCAGGTCTGCAACGGGCCACCGGCAGCCCACTGCTCGGTGAGATTCCGTTCGAGGCCAACGCCCGCACCGCGCCGCTGATCGTGGGCGACGCCGCGACCTCGGCGCGCGCCGAGGCGGTTCGCAAGCTGCGTACCAACCTGCGCTTCGTGGATGTCCACGAGCCGGCCCGGGTCATCGCCGTGACCAGCGCGCTGCAGGGCGAGGGCAAGACCACGCTCTCCTGCAACCTGGCCATCGCGCTGGCCGAGGCGGGTTGGCGGGTGCTGTTGGTCGACGCGGACCTGCGCCGCCCCAAGGTCGACGACTACCTGGGCCTGGACGCCGGTGTCGGCCTCACCGACGTGCTGGTCGGCGACGTGCAGGTCGGCGACGTCGTGCAGCGCTGGGGGGACAAGTCGCTGCTGGTGCTGCCCAGCGGCTCCGCCCCCCCGAACCCGAGCGAACTGCTCGGTTCCAAGGCGATGTCGGACCTGCTGCTGTCGCTGCGCGAGTCGGCGGACATCGTCATCATCGACACCGCGCCGCTGCTCGCGGTGACCGACGGCGTGGTCGTGGCCGTGCAGGCCGACGGTGCGCTGCTGGTGACCCAGCAGGGTCGTACCTCGCGGACCCAGGTGGCCGCGGCAGCCCGCGCACTGCACTCGGTCTCGGTCCGGCTGCTCGGCTGCGTGCTGAACATGGCCAAGGTCGCCAAGGCCGAGGCGTACCAGTACGAGGCCTACCGGGTGGTCGCCTCGACGCCCAAGGCGTCGGTGCCGACCGACCGGGCCACGTCCGGTCGACACAGCGACAGCACCACCGGGGTCAACGGCGTCGCCGACCACACCCAGGAGCTCACCCGGCTGCCCCGATGAGCGCGGCGAGGGGTCGCAGCGACCGTTCGATCTCCTCGGCGCAGCGTCGGAAGTCGGCCGCGGTGCCGCCGATCGGGTCCCGAAGGTCGTCCGCGTCCGGGGCGGCGGGTTGCAGCCGGCCCCGGGCCTGGGCGGCGGCGGCGATCGCCGCCCGCAGCGGGTCGGCGGCCGACCCGGTGGGCGGTTCGGCCGCCGCGGCGAGCCGGCCGAACTGGTGCAGCGTGAACGTCCGGTGCAGCGCTCCCGGCGCCAGCGCGGTGCAGACCGAGCGCTGGCGTCGGGTCGCGGTCAGGACGAGCGTCGCGTCGACCAGGTGCTCGGGGCGCAACCCCCGGGTCCGGAACACCGCCGGGTCCGCGCCGTTCTCGGTGACGACCTCCATGGCGTACGGGTGCATGGCCATCCCGTCGATCGCGTCGGTGCCGGCGCTCGCCACGGTGACGGGCCGTTCGGCCAGCAACCGGCGGGCCAGGTACTCGGCCATCGGCGACCGGCACAGGTTGGCGTGGCAGACGAACAACACGCGATCAGCCATCGGTGCCCCTCTCATCGGTGCGGACACGGGTGCCCGCACCGTGAGGGCGGTGCATCGACGCCGGTGGCCGCGCAGGGAGGGGTTGTCGGAATCGTACGCGGGCCCGACGCCAGTCGGTCATGGTGCCGCGCCGGCCGACGCCGATCCATGCTGGACGGGGGCGAACAGGTGAGGATCGGCATCCTGTCGTACCACTTTCCGCCCGAGCCGGCGTTCATCCCCGGGAGCCTCGCCGAGGAGTTGGCCGCGCGTGGGCACGAGGTCCGGGTGCTGACCGGATTTCCGGACTACCCGGGCGGGCACGTCTATCCCGGCTGGCGGCAGCGTTGGCACCACGAGACGCACAGCGAACGGCTGACCGTCCGGCGGGTGCCCCGGTACCTCGGGGATGCCGCGTCCACCGGAGCCCGCATGGCCAGCTATCTCTCCTTCGCCGGCAGCGCGACGCTGACCGCGCGCCGGTTCCTTGGCGACGTGGACGCGCTCTACGTCTTTCAACTGCCGGCCACGACGTTTGCCGCTGCCGGGGTGCTCCGGCTGCTCGGGCAGGTGCCGGCGGTGCTGCATGTGCAGGACGTCTGGACCCGTGACGGCGCCGAGGAGGCGGGCGAGGGGCGCTGGGCGGCGCGGATGGGCAGCGCGATGACCCGGATCTACCGGGCCGCAGCGCGGATCGCGGTCGCGGCGCCGTCGATGCGGGATCTGGTGGTCGCCGCGGGCGCCGACCCGGCCCGGGTACGGCTGGTGCTGAATTGGACCGACGAGCGGATCTTCCACCCGGCGACGCCCAGCGCGGCGGCCCGGCAGTTGGTCCGCCGCGACGGTCGGTGCGTGGTGATGCACGCCGGGACCATCGGCGCGCGGCAGGGGCTGGAGACCGCGGTCCGGGCGGCCGCGGCGCTGGACCGGACGATGGATCTGGTCCTGGTCGGCTCCGGAGCGGCGGAGCGGCGGGTGCGGGGGCTCGCCGCCGAGCTGGGCGCGGACAACGTCCGCTTCCTGGAGCGACGCTCTCCGGTCGACATGCCCGAGCTGTATGCCGCAGCCGACTACCAGCTGGTCATGTTGCGCGACCTTCCGGAGCTGCGCGGGATGGTGCCGGGCAAGCTCCAGGCCGCGCTCTCCTGTGCCGCACCGGTGGTCGCCTCAGCCGGTGGGGACACGGCCGAGCTGGTCGAACGGGCCAGGGCAGGGCTGTCCTGCCCGCCGGAGGACTGGGCGACGCTGGCCGACCGGTTCTGGCTGGCCGCCACCATCCCCCCGCCGACACGCACCGAAATGGGTCGCCGGGGGCGGGAGGCGTACCTGCGGGAGATGTCGCTGCCAGCCGGGGTGGACCGGATCGAGCGGCTGCTGCACGAGGCGGCGGGTCGTGTCCCTGAGGCCGCCGCCGATCCGCGAGGAAACCTCGCGTAACGGACGAGAAATGCCATAACGGTACGAGCTTCGTTGGTACGTGTGAGGAACGTCAGGGATATCGGACCTTCTGTCCGATTCCCGGAAACAGGAGTGTGGTGTGACGGAAAGCGAACGGCCGACCCGGCGGCGAAGCCGGTCCCGGCGCCGTCGGCGTGCCCGACTGCGACGGGCACTCCTCGGTGCCCTGGTTGTCGGCTCGCTGCTGCTGGCGACCGGCGGGTGGATCGGCTTCCGGGGCTGGCAGGCGCGTGCTCACCTGCTCAACGCCGCAGGCCTGGCCCGGGAGTTGAGCGCCCAGGTGGTCGGTGGGGACACCGACCGTGCCCTGCGGACCCTCGCCGCTCTTCAGGAGCAGTCCGGCGCGGCCCGTGCCGCGACCGCCGACCCTGGCTGGCGGCTCGCTCGGCGTACCCCGATCGCCGGCGATGACGCCGACGCGGTCCGACGGATCGCCGTGGCCATCGACGAACTGGCCCGACAGGCGTTTCCGGCCCTGCTGCGGACCGACCTGACCAGCCTCGTGCCCACCGAGGGTCGGCTGGACCTGGCCCGGCTCACCGCTGTCTCGGCTGAGCTGACCCAGGTGCACGAGTCGGTGCAGCGTACGCGCCGGGACCTGGCGGCAGTGCCGGCCGACAACCTGGTCAGCCAGATCCGTCAGGCGCTGACCGACCTGCGGGGCGAGATCGACCGACTGGCCAGCCTCACCACCGCCGCCGATCAGGGAGCCCGCCTGCTGCCGCCGCTGCTCGGCGCGAACGGCCCGCGACGGTACCTGCTGGTCTCGCAGAACCTCGCCGAGTTGCGCGCCACCGGCGGCATGTTCGGCGCGTACGCGATGATCGAGGCCGAGAACGGCAAGGTGAAGATGGGCAAGCAGGGCAGCAGTGCCTCGCTCGGCCGGTTCACCCCGGCGCTGAAGCTGCCCGCCGAGACCCGCGCACTCTGGACCGACCTGCCCGGCATCTATCCCGCCGACGTCAATCTGTCCCCGCACTTCCCGACCGCCGCCGCGTTGTACCGCGAGATGTTCCGCCGCAAGACGGGCACCACGGTCGACGGCGTGCTCGCCGTCGACCCGGTGGTGCTGTCCTACCTGCTCAAGGCGACCGGGCCGGTGATGGTGCCCGGTGGTGTCCCGCTGGCCAGCGAGAAGGTCGTGCAAACCCTGCTCAACGACAGCTATCAGCGGCTGAACATCACGCAGCAGGACGAGTTCTTCGCGGCGTCGGCCGCTGCGGTCTTCGACGCCTTCTTCAAGAAGAATGTCAACCCGAAGGTGTTGTTGTCCGCATTTGACCGTGCTATCACTGAACGCCGGATATTGTTCTGGAGTGCCCGATCTGAGGAACAACGGACATTCGGCGACAGCCGGATGGCCGGGACGCTTCCGGAAAAGGACACCGTGCCGACGGTCGGCGTGTTCCTCAACGACGGCAGCGGCGCGAAGCTCGGCTACTACCTGCGGCCGACGGCGAACCTGACGGTGGGCGAATGCCAGCCCGACGGCCGCCGTGAGCTCCGGCTGCGGGTAACTCTGCGCTCGACGGCGCCGAAGTCCGGTCTCAGTGAGTCGGTCCTCGGCCTCGGCATGGCGGGGGACCCGTACACCATGCGCACTTTGGTGTCGATCTTCAGCCCGGCGGGCGGGAGTGTGCTTGACGCTCGTCTCGACGGCACGGAGATCGCAATGGGCAGCGGTACCGAACGTCGCCGCCAGGTCGCCACGGTCAACGTCGAGGCGAGCCCGGGCGCCGAACGGACGTTGGAGGTCGCCCTGTTGACCGCCAAGACCGGCGTCGGACAGGCCGAGCTGTGGCTGACCCCCACCGCCAGCCCTTGGACCACCCAAGTTCATTCCGCACCAAGCTGTGACCAGTAGGAGGGAACCAACTATGCGGCTATCCCGCATCATTATGGCGCTCACGGTCGGCCTGGCCGTGGTGGCCGTGCCGACCGCGGCGGGGGCGGCACAGCCGCAGCCGCAGCCGTCGCCGACGATCACGGACACGCCTCAACCACCGCCATACGTGCCCGCGCCCCCGTTGCTGACCGTCAACCGGCCCACGATCTTCCTGGGCGAGACGGTCATTCTGACCGGCACCAACTTCGGTCCGAACGAGACCGTCGACATCGTCGTGACGGTCACACCGCTGGCAGCCCCGGCTGCCGGCCAGGCGCCGGCCCGCCGCAGCGACGGCAGCACCGTGGCCATGGCCCCGGTGGCCTACCAGGCGAGCGCGCCCCTGAGCTTCACGGCGTTCACCAACGCCCAGGGTCGCTTTACCAAGAGCTACAAGCCGTCGGTGACGGGTCTGCTGACCTTCACCGCCACGGGCCGGGAGTCCGGCCGGACCGCCAGCACGGAGCTGCGGGTGCTGCACAAGAAGCAGCCCCTGCCCGTCACGGGTGACAGCCTCGGCACGCCCATGAAGCTCGGTGGTGGCCTGGTCGGCGCCGGCGCGATCATGCTGCTGCTGACCCTGGCCTGGCGTCGCCGCCAGCGCCTCGGCGGTGCTGCGCACTAACCCGCACCACACCGGGCAGCGCCCGGATCGCACGGAAGCTGGCGCCCGTCGGAGCACTCCGACGGGCGCCAGCCCGTCTTGGGGAATGTCCGCCCTTTCACGGGCATCTCCCTCAAAAGACGTCCCACAGTCACGAAGCCGCACATTCAGGCGGCATGGATCGCCCACGCGTCCCGGCCCCCCGGGGCCCCGGCCCCCCGGGGGTGGGTCAGGCCCCAGCGCGGCCTTTTGTCTATTTTGTTCGCTGCGACGAGGACGACGGGTTCAAGATCGACTCAATATCGCCGACATGGGGGTATCACGCGCTCCGGATACCCCCATGTCGGCGATGTCGAGTGGATCATTCCGGTCGGGGCGGCCTGAAAGTCCAGCCCCGCAGATGCCTGGGTAATTTGTCCGGATCGGGGCAGTCGGGGTGTGACCGGCTGCACCCGTGACCCGGAATCATGGTGGGCCCGGGGTCGTTACATACCCTGACGATCGCAGCACCACCGGCCGCCACCCCGCCCCCGGGGTTGGAGCGCCGCCCGGGTTGGAACGCCGCCCCAGGGTTGGAGCGTTGGCCCCTCGGGGTTGGAATGCCCGGCCCGGAGCGTTGCGGTCCCCACGAACGGCCGCCCGGCCACGGCCTCCACGAGGGTGCCGATGGATGGGCCATCCCCGGGAATGACCCCGGCCCCCCGGTCGTTACGGTTACCTACGAACGGCCGCTCGACCACCGCCTCCACGAGGGTGCCGATGGATGGGCCACCCCCGGAATGACCCCCGGCCCCCCGGTCGTTACACCTGAACCCGGCGCCACGAGCCCTGCGCCCGTAGGCCGCCGACCCCGGCGCCACAGGCCGCCCCCGGCCGAAGGCGCCGACCCCCAAAACCTTTCCCCCTTGTATGTGCAGCGCCCGGACGAGGTGCTCACACCCCGCACGCCGTTCCCCCCTTGGCGGCTGGGTGTCCTTACCCCCGAAGGAGCTAACCCTCATGAACACGATCATTCGTAAGAGCGTGCTGTCTGTTGCGGGTCTCGCGTTCGCCGGTGGTGTCTTCGCCGGCCCGATCGCCGCCCACGCCAACCCGGTCGACAGCAAGCCGGTCGCGGTCGCGGTGCAGAGCGCCAAGCCGCAGGGCGATCAGTCCCGGATCACCCT